>NZ_JAGGKR010000001.1:0-340034 GCF_017873855.1 Methanolinea mesophila
GATTCATGTACCGACAATACCGACACTGATCCATCGGTCGATCACCCCTTTGGGAACTCCGATTCATGTACCGACAATACCGACACTGATCCATCCGTCGATCACCCCTTTGGGAACTCCGATCACATTGCCGACTCGATATCTTTACGATACCGTGAATCCGACCTTCACCCGTCCGTCGATCACCCCCGTGGGAACCCCGATCCCTGCACTACTCAAGATGTTTGTTGACCACGTGGGTTGATCCTGGAATTTCTGTCCAGTAAAAATTTAGTGTAAATCCGATTGTTAAAAACCAGAATTTTTTCCAAATAATTCTTCCACTCTTCCTACTGGACAAAAGGACGAAGGCAGAGCCGCGGGAAAAAATCACTTTCTATGTAAAAAACGTTTCCCGCATCAGGTCGCACGGGTTTGACCATGTAAGGGTTGCCCGCAATCGCGAAACGCAGGTAACGTCGCGATCGAACGATTTGAAACCCACAAAAAATGGTAAAAGTTCGGCCCTGCCGGGTCGGAACTCACAGGGATCCGGCCCGGAGAGGCACGGGGGTTCCCCCTGCCCCTTCCTTATCCGTTCTCCCCCTCTGCCCAACGGAAGGCACCGTCGGGAACCGTGATCTCGAACCGTGCACCTGTTCCAATTCCGCTCGTCTCCAGGATAGTAATGCCGGTGATGGCCAGGATCTCACGGGAGAGGAACAGGCCAAGCCCTGTATGTTTGCCGTGCCCCCGTTCGAAAAGGTGCAACTTGTCCTCGGCGGTTATCCCTTCCCCGTCATCCTCGCAGACGATCACCTCGGTATCCCCGGAGCGACGGGCGGAGAACCTGATATTCGTCATCTTCGACCCGCCGTAGCGAAGGGCGTTGTCGATCAGGTTGAAGAAGACCTTCTCGAGGAGCGGATCGGCATAGACTTCCAGCCCGGTAAATTCCACCTTCACGTCACAGTCCCTCATGGGAAGGCCCGACATCGCACCGACGATGGTCGTACGCACGTCCTGCCATACGGGGGAAGTCACCCCCATGTCCTGGTAGTCCCGGGTGAAGAGGATCTGGCGCTCGATGGCTTCGGTTACCTGCTCTTCCTTCCGGATAAATTCCGCCAGTTCCGGGACCATGGGGACCTCGTGGGAGAGCTCCAGGTAGCCCTTCAGCGCGGTCACCTGGTTGATGATATCGTGCCTGGTGATGCTCGAGAGCAGGTTGAGCTTCCGGTTCACGACCTGGAGCGCGAGTTCTGTCCGCTTCCGGTCCTGGATGTCGTAACACGCACCGAGATACCCGGAGAAATTTCCTTCAAGGTCGTAAAAGGGTTTCCCTGATGCCAGGATCCAGTGATAGGTTCCGTCATGGCTCTTGAGACGAAACTCCATCTCGAACGTCTTTTTCGCCTGGAACGACCTGCGGTAGGTTTCTTCGACCGCCGCACGGTCATCGGGGTGGACGCCGTCCTTCCATCCGTCATGGTATTCCTGCTCCAGGCTCCTGCCGGTAAATGAGAGCCATTCCCTGTTGAAATAGTCGAACGTGCCTGACAGGTCCGAACGCCAGACCGGGTTTGGAAAATCGTCGAAGAGCTTGAGGTAATAATCCCTTGATCTCCGGATGGTCTCCTCGACCGCCTTGAGCCTGGTCACGTCCACCACGATGACCCCGATCCCGATGGTCCTGCCCCCCCGGATCCGGATGGGGTAGAGATTGGCCAGAAATCTCTGCGCCATGACCGAACGCGGAACATCCTCGCCGGGAACGTCGATCCCGGTAACCGGAACCCCGTTACTGAGTACCTGTGTGAATATGGGTCCCAGTGCCGGCCAGTAGTCCGGGATAAGTTCGACGAGCATCTTACCGGTCTGTTCGTTGCGCGGGACCGGGCTGAACCCTGCCAGAGCTGAATTTGTAATGATCACCCTGAAATCCGTATCCACGAACCCGAACCCTATCGGGGAGTTCTCGAACAGGGTGGTGTACAATGCGAGAGATTCCTCTGCTGTTTTTTTTGCCTCCGAAAGGGCGATTTCGGCCCGTTTTCTCGGGGTGATGTCCTGGTTGGCCCCGTGAGTCTTCACCGTTTTCCCTTCCGCGTCCTTCGTTATCCGGATTCGGACCACGATAAAGCGTATCTCGCCGTCCCTCCGTATGATCCGGTGCTCCACCTCCGATACGTAGTCCGGGTCTGTGGCCGTGATTGCCTTTTCGACCTCATGTGCGACCACCCCTGAATCGTCGGGGTGCACGAATTCCCGGGCGTACACCTCCGCGGACATGGTGTACCCTCCCTCGCGTTCGGCACTGGTCCCGTAGAGTGCGTAAAAACGGTCGTTAAAGGTGAAGATCCCGGATGGGACATCGAACTCCCAGTCGGCCATATGCGCCTGGTCCATGGCTTCCTCGAGGAAGAAATTGCTTTTTTTCAGGGCGGCCTCGGCCTCTGCCCGCTCGGTGATATCCTGGGTCACGCCGAAGGCCTTGATCGTTCTTCCCCCGTCATCCTTGGTGATCCTCACCCGCACGGTGACGTAGCGGATCACCCCGTCCCTGCGGAGGATCCGGTGCTCGGACTCGGAGATAAACCCCGGGTCTTTGGTGTGCAACGCCTTCTCCACCTCGCGGCCGATGATACCCGCGTCCTCGGGGTAGAGGAACTCATGGATATAGGTCCCGGTCGGCATGGTGTACCCTCCCTCGCGTTCTGCGCTGGTCCCATGCAGGGCGTAGAACCGGTCGTTGAACGTGAAGACCCCTTTTTGGGGGTCGGCTTCCCAATAGGCCATGTGAGCCTGGTCCAGGGCATCCTCGAGCAGGGAATGGCTCTCTTGCAGGGCCTCCTCCGTCTCTTTCCGTTCGGTGACATCACGGATCGACTCTATTGCCCCTGCAATCTTCCCCTCGTCATCGTAAACAGGACTCGCCTTCCCCCAGAGGACTTGTTTTCTCCCGTCCGGACGGGAAATGGTCACTTCTGCGATGAGGATTTCACGGTCCTTCCGGATTACTCCGGGGTACATCTCGGTTACCCCGGGGCCGGGATCGAGGACCATATCTATCAGTATCGGGCGCCGTTTGCCATAGAACGGGATGGCGTACTCCTGGTTTCCCTTCCCGATCATCTCATCGGCACCAACACCCGTGAGCTCCTCCATGGCCCGGTTCCAGGTGATCACCACCCCCTGCCGGTCGACCACGAGGACCGCGTCGGGGATAAAGTCGATAATATCGGAGAGCCGTCGTTCCGACTGCTTCAGCGCCTGTTCGGCGATCTCCCTTCTTGCGATATCGTTACTGAGCGCTTCAGTCCGCTCCTGCACCCGCTTTTCCAGATCTTCCCTCGACTTCCTCAACTGCGCATCGACGACCCGCCGTTCGGCGACCACTGCGATGAGGATTATTCCGGTCATGCTGGTGATGGCGATAAATCCCTCGGTGGTGAACAGCTGGATGGCCAGGGTCTGGCCGGAGAACGGCCCGGTCCCGGTGATCACCGCCCTGACGGCGAAGACCCCCGCGAGGGCCGATGCGGCGGTGACATGCCGTTCGCCGAGCCGGAAGACCGCCCACACGATAAAGATCAGGACCACGTAGGGCATCCCCCTCGTGATTGCCGGGGAGAATCCGGTAGAGAAGATGAAATACGCCGTGAACACCAGGGCGACATAAAAAAGGGCGTATTCGGTGAGATATCTCGTTGGGAACTTCAGGGCGGAAGGTCTGGACCAGGAGATAATGAGCGGAGTCGCGACGAGGATTCCCATAACGTCTCCGACCCACCAGATGGCGGCATTCGCTGCATACTCCCCGGGAAGGATCGCGCCGAACGCGTAGAGCGTGGATACTCCCGTGACGGCTGCTGCGGTGCAGGCGACTCCGGTCCCGAGGGCAAACCCGGCAACCCCGGAGAGTCTGCAGTAAAACGGCCCGGATCCTGAGATCCTCTGCACCACGGTATAGAAGATCCATGCCTCCGCAACGTTTCCGAGACCGTAGAAAACCAGGATAGTGGGGGAAAGTCCGGTATAGAGGTTTCCGATGACCTCGCCGAGCCATACCCCGGGTAAAATTCTCGGCCCGAATAAGAGAACGGCCGCCGCGGCTATTCCCGTCGGGAGCCAGATCGTGCTGATATTCCCCTCGCCGATGGAAAAGAACAGGCTGAGCCTCGCAAAAACTACGTATGCGATGACGAGAACTGCATTCCGCACGAGGTCCGCACGATATTTTTTCAGGTCAGGTAACAGGGGCACTCCTCCTCGGGCCAGGAATATTCCGGGGATAACAGGTCAGGCGGTATGAGGGAATATTATCCCGGATATGAAAAATCTTCTCCGGGAAACCAGGGACTGACCGTGCCACCGGTAATCCCGGAAAAAAAGGGGCCGATCCAAGGACAGGATCGATCAGGGACCCGGGTTTATCGACTGGAACGGCACGATCTCGTCGTATACCTTAATCCTTCCTACCTGTGGCGCGGTCACCCAGATCTCCACCCGGTTATTGTATACGCTGCAGGGGAAGGTGACATTCTGCCCCATGTAGAACGGCGCATACATGGACTGGGTCTGCACGTTGCCGTCCGGAGTCGTAAGACTCACGTCGGCCTGGGAGTCGAGGTTAAACCCGTTCCCACCCCGGATGGAGACCATCATGATCGGGTTTGCGGTGTTGCCGTTGCTCTGTACCTGGAAATCAAGCGAGTACTGGGGCGGCAGGGCCTGGGTAGGACCCGGGGTGCCGAGCCCGGAGGTCGGTATGGTCACCGGGGCGGAGGTAGGTACCGTAGTCTGAATCGGGGTAGGAGTCGGCGTCGGTGTCGCCGGTGGCTGGGGGTTCTGGACGCAGCCCGCCGAGAAGATCATTCCGGCGGCAAGCACAAGGGCCAGGATAAGTACTAAACGCTTCATGATGCATGATGGGGTAAACGAGAAGGATAAGCCTATCGGTACATTTTTCCTACAGGAAACGGTTGGCCGCCGTGAGAACAGAAGCGGGTGAAACGGATAATAATGGGTAAAAGGTAGGAAATAGGATGATTCAGACGGATTTTGCCGCCAGATCGATGTCCTCTTCCTTGATGGTCTTCCTGCCCGCGTGGAGCGCAAGTTTGTTCGCTTCACGGGTCAGGTTGCCGATATAGTCCTCAGCCTTTGCCACAAGTGCCGCAGCGGCATCGCTGCCGACACGCTCTGCTCCACTGTTCTTTGCAATTCTAACAACTGCAGCTACTGGTAAATCTGCCATTTTAGCCACCTCACACAATGTGCAACAATTATAGATTTAAACCTTTCGCTGATTTCGACCGATTTCACCGATAAAAAAGGCAAAAGTTACGAAACCGGGGAGGGAAAGGGGAAGGAAAATTCCCGGCACCGTGCCCTCTCCCGGATCACTTCTGGTAAAAGTTACAATGATTAACCCTGAAAAATCACGTATTTTAGCGTTATTCTCCTCAAATTGGCAACAATAGAAAAACGGGCCTTGCAGGACCAGGGGAATTTTTCCAACAGGTCGCCGCAATTTCAGGTGGTGCGCCCTTAATACTCGTCCTGGGGCTTGCTGGTCACCACGTCCTCGACCTCCGGCTCCAGGAGCCATAGCGCTTCCCGGACCTGTTCCCGTACCCCAGGATCACGGTGGTCACGCATGGTGTCGAGGATGGCAATCATTCCTGCGGAGATCAGCTCCTCCTCACCATCGTTTGCGGCTATGGCGACGATGATCTCCAGCACCGAGGACACAGTATGCAGGTTCTTATCGAGGAGCCGCTCCTTGAGGACCTCTATCCCCCCCTGGCGGATCATCTCTTCCGGTCTCCAGTCTTCGTCCTCCGTGTTCATTGCCATTGCTTCCGCAGCCGCTTCCCGGACGTGCCCGTCCGGGTCGTTTAACCGGGTGAGCAGGTCCCTGGTCAGGTCCCTCTCCATCTGGACGTCTTCTGCCATAGTACCTCCGGGCCCGGACCTCACATGCGGTCGTTCCGGAACCATCGGATCCATACTGGACCGTCATTGGTAAAAAAACACATGATCCTCAGATCCAGGTCTCCAGGGCCGGACCCGGGTCATAAGAGGGGTTTGGAATTCCGGTTCCGGCGTATACATCCTGCCGTTCCACCGTTCAGGGAAGAGCTGTCACAGCCCGGGTCCCGGCACATTGAACCGGGCCCCCGGGGATTCTTGAGGAGGACCGGGTGTCCGTCCCCCCTGATGATTTCCCTGAACTGCGGGATGCGGTGCGGTATGACCACTTCCGAGGATATGATGTATTCCCGGTTTTTTCCGGATTATCTCCTCATTACAGGTCGAAACCCTTAACCCCATCCTGTGTGACGTAGTAAGGAATACCTTCGTACCGGACAGGTGCACCGGAAAGTCCTGCAGTCAGGCGATATTTTGGAGCGAGAAAAGCCGGAAACACACACGCCCGGGGAGCACGGAAAAGACGTGGAAGGTGGAGGGCTTGCCTACAAGTGAGTGGCCCTCTCGAATACCACGATCGGGACATTCACTATATCAACGAATTCGAGGCGGAGAGGGTCAGTGCAAGCCCGCCCCCAAAGAGATCATTCATGAAGCGCAAGAGAGAGTAGTACTCATCATCTGAACCGAGGGATCACCCATGCAGGACATATACAAAAAAATTCTTATCGCTACCGACGGGTCGGAGAAGAACCGTGAGGCCCTGAAGGAAGGTCTGAAGATCGCATCTGCGTGCAACGCGATCGTGTACCTGGTCTACGTGATCGATACGGGCACCATCAGTTCGGTCCCCACCGATGTCGCGGGCGGGAGCATGTACCAGGTTCTCGAGGAGGAGGGAAGGCGGGCCATGGAGAACGCGGGGATGCTCGCCGGGGACCAGAAGTCAGAGTGTCTCCTCCTCGCGGGAAAACCCGCCCCGGAGATCATCCGGTTCGCCGGTGAGAACGGCGTCGATCTCATCGTGATCGGGACCAAGGGAAAGACGGGAATAGAACGCCTTCTCCTTGGGAGCGTCGCCGAGAACATTATCAGGAGTGCCCGCTGCCCGGTGCTGGTAGTGAAATCGAACCCCGAATCCCCCCACGGCGGGAAGCCTGGAAAGAGTACGCGAGAACGGTAAGAATTTACCTCTAAACTCAGGCAGGACATTCATAACCCCTATTTTCATGAAAACAACATCCTTTCGTCTCACCCGTGTGAAAGGGTATGGTTCGGGAAAATCCGTCGGATTTTTTTGAAACAAACAATTATCGATACTTTTATGCTTCCCTTGACGAATTCCTGCCCTACAGGAGTCATTGAGTAATGAAGATAATCGGACTGAACGCAAGCCCGCGGGGGGCGGAAAGCAGGACGCTCAAACTGGTCGAGGCCGTCCTCGCCGGTGCCCGGGAGGAGGGTGCCGAGACCGAACTGGTGGATATCTACGACCTGAAGATCGAGTACTGCACCGCCTGCGGGGCGTGTTACGCCACCGGCGAGTGCACCCTGATGGACGACTTTCCCGACCTGTTCGAGAGGATGCTCGATGCCGACGGGATCGTGCTCGGCTCGCCCAACTATATTGACTCCATCACCGCGCCGCTCAAAGCAGTATTCGACCGGGTCGCCGATGCCATACACTGTCAGATGTTCTCGGGGAAATTCGGGTGCTCCGTCTGCACCGCGGGCGGGAGCGGCCAGGATAAGGTGGTCGAATACATGAATCATACCCTCATGGTGCTCGGCTGCACGGTGACCGGCGGCGTGGGCGTCGCCATCGGCAGGGACCCGCTCGCACTCGTTCCCGCGGAGGAGGAGTCCTTCAGGCTCGGGAAAAAACTGGCCCGGTCGATCCGGGGCGAGCATCGTTACCCGGAACAGGAACAGTTTCACCGGGAACGCAGGGATTATTTCTGCCAGCTGGTGATGGCGAACAAGGCAGTCTGGCAGCACGAGTACGACTGGTACGCCCAGATGGGGTGGCTCAAAGAAGAAGAGTAACAGGGCTCGCCCGGCGTATCCCTGTATGAATTTGTACAATCTCCTGCGTGATAAAACCGCTCGCACAGGCGGGCTGTCTCCAGGAGGTTCGAACGGGATACGCCGCAGGGAAATGCCGGTGCAGGGCTGTCTCCGGGCCTGTGCCTTCCGGCCGGAAGACTATCCGCCGGTCCCTGCCCCTGGGTTCAGAACGGGATTCCTCTGATCCTGTCCTCTTTTCCGAAGTCCGCCATGGTCCAGAACCGTGCCTCGCCGTGGGCGATCCGGTAGAGGATGTAGTGCACATCGTCGGGACCGCTGAATATCCCCTGGAGGACCGGACTCTTTCCGAGGATGCGGGCCTTCATCTCCAGGTCATCGACGAATTCAACGTCCCCGGCGACCCTGAGTACCGTTCCGCCGTCGGATGGGGTCGTTGGGTCGTAGAAACAGGCCTCCACGAGGGGGTTGTCCAGGAGCTGGCGGTGCATCCGTTTTCCTTCGACTGTCGCGAAGTAAAACCCGCTCTCTTCGTCCATGACCGATACCGGGCGGACACGGGGTTGTCCCTCTTCCCGTGTCGCCATGAAGCATATTCCTGTTTTTCTTGCAAATCCGATTGCATCGCCCAGATTCATCGTTCTCACTCACGCGTGAATAGATGTTTCAGGTATATGAATGATCCCCTGGCAGGGCGAATACAGCATCGTGCGCCCGGTTAGGGATATGGACCGGGGAATCCTGCGTTCCGGCGGTAAAGGCAGCGCATTAAAGAGATCTCCCGGACCTGGGTTCGACGGAGCCATACCAATCCTTTTTTTGTCCGCATGACAACGGATGCTGGAACAATGGAGGCTGAACCGGCGGTACTGGCGGTAGATATCGGGGCCACCAACACCCGGGTGGCACTCGTGGACACAAAGGGGATAATCAGGGCATCGTTGTCGGAAAAGACCCCGGTTTCCGGGAACGATCCGACGATTATCGCCCGACGGGTGAAGGAGATGGCGGAGCGTCTCCTCGGGCCTGCCGGGTGGGAGGCGGTCGGATCCGTAGGAATCTCGGGTGCCGGCCCTGTCGATCGTGAACGGGGTTCCCTGATCAATCCTCCGAATATTCCATTCCCCGAAGTTCCCCTGGCCGGACCGCTCGGTGAAGGGACCCGCCTCCCGATAACCGTGCTCAATGACTGCCACGCGGGGGTTATCGGGGAACGGTGCTTCGGCGAAGGAATGGGGTATCGTAACATGGTCTACCTCACCCTCTCCACCGGCATCGGGGCCGGGGTAATACTGGACGGGAGGCTCATCCTCGGTTCGGAGGGAAACGCAGCGGAAGTCGGCCACTTCCATGTCGATTCTGCGCTCGACCTCCCCTGCGGATGCGGGTACACCGGCCACTGGGAAGGGTACGCGTCCGGAAGATTCCTCCCCCGGTTCTTCTCCGCATGGTGGGGAAAGGACCTCTCGCACCTCCCGTTCGATCCCCGGACCCCCGAAGGTATCTTTTCCGCAGCAGGCGAGGGCAACCCGATAGCCTCCGCGTTCCTGGACCGGCTTGCGGTGATTAACGGGCGCGGGATCTCGGATATCATCGTTGCCTACAACCCCGACCTGATCGTGTTCGACGGTTCGGTGGTGGTGAACAATGTCCCTGAAGTACTGGAAAGGGCGATTCCCAGGATCGACCGGTACCTCACGCTCCCGCGTCTTGCGGTCACCGCCCTCGGAGGGACCGCCCCGCTCGTCGGGGCCGCGGTGGCGTCAGGAATCGAATGCAGGGGCGGGGATCTCGCCCGGGTCGACTGGAACGACCCGTGCGGTGCAGGCAGATGAAAGGATCTTTATTTGTCCCTTGTGCTCCATCCTACATTCACCGGTCAGACCTGACCGCCCGGTGAATGATGAACAAGGTCTACCCGTTCCTGCTTTCGGTCCCCCACGGGGGCACCGCGATCCCTCCCGGACTCGGGGACAGGATCCTCCTGACAGGAGAGGAGATCCGGTATTACAGCGATCCCGCCTCTCTTGAACTCTACGATTTCAGGGAACGTGTGCAGGGGTACCTCGAGGCCTCCGTGTCCCGTGTCCTGGTCGACCTGAACCGCCCCCCGTACTATCTTCCGCCCCGGCACACGGACGGGGTGGTGAAAACGGTCACCCCGGACGGGATAGAAATATGGAAGGACAGATGTGTTCCCGACCTTCCCTGTATCCACCGCCTCCTGATGACTCATTACTTCCCGTACCACGACCGGATCAACATCCTCCTGGATACGCTCCCGGTGGAACTCGCCATCGACTGCCATACCATGACCCCGGTCGGTGCCCCCCGGAACCACGATGCAGGGAAGAAACGGCCTTTGGTCTGCATAGGGAACAATGGGAATTCTTCCGGGGAACCACGCCCGCACGCCCTCCTTACCTGCCCCCCGGGGTGGGCCCGGGCACTCGCCCGGACGTTCCGGGAGATCTTCCCCGGTCCGGGGGACGTGCTTCTCAACGAGCCCTATCCGGGAGGCTTCATCCCGAACGCCCATTACTGGCACAAAGGTGTCCCCTGGATACAGCTGGAACTGAACCGGTCGCTCTACGAGGTACCCTCCGGGACGCACCCAGGCCCGGCAGCAGTTGACGGGGAGCGGGTCCGGAACCTGCACGACACAATCTGGAACGTGCTTTCCACGTTCTGGGACGGGCTCCAGCAGGGACCAGTATAAGTTTCTACATGCCCGTGACGTTCCCGGGAAGGCCCGGATGCAAATTGCCCGAATTCTTCCGGGGGAGCGCCGCTCGCGCTTTAGGACTGGCACTTGCAATACCCGGTCGAATCCGGATACTATCGAAATTATCTGCCGCAAAAAAAATTTGAGATATTCTTACCGGGCTGTGAATCCTTCAGGGGGGAGCGAGGGCGGGATCTGCCGGAATGAAGGGTTCCGGCTCCCGGACCCTGCCGCCGGAATTCCGGTACTCTCTTCCCGGTTATCCATACTCCTGGTATATTTTCGGGATATTCAGGTTTTATGTGAGAATTAATATTCGGAACGGTTAAATCGGGGCCTGACCTAATATCTGATGTGAGTGCGCATGCATATCCATGACATCATGTATAACATGGAGGAGCGGGAGATCAAGGGAAGATATTCGTCCCTTGACGGCTGGGCCGTTACCCGCCTCTACCCGAAGAACCCCGCAGACCCACATTTCCAGGTTTCGAGGCGGAACGGGCAGGTCCGCGAAACGATTGCGGTATACGCGTCCTATACCCCGGTATCTTCGATCAGGTTGCCTGCAGACGGTATGAAGCGAGCGGTGCTGGTCCCCTCGGGAGCGGACACCGGCAAGATCGATCCTGCCGTAAAGGTCATCCCTATGGCGAGCTACGGTTTTTCCGGCAAGGACCTCGTCTGGCAGACGAAGAAGAAGAACGCCAAAACCGGCGTTATGACCCCCGTTGATTTCTAAAGGATTTTTCAATCCTTATTTTTTTATTTCGACTCCGCCTGGACCAGGGTGTCGTTATCACCTGCCGAATTGTGATGATTTTGATTTCCCCCGGATCAGTTCCCGGGAAGACTTTACAGGAAGATACTGATATCGGAAATTACGGGAAAAAGGGGGAGATGTGAAAAAAGGGAGAAGAACAGAACTCCTTCGCCGGTGAAATGACAGGGTTGGCTAAGGTCGCACAATCCAGCATTTTTGTTCGACTTTATTCCAGTCCGCCTCCAGGAGAATGAATTGTGCGATCTGCATTTCCCGCTCAATCCGTAACTTTTGGCGTATTCCGAAAATTTTTCCGGAATATTTCTGATCCCTGCGATATGAGCATCGCGAACCCGGTTCGGGGGGAAAATTTCGACAAAATTTTAAATCCATATATCAATTCTGTTAAGTCAGCAATCCAGGTATCCATCGGTCCTTTTTCAGGCTCGATTCCCCCCATACCGATACCCGGATTGCTGACAGAAGAAGTTCAATCCCCGGATTCCGACGGGGAATCAAACTACTCCTTCTTCTGGCACCCTCGATGCACCCGCGGTGCGGTAATATCCGGTATCCCGCCCGTGCACCGGCATTTGTCCCTGCGCAGAAGTTCCCCGGCCCCCGGGCTCCTTAAGTTAATTACCCCGCAGGAGCATCATCCTGTAATCCCGGGGGTATACGTCCCCGGGGGAGAAGGTCGGGACATGGACGAGTATCTGGTAGCCCTGCTGGTGATCGGTATCATCCTTAACGGCATCGCGGCGGTCAGTATCGTTTTCCTCGAGCGCAAAAGTCCCACCTCAGCACTTGCATGGCTTATTGTCCTCGTTTTCCTCCCACTTGCGGGGTTCATCCTCTACCTGATCTTCGGCCAGAACATCCATCGCGAACGAATGTTCCGGATCAAGGAACGGGACGACCTTTTCCTCTCAAAGGTTATCGCCGGCCAGCAGGAGGAGCTCCGCTCCGAGGAACTCCGTATCCCGGGGGATTACGGGGGACGGTTCCGCGGTCTGGCGATGATGCTGCTGCAAAGCACGCTGTCGTTCTTCACCATGGACAACAGGGTGGAGATCTTCACTACCGGGGAAGAGAAGTTCGCTGCGCTGTTTCGGGAGATCGAAGCGGCCCGCGACCACATACACCTCGAATACTATATCCTCCGCAACGACGGGCTCGGGCGGAAACTCACCGACCTCCTTACGGAAAAGTGCGGGCAGGGACTCGAGGTCCGCCTGCTCCTCGACGGGCTCGGGTCCGGCGGCCTCCCCCGCCATTTCTTCGATCGTTACCTCGCCGCCGGGGGAAAACTCGCCTATTTCTTTCCTTCCATTGCACCGTTGATCAACCCGCGTATGAACTACAGGAACCACCGGAAGATCGTGGTGATCGACGGGAACACCGGATTCGTGGGAGGGTTCAACGTGGGCGAAGAGTACCTGGGGAAAAACCCCAGGCTCGGCGCGTGGCGGGACACCCACGTCATGATCCGGGGATCCGCCGCGATGGCCCTCCAGCTCCGGTTCATCCTCGACTGGAGTTACGCCTCGAAGGAGTACCTGGGATCAGGACCCCGATATTTCCCGGGGAGCACGGGTGAACAGGGTGCCCTGCTCCAGATCGTTTCCGGAGGGCCCGATGCCCGGTGGAGCCTTATCGAGGACGCGTATCTCAAGATTATCGCTTCCGCCCGGGAGAAGATCTACATCCAGTCCCCCTACTTCGTCCCTGACGAGAGTGTGCTCGATTCGCTCCGGATCGCCTCGCGCTCGGGGGTGGACGTGCGGGTGATGATCCCGAGAAAACGTGACCACCCCTTCGTTCACTGGGCATCGTATTCATTCCTCGGCGACCTGCTCGATTCGGGCGTGAAAGCATACATCTACGAAGGAGGGTTCATTCATGCCAAGAGCATCGTGGTCGACGGGCTGGTCTCCTCCGTGGGGAGTGCAAACTGGGATATCAGGAGTTTCCGATTGAATTTCGAGACCAATGCCTTCATCTACGACAGGGAGATCTCCGGGCGGCTGGAAAAGATCTTCTTCGGAGACCTCGAACACTGTACCCTGGTCACACCCGGCCTTTATGCCGCAAGGAGCGTCAGGGTGAAGATAAAGGAATCCGTATCACGCCTTTTCTCCCCGCTCCTGTAATTACTTGCCGTTCTCTTCCTTCTCCCGGGACACGTAGCGGTTCCAGATCCGGGGCACGTTCTGTTCGTAGTGAATCCGGAGGGAGGGCAGGGTGTAGGGGAGGAAGCGGCCCATGATCACCCCGGCGGAGAGTCCCTTCCCCACGGTGCGGGAGGTGCGTCCCACCACGATATTCTTCCGTTTACGGATGGCATCCAGGAGCTCCGCCCCGTCCCCGACCCTTGCGCAGGTGACCACCGTTCCCGTCTCCCGGAGCAGGTGCCCGTCGGACCCCCCCGTGAATGCGAGGCGGTGCTCATGCGAATATTCCGCCGCTCTCCTGTTAAGCGCGGCGCTCATCCCCCCGCATATGACCTCCAGCCCGTCGATGGGATGCATCACCTCGGGAGGCATGATCTTTTTCTCAACCGCTTTCAGCACCCCCCTGTTGAGCACCGCGTACCCGAACGGGTGGGCGGCTACGATAAGGCAGGAATAGTCTCCCGCCCGTTCGAGCAGTGTGCCCGTGGGAAGCCGGATCGCCATCCAGGGGTTTTCCCTGAGCGCCCTTTCGATAACCCGGTGATAAAAGTCGAGGAGATCGGAGATCTGGTAAAAATAGAACAGGATGTGCGGACCTTCCGGGGTACTTACCTCGATCCCGGGGATTACTGCGATCGAACGTTCTTCGCTGCAGGCCGCTTTGGCCCCGGAAACGACGTTATGGTCGGTGATGGCAAAGCCGAACCCATGATGCCCGGCCCTGGCGAGGAGGTCCCGCACCGCGGGGAGCCCGTCCGAGTGACGGGAATGGACGTGCATGTCCACCGCGAGGTATCCGTCCCGTGCCAGCGCGTCGTGGTCCGGGATGGCGAACGAGACTCCCGGATGGCCTGATGAAGCCGGTCCCCGCATACGGATCGGGTCAGAGCTCTTTGATGATCTCCATGGTGTGCCCTGCGGGGACGGCGACCATGGTCTCGGTCCTGACCTCTCCCTGCTCGCCGAGGATCAGGAGCGCCCTCATCATCTCTTCCTCCCCCGGCGCTTCAACCAGGGCGACGAAATCGTATCTCCCGAATGTATGGAAGAGTTCGATGAGGTTTCCTCCGACACAGCGGAATATATCCCGTGACTGGAGCATTCTCCCGTGTGCATCCCTGATCTTCGAGAGCCCTTTCTCGGTGAAGTTACCGAGCACAATATAGTGCGGCATGGATGTCTCTTTCTCCTGATGGTACAGAACGGCCAGATCAACAAAAAAAGTTACGGCCACACCGCGAAGGAAAGGTGAAGAGGTGGACTTGATATCGAACCGGCGGATTCACGAACCACCCTGATGTTTCGCAGGGATTTATGGCAGACTGGCAGAAACCGTGTATACGAGAATCATGTTCATCACGCCGGACGGGATCCGGACAAACGAGGAATGGATCATCTGGCTCCTCGGGGAGGAGTTTCATGAGAAGGCCGGGGCCGAGATGCTGGTCCAGCGCACCCATCTCTCCCCGGAACAGGTGGATGAGGCTGTGCGGAATCTCGAGCGCGTAAAGGCACTGCGGGCGGAACGGCAGGCAGGGGTTCTTTCAAAGGTGTTCATGCTCCCCTACGGCCGGACCCTCGTCGCAGACCTGAAGGAAAGATTGGGCAGATAAGCGCCCCGCCCAAGGCCGTGCTCCTTTCCCCTGGGGACGACCCGGCTTTATTCCCTCCCGTAGTGCATCGTGAAGAGGGTCAGGTATTCGTCTGCATAGCAGGGAGAATCGCAGCGCAGGGAAAATTCCGGGCCGAATGACGAGGCGAAGAGATCGTTCCACTGGCTCCGGAGCATGTGATAGTCTTTCCTGACCCCCCGGTGCTCGGTGAGGAACGAGACCAGTTCGGTGATCAGGAACAGGTCCACGCACGCGATCGCGACCTCGACGGGAGCGTCGTGGGAGAACACGAAATCGATGATCCTGCCGTAGGACTGGTAGAGCGAGAGGGCCAGTTCCGGGCTCCCGTATTCGGGGGTATCGTTGTTGGCATCGAGCTCGAAAAGGAGAAAATGATCGATCATGGGGGCGAGCCGCGCGAGCTGCACCCGCTTCTCTTCGATCGGCATATGGTGGAAGGCCAGGGAACTGATCGCGAGGTCGTAGTGTCCCTTGAGTTTACCGGAAAACTCCTGGAACGAGTGATTTATCGTGGTGACGGAGGCATCCGGGAACGCTTCCCGGACCTCTGTTTCCGCGAGGGAAAGCATTGCCGGCGAAGGGTCGACCAGCATCACCTCCGCCACGTTCCCGGCCTTTCCCGACGCGGTGAGAGACTCGAGGAGCGTTACGGTGAGGGTGCCGTTGCCGCACCCGATGTCCATCATCCTGAGGGGTTCGCGGAATTCGGGGAGCGAATGGGTCGCCTGGGAGACGAACCGTTCCCGGGCCGATGCCATAACCGGTACGCCGGAGAAATGGATGAACGGACGGGGATCCCGGAACACGACGTCAGGCTGGACAAACCTCCCTTCGTGCCGCTCGAGGAACCCGATGAGAAATGCCGAAGAGAAGAGGCCGTCCTCTTCGATCACCGTCCCGGACGCGAGCCATTCCCTGCCTGCCTCCCGCATCCCTTTCGAGATCAGGAGGGTACCGAGGTAAAAGTGGAACGCGGGCAGGAGATTCTTCCTGACCGGGCACGGGATGTCGCCCGGTAGTGCACCGGTGCGGAGTACCTCTGCGGCCATCCTCTTCCAGTGGGCCGCCTCCCGGTGCGATAAGAACAGCATGTAACATTGTTCGCCTCTGCGGGTGAGAAATCTTCCTTTCTTGATGCACGCGGATCGGGGCGACAGGTATTAATGAGCGAATCGTGAATAGTTCCCCAATCACGCTATGACGACGAACCTGGAAACTTGGACCTGCACGGGAGCGGCGCTCCTGCTCCTGGCCATGCTCGCGGTCCCGGCGGGGGCGATCGAGACGGTACCCCTCGGCGAAGGATGGAACATCTTCTCGACTCCTGTATCCCTCCAGGCGGGCCAGGACACGTTCTCCGCCATTTTTGCCGAGGGACGGGGAGATAACCTCTCGATTATCATCACCTGGGACGACGGCATGTGGGTCATTCCGGATCCCGGGTATCACGTCGGGCCACTCGAGGCGTATTATATAAAGAACAACGGCTGGGCGGAAGCGGTCCTGGTACCGTCGACGAGCCTTGCCCCCCCGCCTTCCCGTGAACTTGCCGCCGGCATCAACCTGTTCGGGCCGGCCCCACCCTATGAAAACTCGACGTTCGTCCCCCAGAGTGTGGAGGAAGCCCTGATCACGGTTGAGGAGGTCGAGGGCGGCCTTCCCGGGTACGTCATGGTGATCAGTCCTGCGCACGGCCAGCCCGGCTGGGTCTACACCCCGGGCATGCCCGGACGTGAGATGCTCCCCTTCAAGGGATACTGGGTGATCATGGAGAACCCCGGCATGGTGGGCGGATTTACCAGTACTCCGCTCCCGGGATAATGATTTTCTTTTTTTAGTCACCCCGGTCTTATCGGTTATGCAGATCTGTTGCGGCCTCCTTCAGACGTTACGCGGGATTCTGACGAAAGAGAATCTGCGCTGTATCACGCTCCAGTGATATGCTCCACGGTTTCGTCACTCCCGGTGGACCTGTACCGGACCATGGCGCCGGAAAACCGCCTGTCGCTGTTGATATTGGGTGTGTAGGGGTCCCGCTGCATCCGGAAACCCGCCACGTCCCAGGATGGCAGGATTCGTACTATTATCCAGGAGTATCGGGGAATGGTATTCCGGGAAATGTCTCAAAAAGGGATTCTACCACGCCCACAAAAGATATCCATATGGTCTTCCCTGGATCCAATTGGACGACTTCTCTTCGCACCGAATCAGGGGTCCGCCGGTCAGCTTCCACCAAGACGTCGGAAGACCCTCGCAAGCCGTCGCATCCCTTCCTTGATCTCCTCCTCGGTCGGACTTGAGAAGTTCAACCTGATAAGGTCGTCCCCGCCGCCGTCCACGAAGAAGGGTGTCCCCGGAAGGACCGCAACTTTTTCGCGGATACCCTCTTCGAACACGCGGGAAGCAGAGATTTCCGGAGGCAGGCGGGCGACCAGGAACATCCCTCCCTGCGGACGGGTATGGGACACCCCGGGAGGGAGGAGGTCGTCGATCTCGTCGCACATCACACTGCACTGTCCGGCATATGCATCGGAGACCCTCCGAATGTGGGCGTCGAGGTCGTGTCCGGCCAGGTAACGGGAGAGCACCATCTGGCAGAGATGGTTTGAATGAAGATCCGCGGCCTGTTTTGCCACGTTGAACTGCCCGATCACCGGTTCGGGGCCGTAAATCCAACCGATACGCATCCCGGGGGCGACGGTCTTGGAGAAGGAGCCCGAGAGCACGGACTGTTCCGGGATGAGTGCCGAGACGGGGGGTCGCGGCCGGTGATCGAAGAAGAGCTCGCCGAAGGCATCATCCTCGTAGAATATTGTATCGCTTTCCTCTATGGTCTCGGCGACCATACGCCGGGACTCCGTCGAGTACGTCGCCCCTGACGGGTTCTGGGAGTTGGGAATGGCGTAAAATAATCCCGGCCGGGCATCCCTGATCACCGCGGCGAACCGTTCCGGGTCGGGTCCCTCCTCGCCGAGGGGGACACCGTGAAATACGGGCTCGTAGAGGGAAAAAGCCTCAATTGCACCGAGATATCCGGGGCTTTCCATCCCGATGCCATCCCCCGGGTTCACAAAGATCTTTGCGACCAGGTCGAGGCATTGCTGTGAGCCGTTCACGATCTGGATATTTTCCGGCGTAGCGGGGAGCCCGAGCCTTTTCCGGTACCGTTCCGCGATATACTCCCTGAGGGGGCGATATCCGTCGGTGGTGGAATACTGCAGCGCTTCCTGGCCCTCGTGTTCCAGCACTTCTTCGGCCGCCCGGGCTATTCCTTCCGTATCGATGAACCTGCTCCCCGGGAGGCCCCCGGCGAAGGAGAGTATTTCCGGGTCCCTGGAAACGGCAAAAAGGGTTCCCAGGAAAGATTCCGGAGCCCGCCGCATTCGGTCGGCAAACCGATAGGAGTGTTCCATGCGTCCTAAAGGTCTCTCCCCGGGCTCTTCAAGGAAACGGAAAGGTTCCCCGGAGAGGGTCACAGGTCTCACACCGGTTCTCCGTTCCCTTCGCGGGGAACAGACTTTTTCAGGTCCGTTTGCCGGGTTCGCCCTTCTCCGCGACCGGCTCCTGCTGGATCACGGTGACCGTTTCGGTCTGCGAGGCGACTGTGATGTCGGGTTCGACTTCGAGTCGTTCCAGGATCAGCCGCGAGAGACGGGTGTTCACCACCCTGCGGTTCCGGACGTCCGTGGTATACCGTGCATAGAGTGCGATCCAGTTGTCGGTGAACCTGAGGTAGACCGCGGGCTCGATCACGCTCCGGGAGAGGTAGTATTTTTCCCCGAGACGCTCGATCTCCGCCTCGGCCCGCGAGGTCACCTCCCCGGTCTCCCGGGTGATCACCTCGGTGATGATGGAAATCGCCTTTTTCCAGTCGCTGTTGTAGGTAACCGGGATGAAAATCTCGTCCCAGATGAAGGAATGGTCTTTTGTATAGTTGTGGACCGTGTGGGCGATCACGAGCCCGTTCGGGACCAGGTTGATCCTTCCTGTCGCCTGGTCGCCGTCGACCCACTCCCGGATCTCCATCAGCGTGCTGTTCATCAGCCCGATGTCCATTACGTCGCCGTAAAACCCTTCGATCTCGATCCGGTCTCCGACCCGGAAGAGGTTCCCGCCCATGATAATGATACTTCCCACGAAATTTTTGAAGACGTCCTGAAGGGCAAACGCGATCGCCGCCCCGATAATTCCGAATGTCACCAGGAGGGAAGAGGGGTCCTGCACCACAAGGAGCATAGAGACGACCAGGAAAATAACGATCGACAGGACGTAAAAGACCTTGTTCAGGGAGTACCTGGTCCGTTTATCGCTTATTCGGCTCGACCCGAACTTGATTAACAGGATCTCGAAGACCAGGTAGGTGACGGTCGCCACCAGGAGTACGGTCGCGAGATCCTGCAGGTACATGTTCTGGTAGGTGAGGGTCGCCGCCCAGCTCGCAATCGTCGAGATGAGCAAAGCGGTGAAGGTGAGTAGCTCCCTTGCCAGAATATTCCACCATCCCGGATCAGGGCGCCTTCCCGGGACGGGGCAGTCCCGGGGCGGGCGACACTATCCAGTCCAAGTCTGGACATGGATTCTATAAAATAGCTCCGGCAGACCGTGCTCCCGGCTCCCCGGTTTTCCGGCCAACTATCGGGACAATATGCAGAGCTGAAAAGAGAATATGTGGAGATTCCCGGAAGATCCGGAGTCTTCCGCGATACCAGGTTATTCCGGCTCGAATCCCCGCCCGAACCCTCGTTTATAGAGGTCTTCGTTGTTTCTCAGCCATTCCGCGGTGGTATGAAACCCGTTATCCTCGGCCTTCTTGATCACCTGTGAATAGTCGAGCGTGTAGTGGATCTCGCGGTTTATCACCGTCAGCTCTTCATAGACTTTCCGGGGAACTTTGACCTTTGCCATAGCTCTCTTGAAAAATGTGGCATCGGGAAGGAGATAAACCCTCTCACGTTATTTTCGGGAATTAAAGGAAGAAATGACAAATAAAAAATGGATAATCTTATAACCATGGAGATATATGTACGATTTGGTGGAAAAACTGATGCGCTATTCTTTACTGCTTGTGAGTGTCCTTCTAATATTTGCGATATCCGGTGCCGGCTCGGTAATGGCCGCCGAATTAACCCCTCTCGGATATAAAGATCTCGATACAGCCTTTAAAGCACCTACCGTAAAGTCACTGGGGTTCAAGGATTACGATGCTGCCTTTACCGCACCGGCTCTCAAGCTGACAGGCTTTAAAACCCTTGATGCGGCTTTTACCGCACCGACTGTAAAGCCTTTAGGTTATAAAACCTATGATGCAGCCTTTACCGCACCGGCATTCAAGCTGACAGGCTTTAAAACCCTTGATGCGGCTTTTACCGCACCGACCGTTAAGCCTTTAGGGTTTAAAACTTATGATGCTGCCTTCGCTATTCCGACCATTAAAAGGACAAGTCCGTAAGTGATGTGAGCATACTACCAATTTCCGTCTATTTTTCAGAGAATTTTTGAATTTACATATGGTCTAGCGAAGAACTGCAAGGATAATGCAATTAAAGATTAATTTATTTCATTAACAGGAAATAGGAGATTGATTTTCGTGGTTTTTCAGGCGGGTTATCTGTTTATGTTCAGGAAAAGATAATGGAGGCCCTGGAATGGCAACGAGACCTCAACGTAATTTGGAAAGTAGGAACGAAACGGCACCCGGTAACCCGGGAACTGAAGCGATTACCCTCAGGGCCGCCATCGACGCCGATAAGGAACCGGTCATGCAGATCTTCAATCACTATGCGACCGCGAGTTTTGCAGCATATCCTGACGGACCGGTGCCGGAAAGGATGTTCGATCTCCTGCAAGGAGAGGCGCTCGCTCTTATCGTGGCCGAATCCGGAGGTACGGTGATAGGCTTTGGCATGCTGAAACCGTTCATGCCGTTTACGGCGTTCCGTTCTGCGGCAACAGCCAGTTATTTCATCGGGCCCGGGCATACCCGCGTCGGAGTAGGGACGATGATCCTCGAACGGCTCGAACACACGGCGAAGGACGCGGGGGTGACGACGCTCCTGGTGCACATCTCCTCGAAAAACGAGGCGAGTATCCGTTTTCACCAGAGAAACGGGTTCGCGGAAGTAGGAAGGTTACATTCCGTGGGCAGGAAATTCGGAGAGTCCTTCGATATTGTATGGATGCAAAAGGATATCGGGTCGACCGGATAGACCTGACCTTGCATTCCGGCTACCGCGTGTGTCCCTTCTAAAGCCGTTCTATCTGAAGGGACTTCAGTTCGTCGCTCGGGATCAGGCGGCTTTCCCGCGGGGACCTGATGACCACCGAGATGTTATTGATCTTCTCGCACAGCCCTGAGACCTGGTGACCGTCCGGGAATGTAATCTGGTATCGCTGACCGACCTTGATATTCATACGGTATCCTGATACATACCGGTACTATAAAAAATTTAGGTGGCGGAGGGGGTAATGTCACGGAGTGCAAAAAAATATCACTGATATCTGACCATTTTTAAGAATTATCAGATATCCGGGATATGTTGAATTTTCCGGCTCCCTTGTACGAGGTGCCTCATGAAGATTTTTTTTTGAGTGTCAGAACCAGTTCCCTGTTGTTTTCAGCGGAAACATCTTCACGGTCGGGCAGACACGAATCCGTACGCGGGAGAGAGTCTGCCAGGGTGTGTTCACGTACCCCCGGGACTGGAACCCTTATTGTTCCTCCTTCGCCTCTTCGGTGAGCTCCGCTTCGATCCGCTTTGCCCTCTTGGTGAGAACCTCAAGCAGTCGTTCCTCCTCCACCGCATGCCGCTCGTCGGGGGTGAGCTTCTCCGGGAGCCAGGACGGGGCCTGTTTGTCCTTGTAATAGTTCCTGATCGCCCGGCGAAGCGCCCCGACTGCCAGGATCCCGCAGTGGGACTTCACCACGGGGAGTGTCCCGAGATCGTCCGATATATCTTTCCAACTGATCTTCCAGGCCTCTTCCAGGGACTTTCCCTTCGCCATAACGGTCATCACGCTTGATGCCGCGATGTTTGCGGCACACCCGTAGCTCTCGAACATCGCCTCCCTGATGATCCCGGTCTCCCTGTCGATACGGAGGTACACGGCGACCATGTCCCCGCATGCCAGGCTCCCCGCGAGCGCTTCAGCGTCGGGGTTCTCCATCTTCCCCAGGTTCACGGGGTTCCTGAACAGTTCCAGGACTTTCGGGTTATAGGCAAGTGGTATACGACTCGACATCTTTTCAACCTCCTCTCCCGAACGGGGAGAGCGACCGGATCCTGTTCACCGCCTCCGGGATGCAGGAGCGCACGTACGCGATCTGCTCGTCGGTGTGGAACGGGGTGGTCTTCATCAGGATGCTCCCGTGTGCCTCCTCGTACTTCCTGTGGATTGCGAGGAGTACGTGGCTCGGCTCGAGGATTCTGCTCGAGCAGGCGCTCCCGCTCGAGACGTATACCCCCTTTAAGGACAGCTCGATGGTGAGGGCCTCGCCTTCGCAGTAGAGCACGCTGATATTCGCGTTATCCGGAGATCTTTTCTTCCCGGACGGGCCGTTCAGGAGGGTATCGTCCACGGTTCCCAGGATCCCGTCGATCAGCCCGTCACGCAACCGGCTCATCCGCCCGAGGTACTCCCCTGCATGCGCCTGCATAAGGGTGGCCGCAGTGGAAAAACCCACGATGGCCGGGACGTTCTCCACCCCCGGCCAGAGTTTCTGGGTAGAAAGCTGCCCCTGGAGGACCGGTTTGAGCTCGATACCCTCCCTGACGTAGAGTGCCCCTGACCCTTTGGGCCCGTATATCTTGTGGCCCGAGAAGGACGCCATGTCAGCACCCGATGCCCCGAGGTCGAGGGGAACCTTGCAGAATGCGTCGCAGGCATCGAGATGGACCTTCACCCCGGGATCGCGGTCGCGGATGATCTCTATGATCGCCCGGGTGTCCTGGACCGTGCCGATCTCGTGGTTGACCGGGGCGACGCTCACGAGGAGGGTCTCCTTGTCCACTTCACGTGCGAGCGCTTCCTGGTCGACGAACCCCTCGCGGTCGACCGGGACCTTCACCACCGAAAACCCCCGGTTCTTCAGTTCCTCCGCGGGGAAGACCACGCTCAGGTGCTCGATGGCGGAGATGACGATCTTTTTCCTTCCCTCGGGAGCGGTCATCGCGAGGCCATTGATGGCCAGGTTATTCGCTTCGGTGCCGCTGTGGGTGTATGCGATCTCGTCGGGTTTGCAGTGCATTGCCTCCGCAAGTGCCAGTGTTGAAGTATAGAGTGTCTCGTAGGCTTCCCATCCTTTCCGGTTGGTTATCGCGGGATGGCCCTGGCCGCTTTCCAGATACGCGGCCCGCATCGCTTCGAGGGCTTCGGGAAAGATCATCCCGGAGTTCTCAGAATCGAGGTAAACCTCCTTGTCGGGAACGCCGTGCGAGTCGAGCAGCGCCCTGATGTCCCGGGACATGTCGCTGTAGATCATCCTGCGACCCTGATGTAGATCTCGTATACCTCGCCCGACTTCCCGGATGCGAGGAATTCGTGCCCTGTTCCAGAAGCCCACTCTTTCACGTCCGATGGAGCCCCCTGGTCGGTGGCGAGCAGTTTGATCACCTGGCCGGGGCGGGCTTTCCCCACCGCTTCGGCGAGCGCGATCATCGGACCGGGGCATGATTTGTATTTCGCGTCCACCACGATATCGGCGTTCATGACTTCACCACCTCGTGACGATGAAGGGAAGAGAGCCGACTCCACACCTTCGGGGGTTCGTGTTCACGTCTCGCCGCCTCTCTCATATCCTGAAGAGGCCCCATCCATTGTGGTCCGGCGTTCACGGCAGATCACCTCAGGAGATAAAGAGCGAGACATTCGAGTCCTTCGCCTTCGAGAGGAAGGTCGCTGCTCCCACGATATCGTTCACATAACTTTCCAGGTCTTCCGATTTGAGCCCGAACATCCCGAGCGACGCCGAGCACGCGTAGACCCTGATCTTCCCGGTGGAGATGCCCTGGGAGAGGACGTTTCTCCAGTCCGGGATCGACCCGGAAGCAAGTGCTTCGGAGAATCGGGGTTCATACTCCTTGTAATCGAGGCTCACACCGGAAGGCTGGAATCCTTTCTTTAAGGAGAGCAGGCCCCAGAATGTAAAGAACATCTCCACGTCCCACCCGGATATCGCCGCAGTGGTGCCGAGTGTGGCCGCAGGGAACAGTTTGTCCATCTTCTCAGATGCGACGATCAATGCAAGTTTTGGCATCTTATACGACCTCCATCCACGCGATTTTACACAGAATAAGAGTAAGGGGTTAAATAGGTATGGTCGGCGGGGAACGCACCCCGGGGGCGGTGAAGGCTTCGTATGCGAATAACGCAAAGACTGGGAAACGGGACGAAAACAGCTGATTTTCAAACCCGGAGTATCCTTAACTACCGGGTGTCGGGCTTCCCGAATCCCCGGTAGGCTCCTTTCGGGACCGAAATAACGAACCGCGCTCCCTTTCCCGGTTCACCGTTCTCCGCGATGGAGATCCCGGTGATCGCCAGGATCTCCCTGGAAAGGAACAGGCCGAGACCGGTATGTTTTCCAAAACCATGTTCGAAGAGATGAGCCTTGTCTTCCGGCGGGATCCCGACCCCGTCGTCTGCAAATACTATGGTCATTTCCTTGCCGGTCTCGTGACACGTGACCGTGATTGTCGTGAACGGTGGAGCATATCGGAGGGAATTATCGATCAGGTTATAGAACACCTTCAACAGTAGGGGGTCGGCAAATATCTCCGCACCGCTGCACGTAACGGTCAGGGTCACCTGCGAGAGGTCGAACGCCTTCGCGGCGGCGGTTACCAGATCCCTGATATTCTGCCATGTCGACGCATTGACCCCAATCTCCTGATATTCCCTGGTGAACTCGATCTGGTGCTGAATCGTCTTTACCGCCTGATACAGGTGGCCGAAATATTCCTTCACTTCGGGGCTTTTTTCCGCGTCGCCGGCAAGTTCGAGATATCCCTCGAGGATCGCGACCTGGTTCAGGATATCGTGCCGGGTGATCCCGGAGAGCAGGTTGAGTTTCTTGTTTGCCTGGCGGAGGGCATTTTCGGCTCCGACCTGGTCGGTGATATCCATGATCGAGACCAGGACCTTTTGCCAGGTCGATTCGTATCCGGGTACGATGGAGCACCGGATCAGGATATTCATCGCTTCCCCGTTCAGCCTACAGTTGATGCTTTCTCCATGGAATTCGAGAGCTCCGGAGGCGAAGGACACGATCTCATCCCGGAACGCGGCGTAGGAATCCCCGGTGAAGATCGGACCGATACCTTGAGAAAACGGTTCTTCGGATTCTACCCCGTACATAGCCCTGGTCGCCGCATTGATCTTGTTCACCTTTACCATCCGGGTGCAGGCGATCAGGTCGTCGGGATGGGTCGCGAAATGCCCGGAAATGTCCTTGACTCCTTCCTCATGTTTTGCGTCAATCCAGGATTTCACCGCGGAAATATCCTCTTCCCACAGGGAGACCGGGGATTCCTCGAAGAGCACTCGATACCTCTTTTCGCTCTCGATCATTGCCTCTTCTGTGCGCTTCCGGTCGGTAATATCGGTCATTACCAGGAGCACGCAGGGCTCGTTCATGTAGGTAATGCGCGAACCCCGGAGTATCACGGTCGTGTTGTGGTCGTGCCCGGTCAGGATCTCCACCTCGTAAGGGTTGAGGTTCTCCCCGGAGAAGCGACGCTTCAGGTTTTGCTCCACATCGTCCCGTTGCGCCCCGACTATGTACGCGGGTCCGTAGGTCCCGATGACCTGCCCGGCCGGGAGGCCGATACTGTTCAGCGCGGCGGCATTGGCGTACCGGATTATTCCTTTATCGTCATAGATAACGATGAAATCGGGGAGGTTCTCCACGAGACCGCGGTTGAACTCCTCGCTTTCGCGGAGCGCCTTTTCGGCCATTACCCGATCCGTGATATCCGCCATGACATAATTGAACCCTGTGACGGTCCCCTCGGTCAGGATGGGGGTCTCGGTGACCCTGATGTTCCGTTCCTTCCCTTCCCGGGTCAGGATCCTGAAGACATTTTCGCTGCATTCACCGTCGTCCCTCCGGGCGAAGATTTCCGATACCCGGGGGAGGTCATCGGGATGGACAAAGAGGCTGAAGTGTTTGCCCGTCACCTCTTCCGGGGAATACCCGTAGAGCCTGCCGATAACCGGGCTCACATACCTGATGATGCCCTGGAGATCAATGGTCAGGATAACGTCGCTGATATTCTCGACCAGCTGGCGGTAATGCTCACGGCTTTTTCTCACCTCCTCCTGCATTCGTCTCCGTTCGGTGACATCGAGGATTATTCCGTCGATCGATACGACGGTTCCCCCATGGTTCACCGCCGGGCGCCCGCGTTCGACATAGGTGCAGATCCTCCCTGATTTGTGGCGGAAGCGGTATTCTACCTCGAACGGTTTATTTTGCAGGATGGCCTCTTCCACAGCAGCCAGGACCCGGGCACGATCCTCCGGCAGAATGAACGAATCGATGGAGCAGACCTTCCCCGATTTCAATTCCTTTTGAGTATATCCCGTCAGTACCGGCACCTGGTCGTTGAAGAACTCCATTCTGTTCCCCTCCGGAGTGACATAAAGCCGGTAGACGATCCCCGGAAGGTTCCGGGCAAGCGTGCGAAACCGCTCTTCGCTCTCCCGGAGGTCATTCTCCTCTTTTTTCCTTGCGGTAACATCTGAGATTGACATCCGGACCCGGCTCGTTCCAGGTTCGGTGCCGCGAACGCCTGTCCCGTCGACCCGGATGAAGACCGGGGTTGCCTCACCACGGAGGAGTTCGAGTTCACACGTCTGCATCTGTTCGTGCCGAAGGGCGTTATCGATAAACGCAAGGAAAACCGGGATGCTTGACTGGTGCAGAAACGACTGGAAACGCCTCCCGAGAATCTTCTCCCGCACGATCCGGAGGAGCCTGCACCCTGTCAGGTTCGCCTCGAGAACCCTTCCGGCAGTGTCGACGGTGAAATATCCCACGGGTGCGAAGTTATAGAGGTCTTCGTACTTCTCCCGGAGAACCTCTGCGTCTCTCCGGGCCCGTTCCAGATCCTCGTTCTGCAGCTCGAGCTCGACCTGGTGTACCTGAAGCTCGTGGATCAGTGCCTGATCGTCGGTAATCTGCGAAACTGGCGGCGTTTGTGCCGCCTTCAGATTTATCGTCTCTTCTGCACGTTCACGCAGCGTCCCGGAAATATCCTCTGCAGATTCTTTGGTTTTTCTTTTCTTCTCCCCCACTCACGTTCTCCCCCCTGATTTTTCCATGTTGCGGCCCGGTACGATGATTCTATCGGTGTACCGAATGCCTGATCTTCCCGGGCGGTCCCCTTCCGGACCGATCATTGCCATATATCACATGCCCGCCGAAGAATTCATCGGACCGAATAAGGGTTTGTTCCTGCACCATCGTTGGTTCTGATCCCTCCGCATCTCATACGGTGTTGTTACCCTCAGATCCCTGACACGGCTCCTGCGTGCGATTCGTGATATCTTCTATCGCGAGCAGGATGTAACCCGGCGAAGGTTCATCGGTGACAATCTGCCGGGCGTTGAGGAGCATCACCCTTTCGCCGATATTCGGGAACGTATGCCTGACCTCGTAATTATCAAGCACAGTCTTTTCCGGAAGGATCGTTTCCAGAAGTTTCCGGAGATCGGGAATATCCCACTGCCCGTTCCCCAGGGTATAGAGGTTTTTATCTTCGGTAGCGTCCTTGAGCACATGGAACGTCTGGTAGAACGCGCGGTTTGCGGTGACCACCCTCATTTTATCGTTCAGGACCAGCAGGGGTTCTCTCATCGTGGAAATAATCGCTTCGGCGAACTTGCGGGCGGCGGAAAGCTCTTTCTCCTTCTGTTTTACCGCGGTCATATCGATGAAGGTGATGACCAGCCCGTCGATGAGGTTATCTATCGTCCTGTAGGGGATTATCCGGACCTGGAACCACCGCTTATCCCTCGTGGGGATCTCTTTCTCGACGAAGGCAAGCGTTTCAAGAACAGTCTTCGCATCTTTCTCCAGGTCGGGATAGACCAGATCCGAGTTGATATCGGTGATCGGTCTTCCTTCGTCCGCATCGATGAGGTGGATTATCCTGACTGCCGAAGGTGTGAAACGCCTGATATTCAGGTCGTCGTCGGTGAAGATGGTCGCTATCTCGGTGCTGTTGAGCAGGTTCCGCATGTCATCGCTCGCCCGCGAGAACTCATCCAGCCTTCCCTGCAGTTCGGCATTGACCGTCTGGAGCTCCTCGTTCATGGACTGCAGTTCCTCCTTCGAAGTGGTCAGCTCCTCGTTCGTGGACTGCAGTTCCTCATTAGTGGACTGTAGTTCTTCGTTCGAGGACATCAGTTCTTCCTGGGAGGTCTGCATCTCCTCCCGGAGCGTCTGGCGTTCCTCGAGACTCTGCTGCAGCTCTTTCTCAAGTTCCTGGACTCTTACACTCTTGGTCTTGGAAACAGGTTTTGATTTCTCCGGGGTTTTCTCCTTCAGAGGGGGTACCGCATCCTGGAAGACGATAAGGACCAGACCTGCAAGGGTCCGCGGTTCTTTGATCACGTCGATGGTACAGTCCGTGTTCTGGACCCCGCCGTTCGTCGACACGGGAAGGTTTCTCACCGTAATGCTCGTCTGATCTCTCACCGCTTTCTGGAACGCGCTGATCAATTCGTAGCGAAGCCCTTCGCGGGCCATGGCAAAAATGTTCCAGTTGGCTTTTCCTGCGGCAGGTTCGAGGAACTTCCCGGTACGGCCGTTCACGTAGAGGATATCCCCTTCCTTCGTCGTGAGTACCGCCGGGGGGGCATACTGGTTCAGGATAAGACGGTCGGTCTGGGACTGGAGATTGATGACCGGGTGGCTTCCGGCTTGGATCTCATGGGGACTCGGCTTTTTCGGGAAGAAAGAGATGGGAAACTCGAGCTGTTCGGGGAGGATGAAGGTATCCATCCTCTTGTAGATCCTCATCTTCACATCGATGGGGGTGAAGAGGCTGGTGAATGCCCCCACGGTCTCGGCGCTCCCCAGGAGCAGGACGCCGCCCGCTTTCAGCGAATAGAAGAAGAGGGGAATAAGTTTCTTCTGCAGTTCCGGCTCAAGGTAAATTAAAAGATTCCTGCAGGAGAGAATATCCAGTTTAGTGAACGGGGGGTCCATGATAAGGTTTTGCGTGGCGAAGATCACCATCTCCCTGATATCTTTTTTCACGCGGTACCCGCTCTTCTCCTCAATAAAAAACTTCGAGAGCCGTTTGACGGTGACATCTGAGGCGATGTTCTGGGGATAATACCCCTGTCTCGCTTTCTCGATAGCGTCTGCGTCGAGATCGGTGGCGAAGACCTGCAGGCCGTAATTCGCGTTCGTCTTCACCTTATCCCTGGCTTCCCGGAACACGATGGCCAGGGAATAGGCCTCTTCCCCGGTCGAACAGCCGGCGATCCATGCACGGAATACGGTGCCTTCGGGATGTTCCTTTAAGAGGGGGACTAACACCTGGTCCCGGAGGTGGTCCCATACGGGCGGGTCACGAAAGAAACTGGTGACCCCGATCAGGAGTTCGCGGAAAAGGAGGTCGAGTTCTCCGGGGTTCTCCTGCAAAAAAGTGACATACCCGGAGATTTTATCTATCTGGTGGATCGCCATCCTCCGCTCTATCCTGCGGTTCATCGAGCTCTTCTTATAAAGCGAGAAGTCGTTTCCGGTATGTTCACGGAGCAGGATGAATATTTTCGCCAGGGAACCAAGGGACTTTTTCTCGACTTCCGGTTCTGGCGCGTGGATCGCGGGGACGTGGCGGGTATAGATAAGGATCTTCTCCGGCAGTTCGTCTGCGGACGCGATGATGTCCGCAACACCCGCTTCGATTGCACTTCGCGGCATCCCGTCGAACCGGGCGTTGTCGGGGTCCTGGATGAATACTCCTCCCATCTTCTCCTTGATCGCACGAAGCCCCATCGTGCCGTCGGTGCCCATGCCGGAGAGGATGACCCCTATGCTCAGTTCTTTCCGGTCTTCTGCGAGCGTGCGAAAGAACGCGTCGATAGGGAGGCGGAGTCCTCTCGGGGCGGCAGGTTCGACAAGATAAAGGACCCCGTGAAGGATTGTCAGGTCCTTGTTCGGCGGTATCACGTAGACATGGTTCGGTAGTGCATCCATGCCATCCTCGATCTGCTGGACTTCCATGACAGTCGAACGCTGGAGGAGCTCCGGCATGGCGCCCTTATGGGTGGGATCGAGGTGCTGGACAATAACGAATGCCATCCCTGTATCAGAAGGAGTATTGCTTAAGAACTGTTCAAGTGCCTCGAGCCCACCCGCAGATGCACCTATACCGACGATCGGAAACTCGTCTCCGTTCCGTTTTCCGGCTTTTTTCTTTTTCGTCTGCCTGGCCGTCTTCGAAACGGCCGTGGTCTTTTGTTTTGTGGCCGTTTTCTCCTTTTTCTCATCTGTTTCTGGGGTCATCATCGTATCCGCCATTTCACACGAACTGGTATCATTAATATCATCCTGATCCGTCACGGGTCCTTTCTCCCTGGCAGCAGGAGGGGTCCTCTCCGATCGTTATGCAACGAGAACGTCCCCCTGCATATTCGCATCGGAACCGCCGCGTAGTCATTCGCATCGGACCAGGTTATCCCGGCTCAGTTAACGACAGGGTATGTAAGTGCATAATTATACGAACTCCTATAAACGTGCCGATATATGGGATGAATCAGGACGCAGGAATAAAAATCTGTCGTGGTTCCCCCGGGTTCGACAGCTCATCCCAGGCAGGCAAATGTCTGTTGCGGACTGCGACTGCCTGGTCCTTCGCATGATGTGCGGCACATAGTCGAACCCGGTGGTCTCGATTTGTTTACGGGTGTATCCCCATGACCGTAAGAAACATCCAGGCGCACAGGAACCGGCCTTCGGCATCCGCGTCCTTCAATCCCTGCAACCACTCTATGGATTCGCGTTCCGAGAGAGCGCCCGTGGAGACCGCCGAGGCGAGCATGTCCGGGAGGGCATACACCTTTGACACCGTAGAGTAATCGGTCATGACAACCGGCTGAGGTATAATGCAGATCTCTTCGAGCCCTGCGTCCCTGAACAAACGGGGAAGTTGCCTCCCAATCCACCCGCACGGTACGACATCGCAGAAATAATCGAGGACCCGGCGCGTAACGTTCTTGTCAGCGGGATCGAAAAGAGGGGACCCCCAGTCGGGCTCGACCGCCACGAGTCGTCCACCCGGCCGGATCACCCGTGCGAGCTCGGCGACAACAGGACCCGGGTCGCCGATATGCTGGAGCGTCCGGTCGATCCGCACCGCATCGAAAGACTTGTCGGGGAACTGCAGTTTGTGGAGATCACCGGTCAGGAAATCCAGCGGGAGGTCTTTTCCCGTCACGTAGGATCTGGCCTGGCAGATCATCGTTTCGCTTATGTCGACCCCGGTCACCCGCCCCCTCGTACCAACCATCGAGGCCAGCCGGATGGCGTCGAAGCCAACCCCGCACCCCGCCTCGAGCACGGCCGAACCGTCCCGGAGATCGAGCAGGCGGTAAGTATGCTCCTTGATCTCCCGAAAACACCGGAGTGAATCGATAAACTCGAGGTAATCGGTATAGATACGGCGTTCCTTTGTCGTATCGACGTGGGTGAACCCGTCGTACAACTCGTCCTTTACCATGACCCGTACTCTGGAATTCATCCATTAATATGCCGCCGGTTTCCGAATGCCTGGGTATCAAAATCGAAGCTGCTGAGGTCACATTCACATGAGATTCGAAGAATTGAGTTCGCATCCACGAATAATCCCGCGAGCGGTAATTGTGCCACAGCAGGAACGGCAGAAGGGAGAGTGACAAATCTCTTATCCTGATGGGATACCGGTAGGAATACCCGGATTTTACTACGGATGTCCTGCGCGAATATCTGTTGATTCTTTAATATGAAGCGAACCTTTCGATGCAATCATGCGGTATTACACCTAATCCTCCGCAATGCGTGCAAAAGCGGGTCACTTTTGTTGTAGAACTCCTTCCTTTGCAATACGGACACGTTATATCCTTGCCACATTTCGGGCAAATTCTCCGCGACATACTCGTAGTTCCCATCCGGAAACAGTTATAGATTTTTGCCTATCGTGAGAAGTGAATCCCTCACATTCCACAATCAAATTTTATTAAAACAGGAATGAAACCATGAACGAATTTATGCTGCTATGGGGATTCGAACCCCAGTCGCGGGCGTGAGAGGCCCGCATGATTGGCCGGACTACACTATAGCAGCAAATTGCTCTATAACATCAGGCCTAGTGCTAAATAAATATGTTGATTCCATACCTGGAATTGGAGATTCCCGGGGGATTGCAGGTTCGGTTTCCCCGGGTTACCCGGTCGACTCGTGGTAATGGGTGACCGTCCACTCCCCGTCGATCTTCTGCCAGAGCCATGTCTCGGTGAAGGAGTAGGTGGTCTCCGGGGCTGCATCGTCCCGCTGAATCTGCCCGTCCCCGTACCCGATCCACACGGCCGACTGGGGGGAGAACACGAGAATCTCGGATTTCACCACCCGCAGCCTCAAACTCTTCGTCCCCCCGTATTCCTCCCCGAAGAACGCGAGAAGCGATTTAAGGGTATAATGACGGTTATTTAAAAAGAACATCCCGCCCGGCTTCCGGGTCAGGCGGGTAAACGTCTTCGCCCAGTTCCCCGTCTCCGCCGCGGACACGATATCCGCCATCAGCGCATTGATCGTGCGCTCGATCTCTTTTCTTGTCGCCCCATCGATACCCGTCATCTGATTCCCCACATTCTTCTGACTGTGATCACGGAATAAAAATTTTGTCCCGGGAGGCGGGATCTTCAGACAGTGGGATTGCGGGCGATTCATGCATGATTCAGGGCCTGTCCGGATAACCGACGGTCGTAGGCAGTGACCCGGACGGAAAAGCCGGATGATGTGGATCTTATGAGCCCGGATTCCGGCGTGTTCTTTGCACCGGTTAATGCGCCCGTGCATTCTTTCACCGGGGCTGAGGATTCCTTGAGGGACGGGCAGGAACCCGGTGCAGCACTGAGTTTTCTTCAATTCATCCCTCACGGTCATACCTCTGTGTGCTGATCAGGGTTTGTAGTGCCTTGGCGGGCACGGTGTTTTCGCGAGGCAATGGAATTCCGTTCGTCCCGATGCGGAAATCCGCAAGGATTCCTGCATACAACCCACAGGTTTTTCTGGCAAATCCTGCCATTAATATAGAGACACTCATGGCAGGGCTTGAGGACGAGATCCGCGAACTCGAGGACGAACTCCAGCGGACGCCCTACAACAAGGCCACTTCGAAGCATATCGGGCGGGTAAAGGCCAAGATCGCCAAGCTCCGCGACGAAGCGGTGAACCGGGCCATGAAATCCTCCGGGGGAGGGGAAGGGTACTCGGTCAAGAAATCGGGTGACGCCACCGTGGTGCTGGTGGGGTTCCCCTCGACCGGTAAGAGTACCCTCCTCAACCAGCTCACCGGGACGAAGAGCGAGGTGGGGGCGTACGCGTTCACCACCCTTACCGTGGTCCCCGGAGCCCTTGAGTACAAAGGGGCCCGGATCCAGATCCTCGATATCCCCGGTCTGATCGCCGGGGCCGCCATGGGAAAAGGGAGAGGCAAGGAGGTCATCGGAGTGGTCCGGAGCGCGGACATGATCGTGATCCTGGTGGACGTGTACAACCAGGGGCACGTCGACGTGCTGATGAAGGAACTCTACGATGCAGGGATCCGGATCAACAAGGAACGCCCCGACATCACCATCAAGAAGACCGCCTACGGGGGGGTGAAGGTGAGTGCCGTGGGGGCGCTCGACCTCGACCTCGACGAGATCAGGAGCATCCTCTCCGAGAACAAGATGATGAACGCCGAGATCCTGATCCGTGGCAATGCGACGCAGGACGAGCTGATCGACGCCATGATGGGGAACAGGGTCTATATCCCGGCGATCATCGCCGTGAACAAGGTGGACCTCGTCGACGAGAAGGTGAAGACCGCCATAGAAGACGATATCAACCGGCGCTTCGCGATGAACCCGGCGATGATCTCCGCCGCCACCGGATTCCACATGGAGGAGCTCAAGGAGGAGATCTACCAGAGTCTCGGGTTCATGCGGGTATATTTAAAGCCCCAGTCAGGGGAGGCGGACCTCGAGGAACCACTGATCGTCCGTACCGGCAGCACGGTCGAGGACGTGTGCAGGAAGCTCCATCGTGATTTCGTGGACCGGTTCCGGTTCGCAAGAGTGTGGGGCCGTTCGGTGAAGCATCCCGGCCAGAGAGTGGGACTTGTGCACCGTCTCAGGGAAGGCGACCTGCTCACGATAATTATCGAGCATTGATACTGGTCCGGTAGTCCGGGAACGAGGGCAACCCTCCATGGGCATCCCTGAGGGCGGAACTTTCGGTAGGATAACGGTTATTTTACCAACACTTCGCAAACACGCGATCCCTATAATTTTAAAAAGTTCAGGGTTTTTCGACCCTGATATCGACCGCGATAATGATCCGGGTCTCGTTAAGTCCAGGGGTTACAGGAGCGTATCCTGAGACGAAAGTGCCCCAGGAGTCTGTGTAGGGACCTGCTCCAATGGGTGAGCGCACCGGCTCTCCCAGCTCGACAGGGGCGTCCGGGTAGGCCGCGAGGTAGCCGGAACCGTCAGGCAGCCCGTAGTTTGCATCCGCAACGAATACGACACTCCCGTTTACCTGTTCGAGCGTGTACACATAGGCAATCCGGCTGTCCGACGCCTGGAAACTCTTCAGCTGGTCGACGACCTGTATGTAGGCCGTGGAGTTCGGTCCCTCGCGGTAGGCGGTTCCAAGCAGGGTCCCGTTAATTTCGCCGGCAAATTTTGCAGCGAGAGAGGTCGCTTCCGCTTTTTGGTCTTCCATCGGGAGGGTGGTGTTCAAGGGGACCGCGGTGGAGACCGCGGTGAGCGTGGCGGGTGCCGTGGTGACGGTCGGGGTTCCGGGAGCCCCGCCGGGTGACTGGACGCACCCGGTGGCAAAGAGGATCCCCAGGAGCACTACAAACGGCAATACAATCTTCATCTGGTCAAAGGATTTCATGAACGGAGATTTAAAAATTTTCGCGTAAAGAGATTCCGTTTTTTATACTGCCGCTATCGGATAATCACTAATCATCCCAGGAGACCCGGATTATCTGAGTGCCGCAAGGAGAATATCCAGTGGTGCATCCGTTTTTATCGCGTACCCGGAATAGTGGGCCCGGGTGGCGAGGTATCCTCGTTCCCGCAACCGTTCGAGGAGCTGGTCGATCGGAGGGGGCGATATCCCTTCAAATTTCGCGAGCCGGTGATAATCGTAATGGAAGGAGAGGTCCGGTTCCTCCCTGCAGATCTGAAGAAGGCGATCCAGGTCCTTCGCGCTGCCCAGGGTCATTCCCGGCAGGGCGGTACGCATCCTGTCGAGGAGGTCGTGATCCTGCACCCTCCCGAGCCAGAGCGGTCCCTGGGGGACAAGCCCGGCACCGCATCGGGGGCATTCCACCGGCTCCGGGAGGAGTCCCCGGCGTTCGGTGCGGAACGGGCACGCGGGACACTGGTACACGTGGCCGAGGTGTTCCATGGTCCGGTCGGCCTGTCCGGCCCCGTAGTGTACCCGGAAATGGACCCGGACGAAATGTTCCCTGACAAAACAGAAGAGCGGGGAGATCCCCCTGTCGTACTTGACCGTTTCCCGGGCGATAAATCCCATGAGTACGCGGAGCCCCGTCTCGGCATGGTACTCGTTGTTCAGGACCCGGGCGAAGTAGCGGCGCATCCCGGCCTTCTGGTGAGCACCGCAGAGCGGGGCGGTGTCGGTGGCGGTGACGAAGAGGTACCTTCCGGCGGCCCGGACCGCGGAATCGACGAAGAACGCGGGAGTGCCGAAGGGGTCCAGGTCGACCGCATCGAACCTCCGCCGGGAGAGGAGGACGTTGGCGTCCTCCTGGACCACCTCCACCCCTCCCCCTGCCCGGTACACGTTCTCCCGGATGAGGGCGAGGGCCTCGTCGGACCGGTCGTTGATGGTAACCGGGATCCCGCATTCCACCGAGACCCGGAGCCCCCTGACCCCTGTGGCACCCATGGCATCGAGGTAATGCTCGGGGCGGACGAGGGAGAGAGTGAGGACGGTTGCGTCCCGGTTTATCTCCATTCTCGGGTTGAAGAAAACGGGTGCCGTGCCGGGCGGGAAGTGTGAGGACTCGTCCTGCCGGGGGACGACAAAACAGGTTTTTCCCTCACAAATCTCGGTAAAATCCATATTCCACAATGTGTGGAGGTTCGTTAACCTTATACCTTCTCCTTGTCAATTGATATAGGCCCAGTGGGTGTGTGGCCTAGCCAGGATAGGGCGGTAGCCTCCTAAGCTATAGGTCGGGGGTTCAAATCCCCCCACGCCCGTTTGCTTCTTTCCTTCGGGTGCTTCACGCGAGCCGTCCCATTGCATGACTCCGCACGCTCTGCGGGGTAACGACCCCCCCGGTTAAAGAGTTCCTTCCGATACGGGGTTCGGATATCCGGAATCCTTCCATGTTCTCGGTTTAAGGCAGGTCCGCCAAAAAATGTTCCCAGTCGTTGTTCTCAGGGCGCTCCAGGCCAACTTTGACAGGTAAATTTGAATGGTCCGCGGTCGAACAATTTATCACGAACATGGCAGGGGAACCGGACCGACGTTATAATGCCTGGCGCATGTCGCCGGAGGTCCGCTCAAACCCGCGGCGGTAAGGAGATGCAGGTATCAGGCTATATCCGGATAATCCGTCCGGCAAACTCCGTCGTTGCAGGGATCGCGGCGGTGATCGGGTACATCATAGCCACCGGCACTCTCGTCCCTGAGGCATTTCTCCTCTTCCTGGTCGTACTGCTGGTGACAGGGGCGGGGAACACCATCAACGACTGGTCCGATGTGGAGATCGACAGGGTGAACCGCCCCGAAAGGCCTATCCCCTCCGGAGCAGTGAGCAGGAACGGTGCGCTGTACTTTGCGGGGGCACTCTTCCTCGCCGGTGTCGCGGTCTCGTTCTTCACCACCCCGCTCTGCGCAGCCATCGCGGTCATTAATTCGTTCGTGCTGGTCGTCTATGCAGTAAAACTCAAAAAGACCCCGTTCCTCGGGAACCTTGCCGTATCCTACCTCGCGGGCTCCATATTCCTCTTTGGGGGAGCTCTTGCCGGTACCACCGGGCTCGTGCACGCAGCGCCGGTATTCCTGATCACCCTCCTCGCGATGGTGACCCGGGAACTTCTCAAGGACGCGGAGGACGTGGAAGGAGATTCGCTCCAGGGAGCGTCGACCGTCCCTATCCGCTACGGCGTCAGGGTTACGGTCCTTCTCGCGTTCGCATTCATTCTTTGTGCAGTCGCGGCGAGTGCCCTGCCTGTATCCTGGTGGGGACCGCTGTATCTCGCGGGGATCGTCCCGGTCGATCTCTTCATCGTGTATTCGGTCCTGCGGTCGGTATCCTGCCGGGACTCGGGATGCGTGAAGAAGAGCAGGTCGGCATCCCTGCTCAAGTACGGGATGTTCGCCTCACTGGTCGTGTTCCTCGTTGCGGCGCTCCTGCTGTGACCTTGCAGGGGAGACAGATACACGGGATTTTTCGGTAGAATGCATATTCCGGGCATATTCTCCCGGATTCGGAAATCAGCTACTTTAAGAAAGGGTTTTTGTAAAAATTCTCTATTCTTTTTGGCACTCCCGGGAGCACGCCCCCATACCCGGACCCGGATCAGGCGGGGAGGTAATGACGGACCTCTTCGGGGACCTTCGCCCGGTCGATGCCCAGGAGGGCGACCTCCATAACGTCGTCCCAGTTCACGTCGGTCTCCACGCATCCTTCCCGGGTGGTGACCACCCCCATGGGGATCAACCCGATCTTGTCCGCCATCTCGAGCCCTTCTTTCACCTCGCCCAGGCACCCGACACCGATTATCGCCCGCGGATGGTACTTCTTTACCATCCGCTTGATGAAGGAGGACCCCGGCACGATGAACACCCTGTACCCGATCTGTTCCAGGATCTGGCGCCAGTACCCGAGCGAACACTGCCCGCAGCTCCGGCATTTCAGTCCCTCGGGGGTGAGGTGGGCCGGGCACCGGGACGACCGCAGGCACTGGGGGAAAAACACCGCCCGGTCTTCCACCGGGACCGCCTCGAACGGGCCTTTGTTGATGGCATTCTGGATCTGGATGAAGAACGAGAGGACCTCCCGGTCCTCGAGGCCGAAGATCCGGAAGATGACCCGCGCCACTCCTTCAAGGAACACCATCCCGGCTTTTAAAAACCGGGGAAAATAGGGCCTTCCCCGGTGGATGGAGTACAGGGAGATCCCCACCAGGAGGAATGCGATAAAAATGATCCCGAGGATGACGATGACCGTGATCTCCCCGATAATGAAGATGACCTGGCTCCAAAGGGAAAGATCGCTCACCATTCGGCAAAAGATGATGCGGGAGAGATTAAATACTCTTCCGAATGTACGGGCCCGCGCCCGGTAAACGCCCCGTCAGGGCGAATGGCGCTCCCGTTCTTTCACGACGAGATCCCAGTCCAGCGGAGGCGCGAGCACCCCGATCTCGGTCACAATCCCCCGTACCAGTGAGAGCGGGGTCGCATCGAACCCGTAGTTCAGTACCGGGACTCCGTGAGGGACCGTCTCCACCCCTCCGAAGGTCGCCACTTCGTCTCTCCCCCGCTGTTCGACCTCGACCTCGCGCTCAGTCCGGTCCGGGTCGAAGGTGGAGAGCGGTGCCGCGACATAGAACGGGATCTTGTGGTGCATGGCGCAGATAGCGTGCATATAGGTCCCGATTTTATTGAACACCACATCGCGGGTGACCCTGTCCGCTCCCACCACGACCACGTCGATCATCCCGAGACGCATGAGGTACGCCGCCGACGAGTCTGGTACGACCGTGACGTCGATCCCGTCCCGCTGGAGTTCCCAGGCGGTGAGACGGGCTCCCTGGAGCAGGGGGCGGGTCTCGCAGGCGATCACCCTGACCTTCTTCCCGGCCTCGACCGCAGACCTGACCACCCCGAGCGCGGTCCCCCATTCCTTGCAGGCGAGCGCTCCCGCATTACAGTGGGTAAGGACGGTGCACTGGTCGGGAAGGATCGCGGCACCGGCGGCCCCGAGGGCATGGCAGCTCCTCGCGTCCTCCTCGGCAACCGCCAGAGCCTCGGACAGGGTCAGTTCCCTGACCTCCTTCACCGAGAGTCCTTTCCCTGCCTTGGCCATGACCCGGTCGACTCCCCAGGAGAGGTTGACCGCCGTAGGTCGTGCGTTCCTGAGTCGTTCCGCATCGGCGGAGAGCTTTTCGCTGAAGTTCCGGAAGTCTTTGTCCGGGATCTTCCGGGCAGCCAGTGCCACCCCGAGCGCTCCCGCGACCCCGAGTGCGGGAGCACCCCGCACCTCGAGCCTCTGGATCGCCCGGACGAGACGGTCGACCGAGGCGCACCGCACGTTCCGGTAGGCCCCCGGGAGACGGGTCTGGTCGATGAGGTGGACCGCCTGGTCGGCCTCGTCCCAGGATATGGTCTCCACCGTTTTCATCTACTCCTCCCGGATGGCGTCGATAAACGCCCGCATTGCCGCCGCTTCCCCCTGCGCCACGCAGTCGGGGATGTCTTTCGGTGCGGCGCAGGTGCCTGCGATGTAGATCCCGGGGCGCACCGTTTCCACCGGGGCCATCGCGTCGTCGGGGGACCTGAAGAACCCGGTCGGTTCTCGGGAGATCCCGAACTTCTCCGCGATCTCGCCTGCATCCTTCACCGGCTCGAGCCCCACGGAGAGGACCACCAGGTCGGGGGTGAGGGTCTCCATCTCACCGGTCTCGGTGTTCTCCACCCGGATGGTCATGCCGTTCGCGTCCATGCTGATCTCGCCGGGCATACCCCGGAGGAACCTGACTCCGAGGGACTTTGCCCGCTCGAAATACTCCTCGTATCCTTTGCCGTACGCCCTGACGTCCATGTAGAGGATGGTCACCTCGATCTCGGGGTGTTTCTCCCGGATCAGCATGGCGTTCTTCATGGCGTACATGCAGCAGACCCCCGAACAGTAGGGCCGGTCGAGAGGGACGTCACGTGAGCCGACACACTGGACGAAGACGACGCTTCGGGGCGGTTCCCCGGTCGAGAGCTTCCGTAACTCTCCGCCCGTCGGGCCGCTTGCGCTGATCAGGCGCTCGAACTCGAGGCTGGTCACCACGTCGGGCTGCCGGAGGTAACGGAACTGCTCCTTTCTCGTGGCATCGAATACCTGGTACCCGGTGGTAATCACTATGCTTGCCGCGGAAACGGAGAATTCCCGCGCTTCGTCTTCCTTTTTTATCGCTCCCCGGTCGCATGCGTCGTAACAGAGCCCGCACTCGATACAGTGCTCCTGGTCCTTGATCACCACGTCGGGGACCACCTGCTGGTGAGGCTTGTAGATGGCTTTCCGGACCCCCATCCCCGCATCGTACCGGTTGTACACCTCGACCGGGCAGATCTGGATACAGTCGCCGCATCCGTTGCACAGCTCCTCGTCTACGTAGCGGGGGTTCTTCCTGATGGTCACCGTAAAATTCCCCACCTCACCCTCGATGGCGGTGACTTCCGCACAGGTATAGAGCCTGATATTTTTGTGGCGGAGCACCTCCATCATCTTCGGGGAGAGGATGCACATCGAACAGTCGTTCGTGGGGAAAGTCTTGTCCAGCTGGGCCATGTGCCCCCCGATGGTTGGCTCCCGCTCCACCAGGTGCACGGTAATCCCATGGTTCGCGAGGTCCAGCGCCGCCTGGATGCCGGCGACCCCGGCACCGACCACGACCACGTCACCCATGGCGGTACCGCTCCGCGAGTTCGCGGTATGCCTTCGCGTTCTGTACTATATGCCGTTTCTGGTCCTCGGATGCCTGTTTCACCACTTTTCCCGGGACCCCGATCACCACCGATCCGGGAGGGATAACCGCCTTTTCCGTGACTACCGTTCCCGCTCCGAGGACCGAGTCTTCCCCCACCACGGCCCCGTTGAGCACGATGGCACCCATTCCGACCAGGACACGGTCCCGGATGGTGCAGCCGTGGAGGATCGCCCCGTGTCCTACCGACACATCCTCGCCCATGATGACCGGGAAGTTCGTGGTGGTATGCACCACCGCATTGTCCTGGATATTCGACCGGGCTCCGACCTCTACCCGGTCCTTGTCCGCCCTGACGACCGCACCGAACCAGACGCTCACCCCGTCCCCGAGGGTGACATCGCCGAGGACCGTGGCGTTCCCCGCAATAAAAGCAGCCCGGCCGGTATTTGCATCAATACCCATAATAACATAGGAAGTTAATTATCAAAACCAATGAAGGTTATGGTAGGGGGCACGTTCGATCCCCTGCACGACGGCCATAAAAGGCTTATCACCCGTTCGTTCGAGCTTGCCGGGAGAGAGGGTTCGGTAATCATCGGGCTTACCTCCGACACGTTCGCGAGCGCGAAGAGCCACCCGATCAAGCCATACCCGGTCCGGAAAGCGAACCTCGAACGCTACATCCTGGACCAGGGATTTCCTGCATCGTTCTCCATCGAGGAGCTGAACGACCGGTACGGGTCGGCGCTCGACGCGGAGTTCGATGCGCTGGTAGTGAGCGAGGAGACGCTCCCTATCGCGAAAGATATCAATATCCTCCGTAAAGAGCGGGGGAAGAGAAAAGTGGACATTCACCAGATCACCTGCGTCCTTGCCGAGGACGGCAGGTGGATCTCGAGCACCAGGATCTACCGGGGAGAGATCGACGAACACGGGAAACTTCTCAACGAGCCGTGAGTCGCTCGAAATCCCCGGTTCACGGGCTCGCGTGAATTCGGTTCGACCTTCTCCCCGTACGGCAGGGGGTTATCCGGCCTCGGTAAATTCCAACGGGCTCATTCTGATGCAACAGTCACCCGCGATTCCCCCCCCTCGGGAACGCGGGAACCTCCCGGATCCGGCCATTCGGGGGGCACGATCCCTTTCTTCCCGGTTTCCTCCGCCCCCCGATCCGCGGCGGTGGTGGTGACCGCAATCCATGGGAAATTCATAAGGATCCCCCTTAAAATGACGTTATTCCGCGTACCGGTCCCGTCGGTCATAGTTCACGAGGGTCAGATCATATGCGGAAGGGATACAGAAACGAACCCCCCGCATCCGACTAATTAATAGGGAGCACTAAAAAATCATATGCTGATACCCTCAGCATCACTTTTTTTGTGACGACTCCGGTTGCGGTGCACACATCCAGTCACCGTGAAAAGATCGGAATATGAATAAATCCTGGTAGAAACCGGGAGCGAACAAAAAAATTGCGATGTGGTGCTGCCAATCGCATGTCGCATTCGAACGACATCGCATTCGATTGTCATTTCTGGATCGACATGAGGTCTTCAGCGGCCTCTTTCATGTAGGTGTAAGAATCAAAGACGCCCTGGTTGTAAAATTCCGGTGCAAGTTTCTCCATGATAAAGTCAAAAAACAGAATTGCAGCCAGATCCCCAATTTCTTCTTCCCGCTCGTGTGAAAAATAATTCTTTATCTCCGATATCATCTCGTCTTTTTGTTCTTTTGAGACTTTGATAGAATTTTCCTTCCGCATTCAGCGCATCCCCCTTAAAAATCGGCTCGTGATTACTTAATTAATTCATCCGGAGACCCGGTCAGATTGCCGACTTCTCACAGACCCGGATTGAATCTTCTTATGAGGTTTCTTTGCCTGTAGTGTTTTCTTTTAAAAATTTTCTTTTAAAAAAAGAATCTCACCCGGGGCTTTTAATCCTGTCCCTTTCCCCAAGATGAGAACCTCGAGATACCCTCCCGCAATCCAGGGAAAGGAATGGGAGCCGGTCAGGGATTACCGGTATTTCCGTAAATAGATGGCGCCTGCTCCCGCAACTCCAAGCGCCACAACCGCGAACCAGGGGTTCACCGGTGCCTTCGTATCGGTGGGATTCCCGGGGGTTTCCGGGGTGATCATCGCCTGGGCCAGCTGGTAATTGACCAGTGCTACGGGAGAGTTCGGGTCGAGCTGCAGGGCCTGCCTCGACGCCTGGACGGACTCCGCGTACCGTCCCAGGTCGAGCAGTGCCGATCCTTTGTCGATCCATGCCTCGGGTATGGTCGGGTCGATCGCGATCGCCTGCTCGCTCGCGTTCAGCGCTTCGTCAGGCATCCCCAGGTTGATCAATGCCGTCGCCTTGTTCACCCACGCGTAGGGCAGGCTCTGGTTCTGCGCGATGGCCTGGTCGGAAACGTTGAGCGCCTCCTGGTACTGACCCAGGCTGTTGAGGATCCCTGCCTTGGTCGTCAGGGCCAGGGTGAAATTCTGGTTCTCCGCGAGCGCAAGGTCGATCTGTTCGAGTGCCTGGGTGAAGTTCCCCTGGTAGGCGAGCTCCACGCCGTTGTTATAGTATTCGATGGCTTTCTGGTTGTCCGCCAGTGCAGGAGCGACTCCCGCCAGGCTGAGGATGATAAACCCCGCGAGGAGGGCGGGGATCAGGATGCGTCGTTGCATGAGATCACGGTACCGTAATGGTTGTCACTAAAAAAGTGGAGATGAAAGAATATCTCCTTTCCCGTGGCGATCCGGGGTTCAGATGATGTGGCCGGTGATGTCCCGGGTGATTACCCAGTCGCAGTAGAGGCAGTGGAGTCCGTTCGGCACCACCTCGAAACGGGACTGGATCGGTTCGTTGGTATTGGAGATACATCCGGGGTTCGGGCAGCGGACGATTCCCACCAGCAGGGCCGGGATGGTGACCCCTTTCTTCTCGAAGACCTTGTAGTCCCGGATGATGTTGATCGACGCATTCGGGGCGATGAGCGCGATACGGTCGACCTCTTCCTCCCGAAGCTCGCGGTTCTCGATCTTCACGATGTCCTTTTTCCCCATTATGCGGCTCTTCACGTTCGTCGCCACCGAGAGGCATTCGTGGGTGGTGCCGGTGATGCCGATGATCTTCAGCACGTTGAGCGCCTCTCCCCCGGTGATATGGTCGATCACCGTTCCGTTCTTGATGGGGCTGATCAGGAGCCCCTGTTGTGCGGTCTCGTCTTTCATTTCATCACCCGCTGGAGCATCGCCATACGGACCGGGATGCCGTTCCAGGACTGTTCGAAGTACCGGGCATAGGGCAGGCTGTCCACCCGGGGGTCGATCTCGTCCACCCGGGGGAGGGGATGGAGGACGATCAGGTGGTCCTTCACCCCGGTGAGAAGTTCGGGAGTGATCCGGTAACTCGAGGCGACCTTGAAGTAGGAGGCAGAGTCCGGAAACCTCTCACGCTGGATCCTGGTCACGTAGAGGACGTCAAGGTCCCGCACCACGTCCTCCACGTTGTCGCAGCAGATCACTTCGGTGCCGTGGGCGGCGAGCTCCCGGACCAGGGCGTCGGGGAGTTCCAGCCCTGTGGGGGTGATGGAAAAGATCGTCGCGTGGTAGAGGGAGAGTGCATACGCGAGCGAATGGGCAGTTCTCCCGTAGCGGAGGTCCCCGAGAAGCCCGATACGGATCCTTTCGAGCGGCATGGACTGCCGGATGGTATAGAGGTCGAGCAGGGTCTGCGAGGGGTGCTGCCCGGCCCCGTCGCCTGCGTTGATCACAGGGACGGATGCGAACTCGCTCGCGAGCCGGGCTGCGCCTTCCTTGGGGTGACGGAGCACGATAGCGTCCGCGTACCCGCTCACCACCCGGATGGTGTCGGCAAGGGTCTCGCCCTTCGCCATGGAGCTCGCCTCCACGCTCCCCACGGAGAGCGACGTGCCACCGAGACGGGCCATCGCCGCCTCGAACGACATCCTCGTCCGGGTACTCGGCTCGAAGAACAGAAGGGCAAGAATCTTGCCGTTCAAGGCATGTTCATCAAAACAACGCTCCTGTATCCGACCGGCTTCCGACAAAAGGAAGTCGATCTCCTCTCTTTTCAGGTCCCGTATGGAGATGATATGCGTCACGTGCTCGCCCCGTTACCGGGAGACCCGGGAAAGGCGAATGCCACTACTGCGCGCTGTTCCCCGGACCGCCCGGCACATTCTGTATTTCTTATGGCCCCCCATGAGGTATGAGACTATTGGAGGTCGTCCGGGATCGCTTCCGCCCCGGCGGGGAGGGGCGTGACCCTGCTCTGCCGGGTCACCAGGATGTTCCATGCATCCTTGGCCGTATTGAACCGCACCGTCACCCCGGACAGGACCGCCACGTCGCCGTAGACCCGGGAGAGGAGGGGAGCGTTCTCCGCAGTCGTGTGGAACGAAGGGAGCACCGCGAACACCGGTTTTTTCGCGGTGCCGTCGCAGATCTTGAAGACGTGGGTTGCGGTATCACCGATATCGGGCGACATCACCGTCACGAGGAGGTCCACCGTCCTCCCCTTTACCTGCCGGAGCGCGGAGAGCCGGGTGTACCGACCCTCCGGAGGCCGTACCGAATCCCCACCTGCGGTCTTCTCCCTAAGCAGGACCCAGGAATACTTGATGTCGGTATTCAGGAACCGGTAGGCATCTCCGGCCTCCGCGACCTTCCGCATCAGAGGAGGTGGAGCGACCGGCGGCTGTTCCTCGAAGCTCCAGCACGACGCGGGGTCGCAGTGCAGACCCCACGGGTATCTGCAGGGAGCGACAAGTGCGAGCGCCCCGGCTGAGACCGCGGCGAGGGCACCTTTCCGGAGCTGGGTCGCGTTCTGGTAATCCGCGGGCTCGGCTATGAGCACCAGCCCTCCCGGGGCGAGAAGCCCGGATATTTTTGCAAGAACGGCCAGTCGCTCCCGTTCATCGGGGATCTCGTTCAGGACGTTCTGGAACACCGCAAGGTCCAGGCTCGTAGGCAGCGACGCCTGCGGAAGGGTGGAGAGGTCGCCCTGAAGCGGAGGATGAATCCTGATCCCGCCGGGATCCTCCCTGCCGGGGTGGTGGAGTTCCCGGAACGCATCAGCGAATTCATCCGATCGCTCGACCGGGAATATATCCGCTGAGAATCCTCCGATCCTCCGGGAAAAGTCGAGGATCGCGGAGGTGAAGGTTCCGGGCCCGGTCCCCGCATCGAGGATGCGCATACCTTCTTTGAGGAAGCCCCGCTCCAGGAGCATCAGCAGGAGGTGCTCGGCCTGGATGAAATAGCCGGGGGCCTGGTAGGCGAGGTACGCCATCACCGCGTATCCTTTCCGGTACCCGATGCGCCGGGTATCGCCCTCCTTCCAGTACTGGGCTTTCTGGGCGAGGATCGCCTGCCGGATCCGTTCCCGCACCGCCGGGTCGTCCCAGGACTTTCCGGTCTTCTTCCCGATATACGCCTCGACCCGATCCTCCCACCAGCCGGGCACCCCGGGTGCCCGGAGAAAACCCCTCACCGCACCGGTACGTCCCGGGTCCGGGGAGATCGTCTTCTGCGGGCCTCTTCGTTCGAACCTAACCTTCCCCCGCTCGACCTGGGCGGCAAACCCTGTCTCCGGGATCAGCGGCCAGATCTCCGCCTGGAGTTCCTCAAGCGTCCCCATGTAGGACAAGGCCCTTGATAGGTCCATGAGCGAGAAGGATTTCCTGGTTGCCGCCAGGCTCTCGAGGCCGGCCCGGACTTCATCCTTCTCCATATCGGAGTATAATCGGGGAGCATGGCGGATAATAGTTTGTCAGCCGGTGTTCTTCACGGGAGATACGGACTGTATGCCCTTTATAGCCTTTACTGCACAACGGAGGATGACGGCCCGTACCGGTCCTGTACCGGGAAAGAATTTCTCATCCCCCGGGGTTCGCGGGCACCGGCCGGGCATTCCAGGGTGTTCCCATGGATGCGAGATTATTGACCGAACCGGAAGGAATGGAAGTATTACGGGCCCGGGGCATCCCGGTCCCCGATTCAACGGTGGTGAATTCCCCCGGGGAGGCCGAAGAGGCTGCCCGACGGATCGGGTTCCCGCTCGTTATGAAGGTGGTGTCTGCGGGGGTGGTGCACAAGAGCGACAGCGGAGGGGTGATACCCGGTATCAGCTCACCGGAAGGTGCAGGCGATGCCTACCGGCAGATCCTCGCCCGCGTAAGTGAGAAAGTCCCGGGAGCGGTCATCGAGGCGGTCATCGTTGAACGGCAGATGCCTCCCGGGCTCGAACTCATTATAGGCGGAAGGGAGGACCCGGCGTTCGGCAAAGTGATCACGTTCGGTATCGGCGGGACCCTCGTGGAACTTATCCGCGATGTAGCCCTCCGGGTGCTCCCTCTCTCCCGGGAAGAGGCCTTGAGGATGGTCCGCTCCATCCGGGGCAGTACCCTCCTCATGGGATACAGGGGGAGCCCGCCCCTCGATGAAAATGCTCTCGTCGACCTGCTCGTGGCAGTCGGGCGGATGTTTCTGGAAAAGGAAGACCTTGCAGAGTTCGACTTAAACCCGGTCATCCTTTATCCCGAGGGGCTCGTCGTGGTAGATGCCCGGCTCTACGAAAAAAACGTACCTTCCCCGGGCCAGGAACCACGAGAGCCCTTCGACGCCGGACTCTTCTCCCCCTCCTCCATTGCGGTGATAGGTGCATCTTCCGACCCGGGTAAGGTGGGGTACGCCGTGCTCCGGAACCTCCTCCCCTACCCGGGAACGCTCTACCCTGTCAACCCCCATCACAACGAACTGCTCGGAAGAAAGGCTTATCCCTCAGTCTCCGCCATACCGGGCCGGGTGGATGCCGCAGTCGTCGCTATCCCGGCGGCCGGCATCCCGCCGCTGATGGACGACCTGGGGAAGAAAGGGGTCAGGCTGGTGATCATCGTATCGTCCGGCTTCCGGGAGGTCGGGGGCGAAGGAGTGCTCCTCGAGGAGCGTGTCCTCGAAAAAGCCCGCCACTATGGGATGCGCGTCGTCGGTCCGAACTGCCTTGGCGTGATATTTCCCCATAAAAAGATCAACACCACGTTCGACCCCATCTCCCCGCACCCGGGTCATATCGGGTTCATATCCCAGAGCGGGGCGGTAATCACCACGGTGGTCGACTGGAGCATCCCCGAAGGGATCGGGTTCTCCGCGGTGATCAGCGTAGGAAACCAGATCGACCTCGGGTTCGTGGACTTTATCGCTTTTACTGCACACGACCCCGAAACGAAGGCGGTGATTTTGTATATCGAAGAGTTACGGGGAGGAAGGGAGTTTCTCCGTCTTATGGAAGAGGTCACCCCCACGCTCCCGGTCATCGCCCTGAAGTCCGGCTCTTCGGCGGTGGGGAAAAAAGCGGCGGCCTCGCATACAGGGTCCCTTGCAGGTTCGTTCGAGATCTACCAGGCGGCGTTCGCCCAGAGCGGCGTCATCCCGGTCTTTTCATTGAAAGAGGCGTTCGAAGTGGCGGAGCTCCTCGCATCCGAGGGATATCCCAAAGGGAAACGCGCGGTGGTAATCACCGGGGCGGGAGGATTCGGGGTGCTCGCCGCCGACTACGCCGAGAAGTACGGAATCGCGATGGCTCCCCTGACCCCGGCCATGATGGAGGAGTTCAACGCATTCCTCCCCCCCATGTGGAGCCACGCGAACCCGGTGGACCTTATCGGGGACGGCGGCGCGGAACGGTATGCAAAAGCCTTCGACGTCCTGATGCGCCACCAGGACGAGTGGGACATCGCGTTCGTGATCGGGATTCCTTCCGCGGTCCTCGATACCGGGCACCTCGCGCAGGAGATCGTCCGGTTCTCCTCGCACACCCGGAAGATGGTAGTGGGGTGCCTCCTCGGGGGGGATAGCGTGAGGAGCGGGATCGGGGTGCTCCGGCACAAGAAGATACCCAACTTCTCGGACCTCGAACGGGCATTCCTGGCCGTCGGGAGGAGCCTGAACTCTATCCGTATCCACGAGCACGAAGAACGCGCCGGATAAAGAGGCCCCGGTCCCTGAAACCCGCCTCACCCTTTTGCCGGCTGTGCTCCCCACAGCGGCCGGGCGACGAAGAGAAGTTTACCGGGTTCTCCCCTGCCCTGGATGGTATCTATTCTCACTTCAAGCGGGACGATGTCTCCGGAACTCCCGACGAACTCGAGGACGATGCTCCGGCAAGTGCCGGAAGATCTTCTCGTGGTGCAGCAGGGATCTTCCAGGCAGGACTGCAGGCACGACTGACCGCTCGCAGTGAGCAGGTTCCGTAGGGAGGTCCCGGGACATTCCGTGTCATATCCAAGGACTTTCGAGACCGAAGGGGAGTTGTAGAGAACGCGGAGATCCTGGTCGGTGAGCCAGACCGCGTCGCTGATGTGCTCGAGTATGATCCTGTGATAAGTCCCGAAGGTGTTCGGCTGCATCCCGCCCCTCCTCGCCCGAACCTCGTCGTGGATCATCTGGCGGAGCGTGGCGAATACCATCTGGGGCGGGCCGGCCTTGGGAAGGTAATGGTTCGCGCCCGCGGAGAACGCTTTCACGGCGACCTCCTCGTTCCCCTTTCCGGTGAAGAGGATGAACGGGATGGTGTTTCCGCTCTTCCGGATGAGGGTCAGGATCTCGATCCCGTCCATCACGGGCATCTGGTAATCGCAGACCATCGCGTCGAAATTTCCGGAGCGGAGCATTTCTAATGCTTCAGACGGTGAATTACAAAGCTCGACCGTCATGTCCCCCTCTTTTTCCAGGAGTATCCGGGTGACATTGAAAAGGGCCTGGTCGTCGTCGACTAAGAGTACCTTGATCATGGGGGCTCCGCACTCTGCGCAATCAATGTGATGACCCGCAATGTGCCATGAATTTTTCGAAAAAAATCCTGTTTCAACGTGAGATATGTTCGGTAGTGCCGTTGAACCACGCGGATCGACGGATGAACTCCGCTTTTCTCCGGCGTTACCCTGCCGATAGGGCCAATATATATCGTTCCTCTGCGACTTTGTCTGTGGTGGAGAGAAGAGGTGCCCGGGGCGCCGGGAACGGGCGGCCCCGAACGGACACACCACCGGATCCCTGAACGTCGGGGAACTGTTCCAGATGCAGGAAAGATCACGAAGAAAAGAAATCCCAGGAATTCAACGCCTCTACAAAATCCAAGCACACACTCACATATTTCCACAATACAATAACTGTGGCCGTATAAAAGGGTTGACCAAGAGACCGTAATCCGGCGGGGGCATGCCCCCGCAGGGAATCCAATCCCGGCCACAGGAGACTCCTTACCACTTTTTTCGCCATCGTGAGATGGAGACACCAAAGGTGACTTCGGCGTGTTATTTCCCGGTAATTGTCCGAAAATCTGAAAAACAGTTCAAACCGGGCGATGCCGGTAAATGATCAGCGAGGTATTGTCCCCCGCAGACTTCAGGGACTCCCCGATGAGTTCCCTGACCAGTTCCGAGGGTTTCCCGGTCCGGGAGAGGGACTGCAACCGGCTCTCGGTCACGGTGTTGTGGAAGCCGTCGCTCGAGAGGAGGACGAGGGCCCCGGGGTAGAGCGGCATGCGGTAGGTGTCCACCCCAAAGGGGCCGCCCAAACACTGGGTGATGCAGGACCGGAGCGGGTGGGTGGACTCTTCTTCACCGGTGATCATGTTCCTCTCCCGGAGCGTCTGGATCACCGAGTGGTCCCGGGTGTGGAACATCTCGTGATCCTGGATGACGTATGCCCTGGAGTCGCCCGTATTAGCGATTACCACCGAGTTTCCATGAATTACCGCTGCGACGAGTGTGGTACCCATCCCTTCCAGGCCTTCGCGGGCCCTCGCCTTCACGGCATGGTGGGCGAGCCGGAATGAGTTCTTCACGATCTCCTCGGTATTGAAGTCATGCCGCTCGGCGAGGCACCGGGTCATGGCCTGCTCGAGCACGGAGAGTGCGAGGCTGGCCGCAATATCGCCGCCACGTGCGCCACCCACCCCGTCGGCGACCGCGAGGAGGAGACAGGGGCCGATCCTGGAGATAAGGATGCGGTCCTCGTTCCTTTCGCGGGGCCCCCTGCACGAGACCCCTGCGGCTTCGCCGTCCATGGTGACCAGGTCCTCGGGGTCCGGCCGCTCGTCAGGGTTAGTCATCGAAGATCTCGTACTCCCCCTGGCTCTCCAGGTACTGTTTCAGGTCGGCGATCAGTTCGTCGACCGTCTGGTAGCGTTCGCCGGGCTGTTTTTTGAGGCATTTCAGTATGATGGGATCGAGCCCCGCCGCGGTGGGGTTCAGCACTGACGGGGGCACGGGCTCCTCGGAGAGAATCCTCGCACTGACCTGACCGATCTCCTCTCCTTCGAAGAGGACTTTCCCGGTGACCAGCTCGTAAAATACCGCACCCAGCTGGTAGATATCGGTCCTCTGGTCCGTCGGCCCGAACCCCGTCGATGCGACCTGCTCCGGGGCCGCATATGCAAGGGAAAAACCGGTGATGGTGGGCACCACGCAGGTCCCGAGCACCTTGCTCATTCCCCAGTCGGTGATCTTCGGGGTCCCGTCCTTCGCGATAAGGACGTTATGGGGTTTGATGTCCCGGTGGATGATCCCCCGCGAATGGGCGAATGAAAGCCCTTCGGCGACCCCGAGGATGATCCTCGCCGCGTCCCTCACCGGGAGGGGTTTCTTCATCTCGGAGAGGGCGCTCTCCACGTATTCCATCTCTACGTAGGGGACGGGGAGGATGTTCACCTCGGAGACTTTCACGATATTGTCGTGGTGGAGCCCCTCCCACGCGACGATCTCCTTGGTGAAGCACTTGCCCGTGTTCTCGTCCTTGTTGATGGGGATCTTCAGGGCGACGGTCTCGCCGGTCCGCCAGTTCCTGGCCCGGAAGACTCTCGCGATCCCACCCATCCCGATGAACGTGACGTGGTCGTAACGTTCCCCCAGTTCGCTGGGAAAGAGTTCGCCCGTCCCCGGTTCACCATTCTGCGGGGAAGACGGAAACGTTGTTGCGCCCGGTACGGGGACCGCTCCCCCGGGGACCATGTTCCGGAGCTGCCACTGGGCCAGTGACGCGGAGACCACCGCGCCCGCGACACCGAATGCGACCGGGATGCTGTTGGTGAGTTCAGGGCTGGTGAACGCGATGAGCCCGGTGGCACAGGCCGCGATCCCGAGTGCGATGTGCCCCCTGACGATCCACCGGAGCGGCCTCGCCGCAAGGGTCGCCCCGATGAGGACCAGGGTGGAGATCACCAGGTAGAACGAGATCGCCGCCAGGAGATCGATCGCCGGGAACCGGAGCAGGGGATTCGTCCGGAGGTAGTAGTAGAGGAGGTATATGACCGCGGCCCCCGAGAGCAGGTACCCTGTGCTTCCCGCGATCTTCTCTGTCAGGGACAGGGGGAGGCGCGATCCCTTCCCGTTCAGCAGGTCGTAGGACAGGAACAGTCCGCAGAGCCCGACCAGGACGACTCCCGCAAGAATCGAGTCTTCCAGGGTGGGGAACATGGATGCGGCTCCGGGGGGTGTCGTGGGAGGGGTGACGGGGCCGGTCTCATTCCCCGGGGAATCCGTGGTTACGGAAGTGTCGGTCGGCCGGGTGGTAAACGGTGCACCGGTGGTGCGGGTCGCCGTCGGGGTACTGCTCGTGGTGGGGGTGATGGTGGGGGTGACGGTGGTAATGGTTGCCGGGGTGAAGATGGCGCTTACCGTGGTGGGCTGGCCCGCATTCACCGTCACCGTGGACTGCCAGTCGGAATAGCCGTCGAGCTCGAGGAGGACATCGTAGGAACCGGGGGCGATGTTCTGCATCGTGACCGGGGTTACGCCCCGGTAGATATCGTTCACGGTGGCCTTCGCCCCGGAAGGGTTCGAGGTGATCGTGAGCGAGCCTGCAAGGGACGAGGTCACGGTGGGGGTCGGGCTCGTGGTGGTGGCCGTGGCGGTCGTGGTGGTGGTGGTCGCAGTCGTCGTCACGGTGGTCGAAGGTTTCGTGGTAGCAGTAGTTGTCGTTGTAGCGGTCGGACTGGTTGTCGCCGTGGTAGTAGCGGTAGTGGTGACCGTTGTGGTCACCGTCGTCGTAGGCCTGGTCGTTGCGGTGGTAGTGGCTGTCGTGGTGGAAGAGGGAGTAGGAGTCGGGGTCGGGCTCGTCGTGGCGGTTGTGGTAATGGTCGTCGTTGGGACCGGTACCAGGTGTATTGTCGGCACTACGGTCGTAATCCCGTCACTTATCGTGACGTCCTGGCTATAAGGCTGGTATCCCTCGAGTTGGAGGGTGAGCGTATAATCCCCGGTCGGGTAGCTTCCCAGGGTGATCGGGGTCTGGGCGATGTATTCGCCGTTGAGGTAGAACTGTGCGCCTGATGGGATTGAGTCCACCGAGATGCTCCCGGTCAGCCGGGAAAATGAGGCAGTTATGGTGTGATCCGAGTTCAGGCTGTTAAAGATATAAAATGGTTGACTTCCAATGGATTTCGAATCTACCAGGACTTCCTTTATCTTATAACCGTCGGACGCCTGGATATTATACACCACCATATCGCCCCTGTTATACGTGAACTCCCCGTCCGGGTTTATCGTCCCTCCCACTCCTGCCGTGGAAGAGATGACAAAGGTGTCCCCCGCTGCCGCCGATGCGAGGGGAACGCCTATGCTGACCAGGATAAGGCAGGCAAGAATAAGTGCGGAGGCAGTGCGTGTGCGGATCATGGGTGGGCGGGAAGTGGAAGGTTCAGGGAGTGTCATTGGGTATGATGATAAGGATCCTCGCTCCGGCGGCGCCTTTGGCCAGTTCAACGAGGTCTCCGTCGTGGAGCTGTTCGGGTTTTCGCGCGATGAGCGGGGTGCTGTTAAGGAACGAGCCTCCCTTGCTCCCCCGGTCCTCGATGAACCACTTCGTCCCCTGCCGGGAGATCATCCCGTGGGGCTTGGTCACCCGGGTGACCGAGGTATAGTCCGCGGAGAACAGGATATCGTTCTGGGGGTCGTACCGGTCCTCGTTCCCCGGGTCCACCCTGCCGACCCGGACCTCGGGCTTCTGCAGGAGGAAGACCTTACCGTCCTCAGGCCCCCCGAGAAGGATGGCCATGGGGGTGTCCCCGGTGATCTCGTCCTCCACTGCTTCCCTGACCTCGTCGAGCCGTTTCTTCAGTTCGCCGTCGGCAAGGTGGAGCTTGATGTTCGAGAAGATGCCCAGGTTCCGGATCAGCGCCTCCATGGCCCCCGGGACCAGGGAGTATTTCCATACCGGGTGGACGCCCTTCGAGGTCTGCTGGCCGAGCCCGACCTCCTTCTTGATAAGGCCGGTGCTGATCAGCTTGTCGAGATGTTTCTTGGTGTTCTCGTAGCTCGTGTTGATCTCGGATGCGATCGTCCGCACGTCCCGCGGTTTCTTCTCCAGTAATTTCAGGATCTTCAACCGCTGGCTGTTCGACAGGACCTCGAGATACTCGGAGAGCTCCATGTAATAGTCCGGAACTTCTTCAAGCACAATGGTCCTGGCTGTATCGTGCGGCGAATCGGTCACCCAAGAATCACATCCTGGGTTAATATTCGTAAGACACGGTCAAAAACATTCTCACCGAATTTCTCTCCTGTTTAAGAAGGTTGCATGCCGGGACAGTTATCTTATTAGCCCTGAACAAGCTGCCGCGGGGGCGTTAAGGCCCCTCGCAGAACAATCAGTGGAATCTGGTCCGCGGTGGAAAAACCTTCCATAATTCCCGGGTCAAGGGTAAAGTTTTAAGGGCCACCCGCCTACATCTGCACAGTACAGGTCGCGGGAGGCGCAAGGCCGGGGGGGCCGGATGAAACGATCCGTAATTGCACAAATCGCTGTTCTTATTACAATATCTCTGGCCGCACTTTATGGGAGCGCAGTCGGGCTCCAGGGAGACTTTTACCCGTTTGCCCCCCTCCTGCTCTTCCCTCCGGTAATCCTCGCGGCATACTGGTTCCCACGGCAGGGTATCTACTTCTCGCTCGCCCTTGGCCTGCTCCTCTTTCCGCTCTCGTATCTCGGGCTCCTGACGGGAATGCCGCTTCCCGGTTTCGCGCTCACCACCGCTAGCTTCTACGTGCTGGTTGCGGCGGCGGTGACGGTCTCATCGCTCTCATCCAGGCTGAAGAGCGAGGAAGGCAGATACCAGGGTATTTTCGACCGGTGCGTTGCCGGGATGGTCATGGCCCGGAAGAAGGACGGTGAAGTACTCGGGACCGATATCAATATCCACGGGGCTGCGATGCTGGACTACGGGGAGGGAGATTTCAGAGGATCATCACTCGCCTCGATCTTTGCCCGTTACCAGGACTACAAGGTGATGATGGAGACCCTGGACCAGGAGGGGATGATCCTGAACAGGGAGGTGACCCTGCGGGCACATAACGGAGACCAGAAACCCTCGCTCCTCTCGGCGACCCTCGTCCCCGACGACCTCATCCTGGTCACCTTTATCGACATCGGCCAGAGAATGGCTGCGGAAAAGGCAATCCATGAGAGCGAGAAGAAATACCGGACCCTGTTCGAAAATTCCAGCGTGGGGATCTTCCTCATGAACGATCGGTTCATCGACTGCAACGAACAGCTCGCGACCCTGCTCGGCTGTCCCAGGGACCGGATTATCGGATATGACCCCTCCGGGTTTTTCCCCCCGCTCCAGCCTGACGGCACCCCCTCGGAATCGTCGTTCAGGGATCACACGGCTTCTGCAACCCTCGGTCACCCTGAGCACTTCTCCTGGAGGTACCAGCGGGAGGATAAAAGCCCTCTCGATACGGAGATGACGCTGAAAGCCCTCGAGACCCCCGATGGAAAGGTGCTTTTTGCGACCCTGCACGACGTGACCGAGCGGTTACGGGCCGAAGAGGCCCTGGTAAAAGCTAACGCGAAGTTGAACCTTCTTTCAAGTGTTACCCGCCACGATGTGTTCAACCAGCTGACCATCATGACCGGGTACCTGGAACTTGCAAGACTGAAGGCGAGGAGCCCGGATGTCAAAGACTACCTTTCGAAGGTGGAGACGGCCGCCGAGACCATCTACCGGCAGATATCCTTTACCCGCATCTACCAGGATATCGGAACATCGTCCCCCGCCTGGCAGGATCTCCGGAAGACATTCGACAAGTCCCTCGAAGGACTCGATACCGGGAAGATCTCGTTCGCGCTCCCCCCTGAAGGGCTCTGGTTGTTTGCCGACCCCCTCCTGGAGAAGGTCTTCTTCAACCTGGTCGACAATTCGCTCCGTCATGGAGGGACGGTATCCAGGATCTCGCTCGAGGCAGACCCTTCGGCAGGGAGCCTGGTCCTGGTCTACCGGGACGACGGCGAGGGGATCCCACCCGGGGAGAGGGAGGAGATATTCAAGAGGGGGTACGGAAAAAACACCGGTTACGGGCTGTTCCTGATCAGGGAGATCCTTTCTATCACCGGCCTTTCAATAAAAGAGACAGGAACTCCCGGCGAGGGAGCACGGTTCGAGATCCATGTCCCCGAAGGCAGTTACCGGCTTGCACCGTAGTGAATATCTAATCTTACGGATAAAAATCGAAACACAAACAGTACGCTCATCGATTGCCAGGAAAAAGATTGGTTTTTTTTGCCCGGATAAATGTAGTTCCCGTCTCAACAGGGGTCGATCCGAGCCTTTATGGCACCGAGACGGTCCTTCCGGTCGGAGATTTTCTGCAGGATTGCGGAAAAGATCTCCTTTCTCTCGGGCTGCATGAGGAGGTCTCTCCCCGATGACTCGTAGGAACTCCGGATCAGGGGAATGATCTCCTCCATGGCGCAGACCCTCCGGGCCAGGAACCGGTACTCCCTGATGGTCTCCGGGTCCATTCCCATCTTCCCGGCTTCCCTCGCGCAGTCATCGATCTTCCCGATCCCGGCGAAAAAGTGCTCGAGGAGGAGATTGAGATCGTGCGGGCTGACCGGTTTCACGATATACCCGTCGATCAGGTCACCGTACTGCACCAGCTCCTCGAGCACGAACTGCTTCCCCGTCACCATGATGACCGGGACATCCTCATATCCAGGGTCCTCGCGTATCCGGCGGAGGGTCTCCCATCCGTCCATCGGCGCCATCATGATATCGAGGAGTATTAAGTCGGGGAGGGACTTCCGTAGCTCGTCGAGGCATTCCCTGCCGCTCTGGGCACCGGTAACCGTATACCCCTTCATCCCGAGGATGGTGAGATATAACTCGACCAGGTCGCTATTGTCATCCACTACAAGGATTTTATGAGAGTGTCCTGCCGCTATCGTTCCACCCCCCTGAAAGCGGAACATTTGTTGAATTATTTTTCTGAAATTTGGCAGGGGAGTCTAATAAGGGTATCGAGTTTTGCCCCAGGAATCTCGCATCCCTATAAGTGCGGTGATCAGGATATTTCCCACTAAAAGAAACAGGGGATTGCGCAAGGGTCGGTCGGAGACGGGGTAGCGCGGAAAATGGTTCGATTCGGTACAGGGCAGCAATTCATTTCCGGTCAGGAATTCGACGGTCCGCCGGTATGATCCCTGGAGCCGCATCTTCGGGGACACCGCCCATAACCGATGAAAACTTTTGTATCGACACCCGCGTACTCTTCCTCGATGATCCCCGGAGGGAGGCGGTTCCTCCTCGCATGTTCAAGAGAGGACGCAGATCATGTCCGCGAGGAACTCCGTTCCCTGCCGGACGCGGTGAGAGATCCGGAACCGAAACCCATCCGCACGGTCTGCGGGCTGGATGCCGCCTATGCCGGCGAATATTCTGCCGGAGCGGCGGTGGTGATGACATTCCCGGGGCTTTTGGAAATATGCCGGGCCACGGCGGTCCAAAAGACAAAATTTCCCTACATTCCCGGCTATCTCGCATTCCGGGAAGGTCCCGTCCTGTTCGATGCATTCCAGGGGCTCGGATACCTTCCGGATCTCCTTCTTTTCAACGGTCATGGGAGGGCACACCCGGAGAAATTCGGTCTCGCCACCCACCTGGGCGTAGTGCTCGGTATCCCCAGTATCGGGGTGGCGAAACGCCGGCTTGCAGGATTCTCGTACGATGCCTCCGATATCCGGGGAGGGATCACATCGCTTACGCTCGGGGATGAAACAGTGGGATCCGTGATCCGGAGGCGCAAGGGAGGAGGACTCCTTTTCATCTCCCCCGGGTACGGTGTGGATATCGTTTCTGCGACTTCACTGGTAATGAAAACCTTCGGGACTCATGCGTTGCCCGAGCCACTCTGGCATGCTGATCGTGCATCCCGGGAATGCCTTGCAGAATACCTCGGTTCCCATGGTCTTACGGAATAACTAACTGGAAGATTTCCCGGAATCGTTCGGACAAACGGTGCACTTATCCCGACCGGGGTCCGAGTCATTATCATGGAACGACGCCTTGCTCTGGAACTCCTCTCCCGTTACGTGCACAAGGAAAGCCTCTACCGTCATTGTATCGCAACCGCGGCGGTGATGCGGGAGACGGCGGCATATCTCGGCCAGGACCAGGAAGAGTGGGAGACGATAGGTATACTCCACGACATAGATTTCGAATCGATCGACGAGGACATGCAGCGACACGGGGTGGAGGGTTACCGGATACTCAAAGAGGAGGGTTTCGACGAGCGGATCGCGCTCCCGGTGAGGAATCACAACGACCTGCTCTTCGGGGTGTCGGACGAACCCGTGGACCGTGTCCTCCAGGCCGCGGATAACGTGTCCGGGCTCGTGATCGCGTGCGCCCTGGTAAAGGGAGGGAAGATTTCAGAGGTGACCACGAAAAGTATCCAGAAGAAGTTCAAGGAGAAATCCTTCGCCGCAGGATGCAGGAGAGAGATGGTACGAAGAATAGAACCTTTGATGGACCTTCCCACGTTCTTTGGACTCGCATTGAAGGGACTTACCGGGGTTAAGGACGAACTCGGACTGGAATAGAGAGGAAACAGGTCCCAGACCCGCAACCAGGGGGCCTCCGAAGAAGGTCGAATCGTCGTGTGAACATTTTCAAAAAGGATAAGACCCTGAAAAAGCCTGAAACTAAAACGAAGGGAACAAGGCCTGTCGGCCCGGTTCTCTCACCCGCTCCCTTCTTCTGCCGTTTCCTTCTTCGCAGGCCGTTCCGGCTTCACGTAGGTGATGTTTACTATGTCGACCCCCGCGTGCTCCGTGAGAGCGGGGGAATACACGGTGTCCATGAAGAGACAGTGCACCGGACAGACCTCCACGCAGCAGTTGCATACCACGCATCTCAGTCTGTCGATTTTCCAGGTCTTCTCTTCCTTTTCCACGCATATCGCCTCCGCGGGACATTTCCTCATGCACATCCCGCACGATATGCACCGCGATTCGTCTATTGTGACATGCCCCCGGGAGAGCGGCATCTGTTTGGCCGCAACAGCCGGGTATCTCCTCGTGGCAGGCCTGCGGAAGAGCGTCCCCATCGCAATCCGTGCCATCTCGAAAAATGCCATTCCTGTCTCACCTCACCGTTCCATGCACCCGATACAGGGATCGATGGACAGCACGATTACCGGCACATCCGCGAGTTCGCATCCCTGGAGCATTTTTACCAGGGACGGGACGTTGGTCAGTGTCGGCGTCCTGATTCTCGACCGGACGAGATACTTGCTCCCATTCCCTTTTACATAGTGGACGAGTTCCCCGCGAGGTTGTTCGGCCCGGGAGAAGTATTCCCCGTCCGGGTTGCCTTTCACCTTCACTTCGATTTCCCCCTGAGGAATATTCGAAACTGCCTTCCTGATCAGGTCGACAGAGGAGAAGAGCTCGCGGACCCGGACCTCGCAGCGACCGTAGCAGTCTCCACAGGCGGAAGTCACCGGCTCGAATGAAAGGTCTTTATAGGCAGCATACCCTGTCTTTCGGAGATCGATGTCCACTCCGCTCCCCCTGGCGGTTGGTCCCACAGCACCGAGATCGTAGGCATCTTTCCTCGAGAGGCGGCCGACCCCCTTGGTCCTCGAACATATCGAGTTGTCTTTGAGAAACACCTCGCCGAGGGATTTAAGCTCGGATTCGAAAGGATCGAGGTCCTCCACCATCCGCTCCAGAACTGTGTCGGGAATGTCTTTCCTCACTCCTCCCACCTTGCAGCTCCCCTGGATAACCCTTCCTCCCGTGGTCTCCTCGAGGACGTCCAGGACCGACTCGCGAAGCTTCCATGAGTTCATGAACAGGTTTTCAAATCCCATCGAGTCGGCAAAACAGCCCAGCCAGAGGAGGTGGGAATGAAGCCTCGAGTATTCGGACCAGATCGTCCGCAGGTAAAGAGCCCTCGGCGGCACCTCAAGGTCCATGATCTGTTCGACTCCCTGGCAGAACGTCATGCCGTGGATGAAACTGCAGATGCCGCAGGTCCTCTCCGCGATGTACACGTACTCCGGGTACTCCCTTTTCGCCACCAGGGTCTCCAGGCCCCGGTGTACATACCCAATGGATGGGATGGCCTCCACCACCGTCTCGTCCTCGAGGACGAGGTCGATGTGGATCGGTTCCGGGAGCACCGGGTGTTGGGGCCCGAAAGGCATCACTATCTTTCTTGACATGGCCCCTCCCCCCGAAACTCCGGTTCCCGGAACGGATACTTCTTTGCCGTCCTGATAAAAGTCCCATGAAAGTCGATGTTCATTCCTTTCACCTGGACTCCGAAAAGGTCGTGCATCTCGTTTTCGTACGCGAAAGATCCCCAGTACATCCCCGATATGCTCGGGATCTCCGTCTCAATTCCGACGTTGATGCGGAGGTTCTGGAACTCGTAGTTGCGATCGAAGGAGTAGTTGATCTCCAGCCGGTCGTCCAGTTTCGTGCAATGAATCTGGACCAGGCGGAATCCCGCCTCTTTCAATGCTTCAACGCGGCCGATAAGCGCGCCCAGCTCGATATCGGCCGTATTTTGTTCCTCAATTTTCATCGGGCACCTCCCGGGTCCCCGTTACCGCTAGCCGGGGCAGCATTGGCGGTATTCATCTTCGCTCTTTTTTCTTCGAGGATCGCGAGCGCCCGCACGATTCCGTCGATGATCGATTCAGGCCGGGCGGCACAACCCGGCACATAGACATCCACCGGTATAACCTGGTCGATCCCTCCTGAGACATTGTAACACTCGCGGAACACCCCCGCGGAGGTGGCGCAGATCCCCACCGCGACCACCACCCTCGGTTCCGGCATCTGGTCGTAGATGTTCCGGATCACGTCCCGGTTCAGCTCGTTTACCGTCCCGGTAACGACAAAAATATCCGAATGCTTCGGGTTTCCGGTATTGATGATTCCAAATCGTTCCACGTCGTAAAGCGGTGAAAGACAGGCGAGTACTTCGATATCGCAACCATTGCAGCTCGAAGCGTCATAATGGAAGATCCAGGGGGATCGGGAAAACCAGGTCATGATATCCCTCCGTTTCCGAGGTAATAGAGAATTCCCAGGTTGACCAGTCCGAGCATTGCGGCGATCAGCCACGAGCTTTTCAGGGTGAACTGCCACTTCATCCTCGCGAAGGTATTGTCGATGAGGATCTCGAGCAGGAACGTTACGATTATTGCCAGAATGGCGATAGGGAGGCTCCATGCAAAGAAGAGGTAGATGAACCCCAGCAGGAACACGGTCTCGTACCAGTGGGCCAGCTCGATCCGGGCGAGCGCGGGTCCTGAAAAGTCCGTGGTTACCCCTTTTACAAGCTCCTGGTGCGCATGGTGGGAAGTGGAAAGATCGTAGGGTGATTTACGGAGTTTGATGGTGAGCACCATAAGAAAACCAAGGAATACACCGGGGAGATAGAGGATCAGGGGGGCCTGAAGCGCAACGATATCGCTGACAAAGAAACTTTTCGTCACCAGGTACATCCCCACCGCAGAGAGGATGATCATAGGTTCGTACGCGATGATCTGCACGAGTTCCCTCTCGGCCCCCACGAAGCTATAGGGGGAAAAGGACGAATATGCCCCGAGCACCAGGAAAATATGGGCCAGAGTGAATGCGAAGATCACAAGAAGCATATCGCCGCCGGCAAAGAACAAAGAGCCGCTTACCAGAATGAATACGAGGTAACCGAGAACGTAGAAATTCTGGGACGGGGTCACCACTACTTTTTCTTTCTGGAAAAGCTTCGCCAGGTCGTAAAATGGCTGCAATACAGGAGGCCCCACTCTTCCCTGCATACGGGCGGTAATCTTCCTGTCTATCCCGTAGACAAGGCCCCCGATAAAGGGAGCAAGTACGAGGTAAAGGATGGCCGATGTGAGAGAGATCATAGTACCACTCCTACTGCGAGAATTCCTGCGAGAAGGACCAGGCCGAAACAAAGCGCCGTACCCGCCATCAGGAGCCGTCTTTCACCGAAGAGATCGACGAAATAATAGTTTATCAGGGATGTCTGCCGCTGCACTCCCATCGAACCTGCAAATGCGAGCCCCGCGGTTGCAGGGCGTCCTCCCATGTAGGCGGGAACCGTCTTCTGGTCCCTCCCGTACCAGAGCATGGAGAGCGGCATGATCATCAGCAGGAAGAGCATCATCACCATGATCGTGAGGTTATCCTGGGAAAGCCCTGTGGAATGGCCGTATACCTGAAGCACGAACGGTTCGATAAGGCTCGCCGATATCACCGGGAACAGCAGAGTCACGAGCACGGTAAGCCCCGTGAGCACCGTGAGTATCATAAGCATCTCCTTGTGGACCGAATCTTTCAGTTCACTGACCGTAGGATCGACCGATATGATCTTCCCCATCCATTTTGACCAGAAAAATACGGTGATAGAACCACCGAATGCGAGGATCGCAACAAAGATAAGACCGAACTGCGCCTCGACAAACGCCTCGAGAGCAACGTACTTCGAGATCAGCATCCCGAACGGTGCAAGGAACATCCCCGCGATCCCTATGAACATCATGACCGCGACTTTCGGAAGCCGCACGATCAGACCGCTCATATCTTCGATATCCTTGCTTCCGATTCTCTGTTCCACCGTTCCCACGCAGAGGAACAGGAGTGACTTGGCGATCGCGTGGAAGAGTATCAGGAGTATCGCCGCCCAGACCAGTTTATAGGTCCCGACTCCCGCACAGGCCACAATCAGTCCCAGGTTGGCAATGGTGGAATACGCAAGCACTTTTTTGGCATTCCTCTGGGAGATGGCGATCGCAGATGCGAGGAGGAACGTGAACCCTCCTATAAGCGCGATGATCAGACCTTCGATCGAACCCGAGAGCACAGGAGAAAAACGCACGATGATATATACCCCTGCCTTGACCATGGTGCTCGAGTGGAGGAGGGCGGACACGGGAGTCGGCGCCACCATCGCTCCAACCAGCCAGGAAGAAAACGGCATCAGGGCTGCCTTGGTAATACCTGCAAACGAGAGAAGCACCGCAGGTACAAGGACAAATGCCTGGTTGGAGTCAAGAAGGGCACGGATTGACATGTATGTGCCGTCCGGACTTATGACCGAGAGGTAAAGAATGGCGACCGCAAAGGCGATCCCCCCTGCCAGGTTCATGTTCAATGCAAGAAATGCATTTTTTATTGACTCCGCAGTCCCGGAATATCCTATCAGGAGGAACGAACAGAGCGTGGTGATCTCCCAGAAAAAGAAGACCCAGAGAAGGCTGTCTGAAAATACCAGCCCGAACATCGCTGAAAGAAAGAGGAAAACGACGAAGAAGAACATTTTCTGCCGATCTTTCACTGCGGGGTGTTGATCGTGGTAGGTTTTCATGTACCCCAGGGCATATACCCCGATGAGGGTTCCGATTATCCCGATGATCAGTGCCATGATCAGGGAGAACTGGTCTATGAACAGAGAGGGCGGTTCATGCATACCTCCCGCAAACACGGCCTCGTAATAGACCAGCAGGGTTGCCTGCACTGCAACCAGGATTACGGCCAGCGTGTTCCTGTATTTGAACCCCATATAAATCAGAAATGCACTTATCAGCATTTCCGCAAGGAATATCAGGACACCGCTTTCAGCAAGCGGGACAGGGAAATACTGGGCGGCACCGGTCGATGAGGTCACGAGCAGGGACGCGGAAACCAGTATGATAACGGCTGCGGCCACCCTCACAAGGCCGTCGCGCAAAGTTGCGCGCGGGAGAAGGAAAAGCAGCAAAGCAATTATCGCCGGAAAAAGAATTAAAAACTGAAGCGTAATCATGGATATATCCAGCATGTCGTTTCGCCTTTTATCATTATTAATCATTCTAATTTCTTTTTAGGTCATAAAACGACGTTTAATCCGGATATCTGGTGTAAAATTGTTTTTTCCGGATGCCCGGAGTTAAACTTATCATCACATCGGCACTATTCACGCGTACCCTGAGAGGGGAAGGGTGCAGGGAAATGCCGGACGTTTCCAGGACGGAAATCGGGAGAAGGATGTTCGCGCTTCAGAAAGAGAAGCATGTGGAGCTGGCCATTGAAAAAATCCGGCCGAGTCTGGGCTCAGACTGGGCCCGGCTCACTCACAGGGATATCGAGATGCTCAAGTATATCCTTGGCGGGGCATGGGTTTCGATCGACCGTCAGACATGGGAGAAGATCGCATTCTCCCGGATGACCTATCGCAATGTGATGGATCTCATCGCTATTGGGCAGGATTTCCATTCGAATGAGATGGATCAGAGAACCGCGGTGGAAAAAGCGACCAAGATAATGCTGAAAACCTACGAGAATACATTATAATTTTTTTCTACGCTTCATGGAAGTTGCAGTGCAATGCACTAATGTTGTGCATGCATTTAAATGAGTGAATGGTAGTAGTGTGATCTGTTCGATAGTCCCGGCAGTCCGGGTACTAATTCCGGTAGTGTTCACCATGAGGTCTTACCGCCATCTCCGTCATGTCCTGGTCACGATGAGATCAGGAAGGAACCACAGCGATTGTAGCGATCCGAGGATAATTCTCTCCGTGTGCGAAAGAATTGACAAAAAGAAGCCGGGCGGGTGAATACGTTCCTGTCTAGGGCGGGATCGCGCCGCTCCCGCCCCCGGACCCGGTCTTGACCATATTTTTCTTCCGGTTCAGCAATTTTTTGACTTTTTTCAACCGGTAGAGATCTTCCCGTTCCCGTTCTTCGATGGTGATCTTAATATATTTCGCCTGTCGCCTGAGTTCAGGGATCAATACCTGCTCGAGCGCGTTTACCCTGCGACGATTCATCTGGATCTCTTCTCCGAGCCGTCGGAGAGCCGTTTCGGTCTCTGCGAGCCCTATGATAAGATCAAGCTCTGCTTCGTACTTCTCCGCAGTTTCGTCGATCCGCCCGCTTACTCCGAGGATACTATAGCCGCGCTGCAGCGAACCGATCGAAACCCGTTTTTTTTCGATGATCGGGACCGGGACCCCCATGATATTCTTCCCTGATATGTCGAGTACGATAGAACGACGGGTGGCGAAAGAGGCCGATTTCAGGGTGACCGGATCATCGACGGCCTGTGCAGTGAGCAGGGAACGCTGGGCGCTCTCTGCGATAATCTCCAGTTCCTCCCGGGAGCGGGACACCGTGTTCATGATTTGGAAAAATTCCCGTATCAGTGCGTCCATTTTTTCGCGGAGGAGGTCCCTCCCCTGTTCTGCGAGTCGGATTTGGGCCCTTTTTTTGATGAGTTCCATCCGGGTGGGATTTACCTGCTCCATTCTATTCTCCCGCCTTTAAAAGCGGATGATACTTCCGGATATACTCTTTCTTTATCCGCTTCAGCTCGTCTTCCGGAAGGCTTGCCATGAGGTCCCACCCGATCCCGAGCGTCTCCTCTATCGACCGGTTCTGATCCCCCTGGGTGATGAATTTTTTCTCGAATTCATCTGCAAACGAAAGATACACCTTGTCCAGTTCGGTAAGTGCCTCCTCTCCCACTATCGCCACAAGTCTCCGCAGATCGCGCCCGTACGCATACGACGCGTAGAGCTGGTCCGCCACATTCCTGTGGTCTTCCCTCGTTTTTTCCGGCCCGATTCCGAGGTTCATGAGGCGTGAAAGGCAGGGAAGCACGTCGATTGGCGGGTCCGCCCCTCTCCGGTAGAGATCTCTTGAAAGCACGATCTGGCCTTCGGTGATGTACCCCGTAAGGTCGGGCACCGGGTGGGTGATGTCGTCGTCCGGCATGGTGAGGATGGGGATTTGCGTTATAGATCCGGATTTTCCTGTGATTCTTCCCGCCCGTTCATAAATCGAGGCAAGATCGGTATACATGTATCCCGGGTATCCCCTGCGCCCGGGGACCTCTTCCCGGGCGGTCGAAATTTCCCGCAATGCTTCACAATAATTTGTCATGTCCGTGAGAATGACGAGGACGTGAAGATTGTGGGTGTATGCCAGGAACTCGGCGGTGGACAGGGCACACCTCGGTGTCGCCACCCGTTCGATTGTAGGATCATCCGCGAGATTTAAGAAGAACACGACTCTTTCGAGGGCTCCTGTCCTTTCGAAGTCGTTCATGAAAAACGAGGCTTCCTTATGGGTAATGCCCATGGCCACAAAAACCACGGCAAATGCCTCTTCCGCACCCGGGACACGTGCCTGACGGGCAATCTGGGCCGCGAGCTTGTTCGCCGGAAGACCGGATCCCGAGAAGATGGGGAGTTTCTGACCGCGCACGAGGGTATTCAGACCATCGATCGCCGACATCCCGGTCTGGATAAAATCTGCGGGTTTATCGCGGGAATAGGGATTGATGGGTGTTCCCGATATATCCACGGAGTCCTCCGGGATGATCTCGGGACCTCCGTCCCGCGGTTTGCCTACTCCGGTGAAAACCCGCCCCAGCATGTCCATCGATACATCGATGGCCGGCGCCTGACCGGTGAATCTCACCGAAGTGGTATCGCTGTCCACGCCGCTCGTCCCTTCGTAGACCTGCACCACCGCAAGGTCGTGCGAAATATCCAGGACCTGCCCGTTGCGTTCCTCTCCGCTTGGAAGCGTGATTCTTGCGGTTTCCCCGAACGATACACCCATCGGGCGTTCCACGAATATGAGCGGGCCGGAGACGTAGCTGACCGTCCGGAACTCGCGGTCGAGAAGGGAAGGGACGCTCATTCTTCCACCTCCAGCGCCTCGATTTTATTCCGGATTTCATCCACGAACCCCTTGATCTGTTCCGCTGACTCGACTTCTTTCATCCGGGCAATTCCGGATTTTAGCGGGAGAGCCGAGACCTGGCGAAGGTTCACACCACGGCCCATGGCATCACTCACCGCCTCTTCGTATGCCAGGATGGCGGAAAGCATCCAGTACTGCTTTTCGAGGCGGCAGAAAGAATCGACATCACTATAGGCGCTCTGCTGGAGGAAATCTTCCCGGATCATGCGGGTCACTTCCAGTATTGCCTTCTCGCTCTCGGGCAGCGCGTCGGGGCCCACCAGCTGGACTATTTCCTGTAGTTCCACCTCCTTCTGTAGGAGGTACATCGTCCTGTCACGGAGCGCTTTCCAGTCGGAAGCAACATTCTCCCTGTACCAGGGTTCGATGCTGTCGAGATACAGGGAGTAACTTTTAATCCAGTTCACCGAGGGGAAATGCCTGCGGTACGCCAGGTTGGTGTCGAGCGCCCAGAACGTGCCGGCAATCCTGAGAGTGTTCTGGGTAATCGGCTCGGAGAAGTCGCCGCCGGGAGGGGAGACCGCACCAACGATGGTGACCGATCCTACCCGCTCTCCTTTCCCGAGGCATTCCACCCGCCCGGCTCTTTCATAGAATGCCGCAAGACGGGTGGCCAGATAGGCGGGGTACCCTTCCTCTCCCGGCATCTCTTCGAGTCTTCCAGAGACTTCCCTGAGCGCTTCTCCCCACCGGGAGGTCGAATCTGCCATGAGCGCCACGTCGTAGCCCATGTCCCGGTAATATTCCGCCATGGTGATGCCGGTATATATCGATGCTTCCCTTGCTGCCACCGGCATGTTCGAGGTATTCGCGACAAGGACCGTCCGTTCCATCAGGGGAAGCCCGGTCCGGGGATCCACGAGCTCGGGGAACTCGGTCAGCACGTCGGTCATCTCGTTTCCCCGTTCACCACACCCGATATATACTACCACCTGCGAGTCAGCCCATTTCGCGAGAGTCTGCTCTGATACGGTTTTCCCGGTACCGAACCCGCCAGGGATCATCGCAGTCCCGCCCTTTGTGAGAGGGAACAGGAAGTCGAATATTCTTTGGCCTGTAAGGAGGGGCGAAGTGGGATTCATCTTTCTTCTGTAGGGCCTTCCTTTCCTGACCGGCCAGAGTTGCATCATGGAAATGGTGGTACCCCCCTCCAGGCTGCACACGGTGTCGGCGACAGTAAATTTCCCCTCGTGGATCTCGGCCACTTTTCCCGAAATCCCGGGAGGTACGAGTATCCTGTGGACCACGTGGAACTCCTGGACCGTGCCGATGATATCTCCTCCCGATACTTCGTCACCGGTTTTTACGGAGGGAACGAACTGCCATTGGACGCTCCTGTCAAGACCCGGGACCGAAATCCCTTTTGAAATGAAACTCCCGCTGGCTTTTGCAAGTACGGGTAACGGTCTTTGCACCCCGTCATAGATCGAGGAAATGAGCCCCGGCCCCAGTTCGACGGAGAGAGGTTGTCCTGTATTTTCCACGGGTTCGCCGATGGACAGACCCGTTGAGTCCTCGTATACCTGGACTACGGCCATATCCCGCTCAAGACGAATGATCTCTCCTGAAAGGGAGTATTTTCCCACTTTCACCACGTCATACATCTTCGAGCCCGTCATGCCTCCGGCAATCACTACAGGCCCTGATATCCTCGAAATTTTTCCCTGAATCATTTCAGTGCCTCAATACCACGTTATACCCGATTGCCCTCCGCAGGAGGCGTTCGATATAGCCCGGTCCCGCTCCCCCCCGGAAATGCACGGGAATCGGCAGAATTATCGGCCTATACGTGCGTTCAATGCGTGCAATCAGTTTTTCATCGAGCAAATCGATAAACTCCTCGTTTACCGCGATTATCCCCGTATCGTCCCGCAGGAGCAGGGGCGGGATGATCTTCCGTGCCTCCTGGGGATCGGCAGCTTCCATGACTTCAACCCCGGTGAGCCGGAAGCCCGGGGCGGTATCCGGATCGGTGACTACAATGAATTTATACATACAGGAGTGTCTCCTCAACGTCTGCGTCCGATATCATGGCGGTTTTAAACCTGCCGATAATCCGGATGTTCGTCACCTCGTTCTGTTTTTCAAACAGATACCCGATACAGAGCACACCTCCGAGAGGCTCGCTGTGATAGAGCGATGCCCCCTTGCGGACAAGATACCGGTCCATTTCTTTTTCGATAAGTGAGATTTCCGCGTTTGCAAGAGACTGAAGCGGCAGTGAGACCAGGAATTCATAGGATGTTCCCTGGAGAACCGAGACAGCCTCCCCGATAGAGGGGGCGGCGACAAGTTTCCGGTACAGCTTGAGTGGCAGGTGGGTCCCGCCGGGAAGGAAATACTGGGCCGATTCCTCCGGGGAAATCCCTTCACGATTCATTTTTAACGCCGTCTTGATGTTGACGCTGTCAATCTCAGCCGCAAGGATCGATTGCATCAGCTTGTGATCCGCGGTCTTCCCTGTGAGGGTCTTTTTGGAGTTTTCATAGTGGAACAGATCCAGCGCATACTCCAGAGATGAGAGGCTGCCCGTTTCCGCGTACTCCTTCATATGTGCGGTCAGCGGGCGGGTGTAGATCACATCCCATGTTGCGAGCAGATCCACGACACCCCGTACATCGCCCTGTTTTAACAGCTCATTGAGAAGGGCTGACGAGATCGTACCGGCTGGAATCAGGCATTCGGTGATCTCCTCCGGAGAGATATGGATGTGAATGCCCCTTATGATCGTTTTGAGATTGTGGATATCGTAGCGTGAAACGAAGATTCGCACGAAAATTTCGGCGTCACTGCCGGCGAGAAGGCCCTGGACTTTCCTGAATGTTGTTGCGAGATTTTTGCGCAGGGCATACTCTATTCCGCGGATTCCAGGATAAAGGACGGTACCTTCTTCGATTTCGGCCTTATAAGGAGTTTTTCCAAGCTCGGTCACCATCGCGGGGATATCCGGCTGCACCAGAAGTGCTTCGTAGCCTTTCCGGTCCAGAAGACGGCTGTGCATTCCTCTAATCCTGGCGTTGGCGTATCCGTAATCCATATCATTCTCCGAAGAGGATCCGGCAAACCTCCTTGTTATATACGTTCCGGGCCTTGTTCAGTCGTGATTCCAGGGTATTGTAAACCCTGATCCTTCCATCAGCAGACGAGACTTCAACCCCCCCTGCGGTAACCAGGTCGGGGACCAGCTCTGCAGTGACAGATTTCCCTTTCAGGATGCCAATGGCGAGATCCTGGTCCCTTGGATCGATATGAACCCTGATCTCCATTGCTTCGATCGCCGCAAGGGACTCTGTGAGGAGTTGTGCGAACTGCTCCCCGTAGGCGGGATCGGTTCTCGCTCTGGCGAGTCTTTCTCCGGCTTTCCGGAACGCCTCGTCCACGAGGCGCTCTTTTTCTGTCGTGGTAATAACATTCTCCTCGCCCCGGATCTGGTAAAGGGTCCGGTTCCTTTGATCTCTCGCCTCCGAATGTGCCTCATCCAGGAGGGATTGATGCACATAATCGGCTTTTTCAGATGATTCCCGGGTGATCTCCTCGACCCTGGCATTCGTTTCCGACCGGATCTCTGAGATCTTTTCCTCGGCACTCTCTTCCATGGACCGGACAAGGTCATTGTATGCCATACTCGATCGCGTCCGCTGTCACCCCTCTCTTACTCGCAAAAACTATTCTATGGGCCAAAACTGGCGACATTTCACCACCCGGAACAAATCCGGTCAGGTTACTGCACCATTATGATGATCATTGAAGCCACCACGAACCCGAGAATGACCAGGGTTTCGGGGATTGCTTCCAGGACAATAATGGTCCCTGACGTTTCCGGCCTCTCTGCAATTGTTCCTGCACCGGCCGAACCGATTCTCGACTGTGCCCAGGCAGTACCAATTGCTCCGCCAGCAAATGCGATAGCGGCCCCGATAGGGACTTCCCAACCGACCATTTACACCTCTCCTATGCATAAGCATATTACTAATGTGATATAAAGATATAGATGTTAGAAAATTGATTTTTTTCATAAAATCGAATTAAAAATATAACATTAATTTCTCGTTCTTTTAATAAATAAATAATTCTGTATCCGGTAAAACATTTTGCGCGGTTTTTTTGAGTTTTGCTCTAATGAGTAAAATTAATTTTTAAATCCGGGGCAGAATAATTGTCTTTTTTTTATTCTGCCCCTTTATCTCTCCCGAAAGGCCGGTATGGTTCACCCCCTCCCTCGTAAAATTTCGAATAGAATTCCACGATGTGAAGCCGGACCGAATGCAACGACGGGCTGAACATCGCGAGAATGACGTTGAGGGCATGAAGAAGCGTAGCGATAAGTATTCCAACCACTGCAACGCCGAGTGCGCCCCCGAGCTCGTTCGCTACGAGGGCAAGAATAACGGATGCCATCCCTATGGCCATGATACGGGCATAGGAAAGGATGTTCCCCAGCGTGCTCATTACCTCTATCGCGCCCATCGTTCCACCCCCATAGATCAGGAGGGGGACGAATACCACCATGAGTGCCGCCGCAATAATTGTCCCGAATTCCGGGATTATACCCATTAACGTAACCACCAGGATGAGAATGCCGGCAATTACGCCCATCATCCCGATCTTTTCAAGGAGGTGTTTCTTCTTTCTGCGGTATATCGCGTTGAGTGCGCCAAGCGAGAGGCCGATATAGATGTGGATAACGCCGATTACGATGGCCAGCACGAGAAGAGGTACTATCGCCTCCAGCCGGTTCCACGTGATCCCGAAAAGAGTAACAGGCTCTATCCAGCCCATTTCTTCGCCGAGGTTCCCGAAAAATTCCCCGTAGAGAAACCCGAAGAATATGGTGGGTATCGCACTGATAAGAAGGATGTTTGCGAGCTGCTGGATCCATTCCATCATTTTGAACCTCCATTTCATCACCAGTGCGAATGCAATGATACAGAGCCCGTATCCGATATCCCCCACGATCACTCCGAAAAAGAGAGGGAAAAAAATCGCCATGAGGGGGCTTGGATCGATCTCGACATACTTGGGCGGGCTGACCAGCTTCATGAAGAATTCGAATGGTTTGACCCACCGGGGATTATCATAGAACGTCGGGGCGTTCTCGAGTTCCTCTGCCGAGACATCCATTTCAGATACCACCACCCTGTTCCCGAAGGCATCCGAAAGGGCTGCTTTTGTCCTCTTTAAAAATTTTTTCGGGATCCATCCCCGGATTAGAATAGTGTTTTCCGACTGTCCGAAACGGTTCAGGGCACGTATCTCTTCGAGCCGGTCCTCGAGCAGCCTGGCCAGTGTCGATATTTCCAGGTATCTTCTGGAAGAGAGCGCGGCGAGGTCGCCGTCGATGGTCTTTATCTCAGTGTCGATCTCCTCCTTGTTTCGTGCTATCGCATTAAGGGCCTCGTCCAGGGGTATATTCGCATACTCGCGGGGAATTCTCACCTCGTTGACATTCTGCGAGAACAGAAAGGAATGGACCTGTTCGGAGTATTTCTTGGAAAAAACGGTTATTGCCGCAATATTATTTTCGTCGAGTTCCGCGGTGATGAATTCAAACTGGTTGTGGGTAATCGCCTTCAGCTGCGGACGAACGAGGTCGAGAATTTCGTGGAATTCCTTCTGGATAAGCAGGACCGTGACTTCAAACCCCTCTAAAAGAGGGACCTGGCTTTCAATGGGCTGGATTTTTCCCATTATTCTTGCATAGTTGTCGAGTGTGGTACGACGAAGCTCAAGATCCGACCTTCGGTTGGCAAGCTCTCTGGTATGACTCTCAAGGTTGGAGATCACCTGATATGCCCGCGCAATGAGGGCGCTCGTAGAGAGTTTCTGGAGCGATTCCTCACAATCTCCCATTTTTACGGGTTCTTCGTCGGATACAGGCAGGATGTGGGCGATTCCATGGAGTTTCACCAGGAGGGCAGATATTTCTTCTTCTTTGGGAACTTCCATCCTGGTAAAAATCTCCTGTCCATTCTCCAGAATGCCCGAGATATCCTGAAGATGTATCGTACCCTCCCGGTACAGCACGTCGATTATCTCCTGGTAATCCCTTCTCGGGCCCACTACCAGGACGCTCTTCATCTTCTGAAGCATATCACGAAGAACCTGCAGTGGCGTTTACAATGAAATCCACGGCCCTGGGCATCATTGCTTCCGCCTTTTCCTTTATCATTTCACGTTTGAGGCGACTATCAGAACGGATACCGGTAAGATCTCTTTCAAGAGACGCAGTTGCTTCCTGAATAATCTTCGCGGATTCCTCTTTGGCCCGGTTTACTGCATTCTGGATACGTAATTCAGCCTCTTTTTTTGCGGTATCCAACGAGCTCTCCATTTCCCTGGCTACAACATCGCACCTCGTCTTGAGCTCCTGCTCTTTTCGCTGCACGATCTCCAGTAAAGATCCTTCATCCTCCATTTCAACACCTCACAATAGTCCATGCTGTTTTTTTAAAGAAGAAGTAAAACCGTTCCGTACCATGCCGCACCTCAACTCCTTTTTCGGAGGACCGGGGGCATTGCGGGCCTCCACTATGCGCTCTTCACAGCGTTTTAAAGCAGCTTTTTTAAGCTTCTCTAAAATTTCCATGCTTATTTCATTCATCGCAGCCACATTCTCTCCGACTTCTGCGTCGTCGGATGGATGGTAGTCATATTTAATATAAATAAATTACCTATACGGAAGATCGTTCAGTATGGCGCTGCATTGCATTCTCAGGCAAATGATACCGCAGCTGCCCGGATATTCTTCCTGCCCGGGAGGTCACACCTCACAACCCGGACCCGTATCAGGGGGGAGATATCCGTGAATTCGGGAATCTTTTCAAAGATCCTCTTCCCTACGGATTTTTCAGAGCATGCGAAGAGGACGCTGGACTGTATTGCGGGGCTTCCCGGAATCAGCGAGGTTGTGCTGATCCATGTCGTCGAGGCCAAAAGAATCGTCCGCGCGGCGTGGGGGTCCGAGGCGATGACATCCTCCGCGAACCGTAACCTCTACGAGGAGTGTGAGTACCTGAAAAACCAGGGAATCACTGTCCAGTCTATACTGAGAAAGATCCGAAGCGGGTCGGTCGGTGCTGCGATAGTCGGTGAGGCTCTGGAATTAAAACCAAGCATAATCCTCATCGGGGCGCGGGGGGAAAGTATCGCCACCGGGGTTTTGATGGGAAGCGTGTCGTCCCACGTCCTGCGCTATTCCCCCGTTCACGTCCTTATCATGAAATATCGTGTAGTCGAAGCTCTTTCCGGCCCGGCATTCGAGAAATACTGCCCCAGGGTCCTTTCGCGCGTTCTCTGCCCGACAGACTTCTCGCCACATTCTTCCGTGGCGCTGAACGATATCGCACGGATTCCCGGGATTGGAGAGATCCGGATACTCCATGTGGTCATTTCAGAAGAAGATTCCAGTGAACTGCAGGAGAAACTGAATGCCGCGGAACATGAACTCTCGAAAATCGTGGCTTCCCTCGCCCGGTCGGGAATTTCCTGCAATAGCAGCGTGCGCGTGGGGGATCCTGCCTCTGAAATATCACGCATGGCGGATGAGGAAGATGTCTCCCTTATCGGGCTTTCTTCGTACGGAAGGGGTTGGCGGGGAGGAGCTCTCTTAGGCGCCGTGGTGTCGGAGGTTGCGAAGAATGCCGCCCGCCCGGTTCTCGTGCTGAGAACCCGCCTGCCCGCGGAACCGGGAATCATGGAATCACGCTGAAGCGGAAATAAGGAGATAAAGAAAGAGCGCGAGGCCTATCAGGATCGAAGCATAAAATGCAATCTCGAAGAAAATGAATAATTTCTGGATGTATTTTCGGGCTCGCCTGCTTTTCATCAGTTCCTTAAGCCAATCGTCGCGGGGATAAAAATGAGGGTGATGTCTCATCCCTGCTCCCCTTTGAGAAGCTGTTTGGTACGTTTGCGTCGGAACTGGTCCTCGCGTTCTCTCTCTTCCAGGTGCATCTCGATATACCGGTGTGTCGCCTGGATCTGGGGGATATAGATCTTTTCCAGCGCATTTACCCTTCTCCGGGTTCGCTTCATCTCCCGGTTTATCCGCGTGATAGTTCCTTCGAGTTCTGCCAGGCGCAGCAATTCGCCAAGGAGGTTCTCGAATTTTTCAAGTGCCTCGTCGAGTACGGCGGAAGTCCCGAGGATGCTGTATCCGAGACCGGAGGATGTGCCGGGTCTTTTCTCCTGCAGAGGGATCCGGGGAACCGAAACTCCCATGACTTTGGCGGTATCCATGGGAATGTCAGGAATACCGGGAATGGAATGGGCGATCATTTCCACGCTGGTGAGTCCCATGAACATCTCAGCCCGTCCAAGGGTCCGGAGTGCGTTTTCAAGGGACTTGTTCACGAGTTCTTTCTGTCTCAGGTAGGGCTGGCGGTAGGAGAGGTACGCGATGGTCATCGCATCCAGTTTTTCTTCCAGCAGATCGTGACCTTTCTGTGCCAAAACCTCCTGCCGCTTTAGTTTCAGCAGTTCGATCCTGGTCGGCCGGATACCCGGGGCGAGGGAGGGGCTCATACTTTGCCGCTCCTGTAATGCGGGTGATAGGTGCGGATCGTCGCCGTATCGATGCGCCTGAGTTCGCTCTCGGGGAGCAGCGCCAGGAGATCCCAGGCCAGATCGAGAGTTGCCTCGAACGTCCTGTTCTCTTCGGCATCCTGGCCGATAAATTCCTTTTCGAAGCGATCCGCGAACAACAGATAGTTACGGTCGATATCGGTGAGTGCCTCCTCCCCGATCACTGCGACCAGCCCCTTCAGTTTTACGCCCTGTGCGTATGCGGAATAGAGCTGGTTGTTGACTTCGGCATGGTCCTTCCGGGTCCGCCCCTCGCCGATCCCGCCCTGCATAAGCCGGGAAAGGCAGGGGAGCACGTTGACAGGCGGATAAATCCCCTTGCGGTGAAGGTCCCGGGAGAGCACGATCTGCCCCTCGGTGATGTACCCGGTAAGATCGGGCACCGGGTGCGTGATATCGTCATCAGGCATCGTGAGTATCGGGATCTGGGTGATGGAACCATTTCTGTCCCGTATTCTTCCCGCCCTTTCGTAAATGGTCGCGAGATCGGTATACATGTACCCCGGGTATCCCCTGCGCCCCGGCACCTCCTCCCTCGCAGCGGCGATCTCTCTCAATGCCTCGCAATAATTGGTGAGATCCGACATGATCACCAGAACATGCATCCCCTTCTCGAAGGCGAGGAACTCCGCGGTGGTGAGTGCCAGCCGCGGGGTGATGATTCGTTCGATCACCGGATCATCCGCAAGATTCAGGAACACGACCGCCCTTTCGAGCGCACCCGTAGTTCTGAAATCCTTCAGGAAATACGCCGCTTCTTCATGCGTAATTCCCATCGCCGCGAAGATGACCGCAAACTGTTCCTCCTGTCCCCGGACCCTGGCCTGCCGGGCGATCTGGGCCGCAAGGAGATTATGGGGAAGGCCGGCTCCCGAAAATATTGGGAGTTTTTGCCCTCTGACAAGCGTATTCATCCCGTCAATCGCGGACACCCCGGTCTGGATGGAATCGCGGGGATGTTCGCGGGCGTACGGGTTGATGGACGATCCATGGATATCGCGAATCTCTTCGGGTATCGGGAGCGAACCTCCGTCAAGCGGATTGCCGGTGCCGTCAAAGACCCTGCCGAGCATCTCCCCGGTGACTCCGATATGCATCGTCTCGCCGGTGAACCTGACCCGGGTGGTATACGTATCGAGATCGCGGGTGGATCCAAAGACCTGGACGATGGCCCTGGCAGTCCTTGTCTCAAGCACCTGGCCCTGGCGTTTTTCGCCCGACGGCAGGGTTATCACCGCCACTTCCCCGTAGGCAATTCCCTCGACTCCATCAACCACCATGATCGGGCCCTCCACACGTGAGACGGAGGTATACTCTCTCGCACTGTGTGTCATTCGCTCTCCACCCCCACGGCAGAGAACTCCGAGCGGAGTCCGGAATCGATCTGCCGGAATAGCTCCGCGGAATCTTCAGGGGATACCGTACCCATCCGTGCAAGCATGCCTTTCACCGGGAATTCCCGGATGGTCTCCGCGGTTACCCCGAGGGCCACCGCCCTGTCCGCAAGCGAGAAAAAACGGATATCGGCCAGGACCATCCGGACAAGTTTTTCGGGGCCGGTATAGGTGTCGTGGGGATGGAACGCGTACTGCATCAGCAGGCTTTCACGGATTATCTCGGCTTTCAGGAGCACCAGACGGTCGGTTTCAGGAAGGACTTCCGGCCCCACGAGCTTTATCAGTTCCTCCAGTTCGTTCTCCCGCTGCAGGATGACCATGAGTTCCTCCCTCATCTTTCTCCATTCCGGGTTCTCGTTCTCCTCCCACCAGGCGTCCACCGCGCCGGAATACAGTGAATACGAGTTCAGCCAGTTGATCGCAGGGAAATGTCGGCGGTAGGCGAGTTCCGAATCCAGGGCCCAGAATACTTTGACCATGCGGAGGGTGTTCTGGGTCACCGGTTCGGAAAAGTCCCCTCCCGGAGGGGATACTGCTCCGATGACCGAAACCGAACCCGTCGCGGGTTGTTTCCCAATCGTGATCACTTTTCCGGCCCTCTCGTAAAAATCTGCCAGCCTGGAGCCGAGATACGCCGGGTAACCCTCTTCTCCCGGCATTTCCTCCAGCCGGCCGGAGATCTCTCTCATGGCCTCCGCCCATCGCGAGGTTGAATCCGCCATCAACGCCACGTTATAGCCCATGTCACGGTAATACTCGGCAATGGTTATCCCGGTATACACAGACGCTTCCCGGGCCGCGACGGGCATGTTGCTGGTATTCGCGATAAGGACCATGCGGTTGATGAGCGGTTCCCCTGTCCGGGGATCCGGGAGTCTGGGAAACTCCGTCAATACATCGGCCATCTCGTTTCCCCTCTCCCCACAGCCCACGAACACCACGATATCGGCACTGGCCCACTTTGCGAGCTGGTGCTGTACGACAGTTTTTCCGGATCCGAAGGGCCCCGGTATTGCCGCAGTCCCTCCTACCGCGATCGGAAAAAAAAGATCGATGACCCGCTGTCCTGTCAGCAGCGGATCGCCCGGTTCGAGTTTGGTAGTTATGGGACGGGGGACCCTTACAGGCCATAACTGCTCCATGGTGAGCGGGACCCGGCCCGTGGCCGTTTCCAGGATACCAATGTCGTCCTGAAGGGTATAGTCACCTTCATCCGCGATCCGGGTGAACCTGCCGGCGAGCCCCGGAGGGACCATGACTTTGTGGACGATTGGTCCCTCCTGGACATGCCCGAGCACATCGCCGCCTGTCACGGTGCGGGAGGATTCCCCCGAAGGCATGAACGTCCAGGAGGCGGTGCGGTCAAGCGGGGGGACCCTGCTTCCCTTCGGAATAAAATCTCCCGAAATCCCGAACATCTTTTCGAGCGGACGCTGGATGCCGTCAAAAATGCACCCGAGAAGGCCGGGACCGAGCGCCACCGAGAGGGAACTTCCCGTACCTGTAACGGGTTCCCCGGGAATCATTCCCGCAGTCTCCTCGTAGACCTGAATCGTTGCCGATTCCCCTTCGAGGGCGATGATCTCCCCTATCAGTTCATCCTTTCCGACCCTGACGATCTCGTACATGCGGGCCCCGGTCATCCCCCCTGCCTGCACCACCGGACCGGTTACCCTGACCACCGTTCCGGGATTTCCTGGTTCCCTCATCATTCTTTTCACCTGACCTGATGCGGGAGTACATTTACACCGGGCGGAAGTTCTCCCGTATCTTCTTCCGTTCCGAGGACTACCATTACAGGATAGGCCCCCTTTTTCATCTGCAGCGCGGCTTGTATTCTGGAGACCGAAGATTTCAATGCACTGTCGACCACGATCACCCCGACTTCGGGGTCATGAATCCACCGGCCGATCACCTCCTCGTCTTCAGCCCCGGGGACTGTCGCGAGCGTGTTCTCGATTCCCGCCAGCCGGAAACCCCGGACCATCCTCGGGTTTCCGATCACGGCAATTTTCACGATACCGCCTCCTGCAGGACCAGGTTCGGCAACGCCTCTTCAAGCGTCCGCATTTCGAATCCTGTATGGAAGAATATACGAAGATTTCTCATCTCGTACTTCCTGGAAACCGCAAATTTGATGAGCGGGCCCCCGGTAAGGTGGTACACCGACGAAAGCCCTGTTGCTTTGGCAAGCATGTACCGGTCCAGGGTAAGTTCACAGGCTCCGAGATCTATGCTGCTTCCTGGTACCTGTACGAGGGGTTCGAGGACATGGAAATATTCGGATCCCTCCAGCTGACGGAGGATATCCGCCGGACGTGCGCTTTCATAAATCTGCCTTAACCGCCACTCTTCGTAGTATGCGCCCCCCGGGACCAGCCAGAGGGACACCAATTCCAGGGGAAGATTTCGGGATTTTGCCCTTAAAAGGGTAAGAATGTTGGTCACATCCGCGTATACCCCGGTAAATGCAAGCACCGCCGGGAGGACTGCGGGATCCACCCTGCCTTTGCTTGCATTGAGATTTTTCATCACGTACAGCCTGACGGCGGATTCAAGCGGCCCGATGCTCGAGGTTTCCTCATATTCCGGGAACGCTGCCGCCAGAGGGGCGACGTACGGTGTGCCCTGCAGTCTTGAGATAAGATCCTTGATATCGGTGCTTTCACCGATGCTGTCGATAAGCGCCGGGGTGATACATCCGATCTCTGCGATATGGGCGGGAGCACCCGGACGGATGCCTGCCGAATAAACCGATCTTAACGCGGCGATTATCTGTTCGCCCTCGAAAATGCCTATGTACGCTGAGAAAAACGGGCGGATCGCGTCCGGGAGCGAGGCCCCCATCTTCTGGATCTCCTGATAATGCCATGTTTCGAGTATTTTTTCCACCCCCTCGAGCGTTGTATTTTCAGGAATTTGCGGCCCTGCGCCTGACTCCATAAGGACGGTGAGAAACTCGGAGAACGATCCCGACTCCGCGAGGGCTTCCGCCTGCGACCTCGTTACGAAGGGGTTTCCCACAGCCTTCACCCTCGCAACGGGATAGGCAAAGAGCGCAATGTTCAACAAAACACGGAAATACCCAAAAAATGTACCGATAATCAGGATTACCAGGACAAGCAGGGCAAGACCCACGAGGATCATGGCGACCGGGTCGACAGCGATGGAGCTGATCAGGGTATCCAGATCCCCGGGTGTCATGTCCGCCCTCCTCGTACGGGAAAGAGAATATCTGATGTCTCGATGATCAATGCCCGCTTTAATCGTTCCCTTCTTGCTTCGAAGGTGTTGTCGACTGTTATTTTCCGTTCGGGGGCTGCCAGGATCATTCCCCCGGTGGTGTCCAGCGAATTCCCGGTCACCGTGAGTGAAATATGTTCTCCCGGGAATGATTCGGCGACGGACATAGCGAGTTGTCGATCTTCGGGATGGACGGAAATTTCAGCCTTTCCGGTTCCAAGTATATCCAGGGCCTCCTCCAGGAGATGCCTGAATATATCCCCGTATTCCGGCGAGTTCCGTACCGAGAGAAGGGATTCCTCCGCACGGGAAAAGCATCCGGCGACGAGGGAGTCACGGAACTCCCTCACCGTGTTCCTGGAATCCATCCGGGCCTGCGAAAGTGTCTGCTGGACGGAGATCTCGGTCTTTTTTGACTCCGACCGATGCAGGGAGGCGTATTCACGCTCCGCGTCCTTTGCAGCCCTCGCAATTATCCCTTTCGCCTCCTCCTCGGCCGTGGAAGTGATTATCCGTGCCTCTTCTTCTGCGTCTTTTCTAATTCTTTCCTCGATCGCTTCCAGGCTCATCGTTCCTCCGCTCGGTCACATGGTGAAAATCCCCAGGCCAAAGAGTATGAGAATCGCCACGAGCAGACCGAATATCGCGAACGTCTCCGACATAGCGGCGAACACCAGGCTCCTTCCCATTGCTTCGGATCTGCGGGCAGTGGCGGCAATTCCTGAGGCACAGGTGATTCCCTGACCTATTGCTGAAAATCCTCCGAGTCCTACGGCAATCCCCGCACCGATGGTGGCAATCCCGACGCCGAGCGTGGTGATGAAATCATGGGTGATCATACCGGTGAACACCATTATCAGGATGGCGACGAGCAGTCCGTAAATCGCCTGTGTTTCACAGATCGCAGAGAAGACTACTCCCTTTCCAAACATTTCCGGTTTTTCTCCCGTTGCCGCGATTCCGGCGGATGCCGCAATCCCCTGCCCGATAGCCGACAGCCCCGCGAGGCCGACCGCGAGCCCGCCTGCGATCGCCGCAAATCCCACGGCAAGGGTAAGGGTCATGTCGCCGGAGATGAGGCCGGTGAAGGCCATCAAAAGGACCGCGACCAGAAGACCGTAAATCGCCTGGGTCTCGCAAATCGCTGCGAAAACAATCCCTTTTCCGAACATCTCCGGTTTTTCCGCGGTCGCGCCGATCCCTGCAGCGGCGGCGATCCCCTGCCCGATTGCAGAGAATCCCGCAAAACCCGTGGCAAGTCCGGCACCGATGCAGACCACTCCTGCCGCAAGGGTGGCGACGAGGTTTCCGGTAAACATCCCGGTGAACGACATGATCAGGATCGCTGCCAAAAGGCCGTAAATCGCCTGGGTCTCACAGATCGCGGCAAATACTACTCCTTTTCCGAACAGTTCCGGTTTTTCCGACGTGGCCGCGACACCCGCCGAAGCGGCAATCCCCTGCCCGATCGCCGATGTTCCCGAAAGACCGATGGACAACCCGCATCCTATCCCTGCAAGACCCGCGGCCGTGGTCGCGATGTAGTTGCCGGAGAGCAGTCCGGAGAAGACGAGTATGAGAACGGCGACGAGCAACCCGTAAATCGCCTGAGTTTCGCATATAACCGAGAATACGACGCCTTTCCCGAAAGTCTCGGGGCGCTCGGCGGCCGTTGCGACGCCGGCTGATGACGCGATCCCCTGCCCGATCGATGAAAGTCCCGCCAATCCTACGGCAAGACCTGCTCCCACCGCGGAGAGCCCGATAGGAATGGGAATATCCCCCGCGGTACCTCCCAGGAAACCGCCCGAAAGCAGGATGAGAACCGCAACGAGAAGCCCGTATATTGCCTGCGTCTGCGGAATTGCGGTAAAGATAAGCGCCATACCAAATTTTTCGGGTTTTTCCGCGGTCACTCCGGCCGACGCCGCTCCGGTGATACCTACCCCTATGCCTGCCCCTATCGCAGAGAATCCGACCGCAATTCCTGCCCCGATGGCAACAAGCGCGGTCCCTGGCCCGATTGGCATCAGGCATCACCCCGGACCGAGTACATGCGTTCCATCCGGAACGGGGTGAATGCCTCCCCTCCGCCTATGAAGAACTTGCTGAAGAATTCGATGTACTGGAGGCGGATTGAATGAATCATCCCTCCAAGGCTCTGGATAATCAGATTGAACAACTGTCCTCCGAGGAACACCAGGACCGCGAGTACCACGAGATAGGGGCTGACCTCCGCGACGAGCTCGGCGAGAATGTTTACCGTCATGGCGATCCCCCCGGTGGCCAGTGCCAGTGCGAGAATACGGACATACGAGAGCCAGTCCCCGAGGAATCCGGTGAGTGCAAAGAAACCCATCGGTCCCCGGGAATAGAAAATTATCGCCAGCCCGGCGACAATTCCGGCGACAGCCACATACAACACGTTCGTCCCAGCCGTGATCCACCCGAAAAACACTGCCATGAGAATGGCGGCAGAGGGCTGGATGATAAACCAGACGCCCTGGTCCATCAGCGCCGGATTGTATTCCTTCTTCCTGATGTTCTGATAAAAACCGAGAGTAAGACCGAGGTTGATGTGAAGGATACCCAGCAGGAGCGCAATCTGGAACATAGCAATAGGATCCTTTATCGGTTCGAGGAGCACGAGGGGCGGGGAAATGCCAAAGAAACGACTGGGTACATCCCCGAACCATCCCCCCTGAAGCGTGCCGAAAATTACCGCCGATATCCCGCACCAGGTCAGGATGATGGAGAGATCATGGAATACGGAGCTCGAGCGACGGAATCTCCAGTATAGCAGGAATCCGGAGAGGGTCAGCAGAATGCCATACCCCGCATCGCCGAGCATAAGCCCGAAAAATATGACGAAGATGGGTGCCATGAACGGAGTGGGATCTATCTCGCCGTATTTCGGCCTGGCGAACATGGTGGTGAGAAATTCGAATGGCCGCAACCAGCGTGGGTTGTCATACATTACCGGGGCCTCCTGGGGACTCTCCACTTTTTCCGGGCGTGTTGAAAAGAAATGCCCGCATGTGGATCTGTCCATCGCGGCAGTGAATGAATTCACTTCGCGTGCCGGGATCCACCCGCTCAGGTAGGTTACATCCCGGCTGGATCCGCTCTTTGGGATAAGATCCAGTTCCTCTTTCCGTATACGGAGTTCTTCCCTTATCGCGAGAAGTTTCCTCTCGTAGGTATCCCTGAACATTTCGAGACTGTTGATTCGTTCCCTCTCGTGCTCGCGTAACTCCCTGATCCGGTCGCGTATCGTGGCAAGGGCCTTATCGGGCGTTCCCTCGCACTCCTCACAGTGTAGTACCGAGACACCCGAAAGACGGAACGAGGGATGGATGGATGGTCGCAGGTGTGCGGGGTACGCAATGAGAACCACTTCCCCGTCCTTTGCAGTTTTTTTATCAATGAAAATCTCTTCGGCACCTGCGGCCGTCACCTGCTGTAAAAACATCCCGGTTTCTTCTTTTTTTACCATTACTGCGCTGACGGAGAAGGTGGTAAAATCACCGAGCAGGGCGAGATCCAGCTGAAAAGGAAGGAGAAGATTGACATCGCTCTCCCTTCTTTCCAGGGACTGGACCTTTTCCCTGATGGTGATCAGGGCCGACTTGTCCCGGAGCGTACCCTCGGTTTCTGTAAGAAGTGTGTCGATCTGCCTGAAACAGTCCTCAATGGATTCGACCCTGACGGGAAACGGGTTCGCGTCGGGAGGAGTGAAGAACAGCCCGAGTGCTCTCACCATGGAGGCGGGGATTTCTTCGAACGTGTCGAGCACCTGGTTCAACCGCACCTGGTACTCCGCACACCTGTCGAGTAACTCCGGACGAATTCCCGGTTCAAGGGATCCCTGGAGCGGGGAAGTCGGATCCTTCAGCGGGATCACTTCCATCATCCCGGCCTCATACATGGCTTCCACCCCTTGCATCCTGAAGGCATTATGAACGCCCACATTCAGCATGCACATATCAGAAGGGTAAAACATCGGATTTACCAGTTATGCGGTTCACTATGTGCGTTACGGCTTCACCGAGTTTTGGCTCGCTATCTTTTTGAATTTCCGCGACGCGTTCTTCTCCTTCATTTCGGATCTTCGCGGCGGCAAGATCTGCAATCCTGTGGCTCTCGGCTCTGGCCTGCTGGACTTCGGCCCATCCTGCTTCTATCGATCTTCGCTTGATGGCTTCCGCTTCGGTCCTTGCATCGTTCAACAACCGTTCTGCCTCCGTGCGTGCCTGGGACAGCGTCGTCAGTGCGTGGTTTTCTGCGAGCTTGATCCGGGCAATCTCATCATAGACCATAATCCACCAGGCGAAGGCAGGATAGTTAGTGATACTATGTCCACATCATAAAACTTTGCCACCCCTTTTTTTCGGATATCCCGAATTTATCTCCTGTATTGTGATCCGGGTGTTCCAATACGGACCCGGCAGAGAAGGTCATTTCTTGTCCAAACCGGGGGTGGAAACCCCCTCGGAAGGATGGTCCCGCGACACCTTCCTCCGGACTGGCGGGAGCAGGGTGAAGACCATAAGGTATCCCCGGGAAAAAATACCGGGTGCGCGGGAGGAAGGGTTCTCGATACAAGAAAATATCAGTAAACCATGACCGGTATCTCTATCTGTCCAATAATTCTGGACACCGCAGCACTTATCCCGTTGACCGTGCTTCCGGTTCGTCCGTAATTCCTTGAAATGAGCAGTAATGAAAAAGTTCCCGAGAGCCGGACAGTGGTCTCTTCGCAGTCACCGAGCACAATCCGGGATTTCACCGGTATCTTCTCCTCCCGGAAAGGGATCCCTGCCCGTTCAAGAATGAAACGACCTGAAATCTCGGATTCTTCGAGCCAGCTTTTCGCTGACACCGGACCATATGAGTGTTCGAGTGACTGGAATATCTTCTGGTCGATTACGAACAGCAGAGTTACCGGGCATAAGGACAACTGGAGAAGCATGAGCAAAGGAAAAGGACATTTACCGCTCCTCGTATCGACAGGCAGCAATGCTCTCAGGTGCTGCAGGTATCCCGGTTCCTCTTCGGGAACGAGGATTTCACGGTAATTCTCTGCGACGAATCTGATTTTTTTTCCAGCCGCCCTCTGGAATTTTCGTTCCAGGAGGGCATTGTAGTAGCCCATATCCGTTCGTCAAATGAGTAACTCCGGTTTCATATATTAAAAATTTCTCCCTTGTACCCAACCTCTTGCTCCCTAATCCGGAGGGATCAGGGGACTTTCAATGCCGTTGACCGCACCCGATGACTCCTGGGACTCCTGAAATGCGGGGAGTCGCATGCATGAACGAAACCGGGGAGTATAATGCTATGCGCGCCGTATCCGGATACCCTCGCCGAAGGAACCCCCAAAAAATCTCTTCTCCGCCCCCGGCTTTTTTTCAATGTCCGTACATTGCGCAATACGGGTAAATTATTGAAAATTCATCAAATTCCCCGTGTATCCCACTGGACCATCGCCTGTCCAAAAAAATGAATAAACCCCCTCCATGAATGTTTCTTGCGGTTTCCGGTACCGCCGGAATCCTTCCTTTTGACGGACAGAGATGATAAAAAGAATAATTATAAATAATATAATGCCTATAGGGGAGCTGCCTCAGAGGGAGGAACACTGGGGATACATGCCGGCTGCAATGAGCGGCAGACCGAAACGGCAACAGGATCTGCTGCGGTATCCATTGCATCCCGGAGCCGAACAAATGTTCAGGAAATATCAATAACCTGCCGGATGGATCCGCACCCCGGGACGGAAAAGGGCGACGGGTGAACAAGACATCCGGTGTGGAACCGTCTTGATATTCAGCGGACATGATGCCGCAGGCCTGAAGAAGCTGTATTCCGAAACGGCGGATGGAATACAGGTGAAATGTGCTCAGGTCGGATGCGGGGCCGACCATGTGATTCGCACAATCCTCTCATGGGGCACCCCCTTATCCTTGATCCTTTCTTTGAGCGAACGCCGGAGAGGCATTCCTTACTGGTTCCCGATCGTGAAATTTCTATGTTCATCCCTGCTATCCCGGCCTACTCATGATCTTGAACGTACCTCGTCCGGACAGGACCTCCCTGGCAAAGGCTCTGCTATGTGCCGGATGTTTTGACGTCACGCTGTATACGGAGATACCCTCTGGCGGGAACCGGCCTTTCCGATGCATGACCTTTCGGAGGGGGGGGTCCGTGCGGAGGTCGGTGCCCCCGGGAACCTTCCGGTCCCGACGAAAGCTGGAGAACGTATGTCCGGAGCACCAGGGGAGCGGCACGTACCGTCTTTACCCTGTCTGTTCGGAAAAGAGTGGTGGCATCACAAGGAGGCAGCGGCCCCGGGAGGATTGCCCCCCGGGGCGTCTACCATTGGATTGGACGTTCAGTCGGTGACTTAGTTGGACACTAATACACCTGCAATAGACATTGAGATCAATGTTTATTAAATTTTTTGAAACGTTGTGAGAAACAACGCATATTTCTGCCGTTTTTACTCCCATCACCAGCACTCCTGAACTACTTCGGCAATCCAACGATTGGGAGAAGAGCGGCGTGTCCCGGACCGCGAGACTCATCCCCCCTGCCCGTTCCCCTCGTATCACTGGTCCACCTTGGTCACCGCCGCCCTGCCCCCGGATCCCCGGGAGAGGCCGGCTGACACATCTTCAGGAGACCGTCCCTGAATTCATCGATATACTCCTTCATGGACAGGCTCCCGTCCGGGAAAGGACAGTCGATATCCCGCAGGCGTTCGATCGTCGGCCGCGTCGGGAGAAGAAGGTCCATTTCGACGCCGGATCTCTGGCACGCTCCGGCCATCGCCTCCCGGAACACCCCGATACAATACGCGATCCTCCTCCTGTAAAGGTCGCGGGTGCGATCGAGGAAACACGCCAGGCGGTAGGATTCGATCCGCAGGAAATCCTCCCTGATCCTCGTGTCGGTGCATTTCCCGAGCATATAGTGATAACTCTCGTAGGGATACATCAGTTCCAGCTCCGCGGGGACAACGCCACAGGTTCCGAAGATGATGATCTGGTAGTCCTCCGGCTCGAGAACCTCCCCGATAACCCTGCGGAAGAGCCGGTGGCTGGGGCTGGCACTATAGGGTTTCTTGACCGCACAAGGGAGAAAAATGGCAATGTCATTCTCCCGGAGCGGGTATTCCTGCAATATATAGCGGAATGCCTCTTCGAACTGGGGGAGGTAAAAAGGTTCCTCGGTGAGCGCCCGGTGCTTCACCGCACCTCTCGGCAGGTATTCCCCTGTTCGTTGTCCGTCTCCCATCGCAAATATCGTCCTTCAGACCGCGGGTAAAATGTTCCCGGCAAAGTGGGTAACAGGGATCCCTCCCGTATCCCCGGGACCCGTTCCCGCTGCCTGAACAATATGCGACCCGGGTGTGGTTAAGACATTCCATCGTTTCACACGCGTCTCGCGGCCCGGCCCTGAAACGAACCCCTGCCCGGCGCGCAATGCGAAAATTTATCGTCAGATGCGCAGTAGTATTCAATTCAACAAGAGTCGGCAGAACGGGGGGTTCGATCATTCCTTTCCGAAAAGAATCCGGGAAAAAGGAGAGCGAGGTCTGGTATCACCGGGGGATTTCGCTCCAGCAGCAATCTCGTGCCAGAGAGGCGATCGACTGTTTCGACCGGGCGCTGGAGTTGAACCCGGGGCATCTCTTCGCCCTGGTGCAGAAGGGGGCACTGCTCGAGAAAGAGTCCAGTTTCAAGGAAGCGCTGGACTGTTTCGACCGGGCGCTCGCGATTCATTCGCGGTACGCCTTTGCCTGGTACCACAAAGGGCTGTGCCTCTCCTCCCTTGGTCTCTACCCCCAGGCGGCCCAGAGCTATTCCCGGGCAATAGAACTTGATCCAGACCTCGCGAAGGCCTGGTCCGGGAGGGGCATCTGTAACTTCGCACTCGGCAGGTTCAGGGACGCGCTCACCGATTTCGACAGGGCGTGCAGACTTGACACCACCTATAGCGAAGCCTGGGTGGGCAGGGGCCTCACTTACGCGGCCCTTAAGCTCTATGATAAAGCCCTTCCCTGTTTCGAACAGGCTATCGAGATCGATCCTCTCGACGAGGTCTCGTGGTACAACCGCGGAAGGAGCTACTCGTTCCTCGGGGATCTCCGTGGTGCCCTTGAGTGCTACACCCGCTGTACCGTGCTCGCCCCCGCGGATACCGACGGGTGGTATCAGCGGGGACGTATACTCGCCCTGCTCGGGGATCACAGTGAGGCGCTGACCTGCTTCGAACGGGTCCTGGAAGCCGATCCCGGGAGCATGCAGGCGGCAGTCGCGAAAGGACTTTCGCTGCAGGCCTTGCACCGGCTGGATGAGGCGCGCGCCGAATTCGACCGCATGATTGCAAAAGACCCGGGGGATATCACCGCACTGATGGCGAAAGCGTCGGTCTGCCGGGAGGAAGGAGACATCACCTGCGCCACGGCCTGCTATGAGTCCGTCCTCAAGAATGACCCTTCGAACCTCCCGGCCTGCATGAACCTCGGAATCCTCTGTCATACCACGGGGGAGACCGGGAAGGCACTGGAGTATTTCGACCGGGCGATTGCCATCAAGCCCGATTACCCCGTAGCATGGTATGACAAAGGGAGGATCCTTGCCGCAGCGGGAAGGCACCAGGAGGCACTCAGGTGTTACGACCATATTCTTGTCGAGAGTCCCGACGACGCGGATGCGTGGTACAACCGGGGTTTCTCTCTGAACGAGCTGGTTCGGCATGAAGAAGCAATCCGCTGCTATGACCGGGCGATCGAGATATCCCAGGGCGATCCGGACTGCTGGTACAATAAGGGAGTGAGTCTGATGCAGCTCGGCCGGTACCGGGAATCCATCCAGTGTTTCGACCGGGTTATCGAACTCGACCCATCAGACCCGGCGAGCTGGTATTTCAGGGGAGTGTGCCTCGACGACCTTGGACGCCACCGGGAAGCCCTGATAAGCTACGAGAAAGCCCTGGAGATGGACCCTTCGGACAGCACCAAGTGGTACAGCAAAGGTGCGGTGCTTGAAAAACTGGGGTGCTATGCCGACGCGATGCAGTGTTTCGAGAAGGCGATCTCGGAGAACCCGGAGAATGACAAGGCCAGGATGGCACTCGAACTGCTGATGCGTCACGAAGGGGCGAAAGGTTAGGTCAGGGTCCCCACTTGAACCCCTGGAGGCTCAGATCGTTGAGCCACTTGTCGAGAAAGACGCACAACTCGTTTTTTACTTTCAGGTTTACCTTTCCCGGCTCGGGATATACGACTTTTCTCTCGTGCTGGTCCTGATATACCAAGGGCTCGGCCCTTTTCTGGTCGGGGTACACCCTGATCTCGATGTCCGGATCTGCGACCATCTGGCCGTCGACGACCGGGTTCTGCGAGAGGGCATAGAGGTTCTCATCGAGGCGGTCGACACAAAGCGGGAGATAGGGGGGATTTTCTATCACTACGGACTGCCTGACCCTGAGGATCCCCATCGCCTCCATCTTCTTGAAAATTGACTGGTATACGTCCACTTTACTTCACCAGGTCACTGTAAAAGACAGTATGGAAAAAATCTCCTATAAATCTATCCCGGATAATCCCTCACCACGGCCCGGGAATGCCGGGACCTCCTGAAGCCTGGGGGTCCAGGAGATTCGGAAGCGTGCGGCGTCCAATTCAATCCTTCCGCATCGCCGGATATACGAGCCCTGCAATGAGGGCATTTAGCACGGCAGTGGCGAGAATGACGGGGACTATCAGGTCGAGGAGTGGAGTCGCGGCAAAGGTCCCAAGTATCCGGTCCCCCGCGAGAGAGAGGGTTATCCCGGTTGACGAAAACCCGCTTGCCAGGGTGGCAAGGAATACGGCGAGTGCGGGTGCGAGGCGGGTCCGTCCCTCCATGGCGATGAACGCGACGATGCAGACCCCCGCCGCGAGCGGCTCGCTTATCAGGAACACGGGGTTGAACGCGGAACTGCCCACCAGGGCATCCAGTACCCCTCCGGCAAACCCGATCCCGATTGCCGAAGGGAAGGAGGGGCGGGTGAGCATGATGGCGAGACCGTAGAACGCCACCATTACGTCGGGAGTCACCGGGGCCCCCGAGAGAACGAATACGAACCGGACAACGGTGCCCATGGCAAGAAATGCCGAGATTAAGAAAAGGTCGCGGCGTTCCATGATCCACAGATGCCGTTCTCCCTTTTTATTTCTTGCGAATAATCAGGGGGAACCCTTCCTGTTTTGTCAGGAGTATCCCTCCGAATACCTCCATAGCGGAGCGGAACCGGATTGCGAGTTTCTACCCTGGCTCGATACCGATAAGCGGGAAGACACGCGAAGCCAGCCCGATTGCGAGAGCGGTCGGAAGAATGCCCGAATCGGGGAAACCTGTCACCAGACCGACACCGGGCGCGTAGATACTGGCGGCGCTCGAGAGCAGGACAAGCACTGTCCGGCGGGCATAGCAATCCCTGCCGGGCTTATCCATCTCAAACAATGGCTCGAAGATCATCATGACTCCGATCGCGACGAGGATGGCGAACGCCACCCAGTGGTCGAACCCGGCGATGAACGCCACGAGATAAAAACCCGGACCCCTCCGACGACCGCCATGAGGAAATGGAAACCCCGTAAGAATGATGCGATGACCAGTCCGGTCCTTCAGCTTCGCCGAACCTGCGGCCAGGGCGACAGCGCAACAGTCCATGGACAGGCCGATTGCAACCCGCAGTATGAGGGAGAACAATTGGTGCTCCACTATAGGTCTGCCCGGCGTACCAGGTGCTGCAGGAGTCCTCTCCCGAGGCCATCCCGGAAAATATATCACTTGGTGGGCGCGAGATCTCACGTACAGGGGGATAATCTGTTTGGCAACGTACGATGAGGTGTATCGCCTGTCCATCGATGATCCGGACCGTTTCTGGGCCGGTGCCGGGGATGCCGTGGAATGGATCCGCCGGTGGGACAGGGTTCTCGATCCCTCGGTCCCGCAATTTTACCGCTGGTTCTCCGGTGGTGTGCTCAATACCTGCGACAATGTGCTCGACCGGCATGTCAGGGAAGGGAGGGAACGACAGCCCGCCCTCATCTATGACAGCCCCGTGACCGGAACCGTACGACGCTACACCTATGGAGCCCTTACCCGGGAAGTCTCCCGGTGTGCCGGGGGGCTTGCCGCACTCGGGGTAGGAAAGGGAGACCGGGTGGTGATCTATATGCCCATGGTCCCCGAGGCGATCGTCGCCATGCTCGCCTGCGCCAGGCTGGGGGCCATCCATTCGGTGGTCTTCGGAGGGTTTGCCGCCCGGGAACTGGCATCCAGGCTCGCCGATGCCTCCCCCGCGGTCATTATATCCGCTTCGTGCGGGATCGAGGTGAACAGGATAATCCCCTATAAGCCGCTGCTCGATCAGGCCGTCGAACTTGCGAAGATCTCCCCGAAGGCCTGCGTAATCCTTCAGAGGCCCCAACACGAGGCGCCACTCCGGGAGGGCAGGGACATTGACTGGGATACCTTTATCGATGCGGATCCCGCCGGTTGTGTCCCGTGCAGGGCGACCGATCCGCTCTATATCCTCTATACTTCAGGGACAACGGGGGTGCCGAAAGGAGTCGTCCGGGACCATGGCGGCCACCTCGCAGCCCTGCTCTGGAGCATGAAAAATATCTACGGCATGGAACCGGGCGAAACCTTCTGGGCGGCGTCCGATATCGGCTGGGTTGTGGGCCATTCCTACATTGTCTATGCCCCGCTCGCGTACGGGTGCACCTCGGTGCTCTACGAGGGAAAATCGGTGGGGACCCCGGACCCGGGAGCATTCTGGAGGGTGGTCTCGGACCACGGGGTCGACACCCTGTTCACCGCCCCTACTGCGATACGCGCCATCAAGAGAGAAGACCCGGATGGCAGGTACCGGGAGCGTTACGACCTGTCCCGGCTGAAGATGCTCTTCCTCGCCGGTGAGCGCTGCGACCCCGATACCCTGGCGTGGGCCGGGAAACTCCTCGGGATCCCTGTCATCGATCACTGGTGGCAGACCGAATCGGGATGGCCCATGGCCGCAAACCCTGCCGGGCTGGAACTGCTCCCGGTGAAGCCAGGTTCATGCACGAAGGCTGTTCCGGGCTATGATATCCGTGTGCTGGACGAATCGGGGAAGGGACTTCCCGCCGGGTCGACCGGGAACGTCGTGGTGAAGCTCCCCCTGCCTCCCGGGTGCCTCACGACCCTCTGGAAGAATGACGAGGGGTTCGTGGGAACTTACCTGTCCCGGTATCCCGGGTACTACGTCACCGGAGATGCCGGGTTCATCGATCCCGACGGGTACCTCTGGATCATGGGACGAACGGACGATATCATCAACACCGCGGGGCACCGGCTCTCCACCGGGTCGATGGAAGGGGTGATCTCGTCTCACCCGGACGTAGCGGAATGTGCGGTGACCGGGGTTCACGACCCGGTGAAGGGGGAGGTGCCTCTCGGGTTCGTAGTGCTCAAATCGGGAGTGGACAGGGACAGCCGGCAGATCGAAAAGGAACTGATCGCCATGGTCAGAGAGAAGATCGGCCCGATCGCATCGTTCAAACGTGCAGTCGTCGTCTCCCGTCTCCCGAAGACACGGTCGGGTAAGATCCTCCGGAGGACTCTGAAGAGTATTGCCGACGGGGAGGAATACCGGATCCCCTCCACCATCGAGGACCCGGCGGTCCTTGGAGAGATCGCCCGTGTGCTGAAGCGTGAAGGGTACCCCGGGGGAGGATGACCGCGGGGCCGTCTCCGGTTCCCGCTCTTTCATGTGAAAAATGCCTCCCGCATTTTCATTCCCTGTGCCTGGTTCACGCGAAGGGATCAATTAATTTTCTTTGATGCGCTTCCGCCAGGCGGTGACTGGCGTGCATGCATCGCAGCCGGTGCAATCCGGCGCAAGAACCTTTCCTTTCACGGATTGAGCACCAGGAGCGAGTAATTCAGGAAGGCTGCAATGGTCACCCACACGATGTAGGGGATGAGGAGAACCGCCGCGATTCTCCGAATCCTCCAGAACCACACGATTGTAGCGAGGATCGCGATCCAGAGCGCGACGATCCCTGCGAGTCCGAGGGGAGGAGACTGCAGGCCGAAGAACACGAACGACCAGGCCACGTTCAGGCCGAGCTGAATGGCGAAGAGAATGATCCCCGTCTTTGCGAGGGGGTTGTTCTCCTTCCATGCACCCCAGACCATCGCGAGGGAGATTCCCATAAGAATGTAGAGAGTGGTCCATACCGGGCCGAATACCCAGTCCGGGGGGGTGAACCATGGTTTTTCCAGGGAGGCGTACCAGGAACCGGTACCGGTAACTGTAACGGCCGATCCTGTCACCCCTGCCATGATACAAAGGATGATCGACACCGCGTAGCGGACGACCATCCCCGTCCGGGTCTCTCCTCCGAACGATCCCATGCTCGTCCGTTATGCAGCGGGTTCTTATAAGTCTTCACCTCCCGGGCCCGGGATAGTTATATTGTCAGGCCGACGCCATTTCCATAAATGTTATTGGGCGGATACGCCATTTCCGTCCCTGCTTTCAGGTCGACAGTCAGACAGGGCTATTCCCGGAAAGGGAGAGTTCCGCCCGGGAGTCCTGAATAGTTCGGCGGAAAGGGACCCCGGTGCAGGGTGCAGGCTCCGTGGCCGGATCGATCCGGAAAGGCAGCAAGAGGCCTGTGGTCGGGATCGAGGAGCAATCGTGAGTCCGGAGAACCGTGTATGCTGACCGGGGTGGATATCGGGGGGACGAATACCGATGTAGTTACCATCGACGGGACCGTCAGGTCACAAAAGGTCCCGAATCACCTGGGACTTGACGCTCTGAAAGGAGCGATGAAAAAGGGTGGACGCCTTGCCGTCAGCACCTCGCAGCCGCTGAACCTCATCCTCGCCGGGACACCCCCGAAGGTTGCCACCATCGCGGTCCCCGGGCCGGGTCTCACTTTCCCCCGGGGCGTCTCCGGGGCGGTGAATCACCGCGGGGAAGTGGTGGAACCGCTGGACAGTGAAGAGGTACGTGAGGCAATCCGGTCCGAGCAGGGGGACGTGCTTGCCGTGGCAGCGAAATTTTCCGTGCGGAATCCCGCGCTGGAACTTGAGATCCTCGATATCGCCCTTCAGACGTATCCGGACGAGAGAATTGCGCTCTCCTGCCCCCTTGGAATGCTCAACTTTCCTGCCAGAGTGGCGACGACGAAGCTGAACGCACAGATTAAAGAGACCGTTTCTGCGATTGCGTCCCTGGTCGGCGGGGTGCATCCCGGGTTCTTGTTCTTCAAGGGTGACGGGGGTCTGGCGACGCCCGCAACGGTCCGGGAGAACCCGGCACTCCTTTACCAGTCCAGCAATGCGGCCGTCGCCCTCGGAGCGTACTACCTTACCGGGGTAAAGGACTGCGTGGTCGTCGACATCGGGGGGACCACGACGGACCTCGTGGTGGTCAGGGATGGAAAACCGGTGATGAAACCCCTCGTGTTCGGGGGAGTCACCACGCTCGCACAGGTTGCAGAAGGCCTTTCCATTCCGTACGGCGGGGATTCGCAGGTGCGCGGAGGAGTTCCGGGAAAAAGAGCGGGCAATGCCCGTGCATTCGGGGGGGAGCATCCCACGCTTACCGATGCCCTCAATGTCATGGGTGCCGGGATAGGAAATTCGGCCAGATCCGCCGTATGCACGCAAAAAGATGCGGAAACCGCCCTGGATTGGTACGCCCGGGCGGTAATCCCGGCAGTCAGGGAATTCGGATGCCGCACGCTCGTCGGCACCGGGTACCTCGCACCCTGGCTTCTCCCCCGTATCGCCGGGGAAACAGGCTGCCGGGCGATTATCCCGGAGCATGGTGCCTGCGCCAATGCGGTCGGCGTCGCGGTATCCCGGTTCAGTCTTACCCTGTCCTTCAGGCTCGACACCGGGAAGAAGACTCTGACCGTGAACGGGGAGCCTTCAGCCTTCCCCGGGATCAGGGACGATGACCGTATGGTCGCGTTCTGCCGACAGGAGGCGAGGGATCGGGCGCTTAAGGAGGGCGCGGACCCCCGCGATGTGCGCGTGGTGGACGTGCTCGGTTTCGCCTCCTACAATGTAGTGCGGGGGAGCTACCGGACAGAATATATCGCGGACTGTGTGGTGCAGGTCGAACCCGGCATCACCGCGGAGGCCCGATGACCACCGGTATCGTATACGACCGGGCATACCTGCTCCACGAACAGAGCCCCACTCACCCCGAGCGGAGGGAGCGCCTGGCCTACACCCTCGACCAGCTCGAAGAGGAGGGGATATGGGACTTCCCGGGGATCGTCCGCCTGGTCCCGTATCCCGCCCCCGAAGAGGCCGTCCTTGCGGTCCATATTCCCGAGTACGTCGGATTCCTGAAAGAGGCAAGCAGGGGAGGGGGTTTCATCGACTTTGACACCAGTGTCCCGGCCGGGCTCTGGGACGCTGCGCTCCTCGCCGCCGGAGGGGCGATGCGAGCCGCAGACGCGGTGATCGACAAAGAAGCCGGAAATGCATTTGCCCTGGTCCGTCCGCCCGGGCACCACGCCCGCATGGGCACTGGCGCAGGGTTCTGCTACCTGAACAACATGGCCGTAATGGTCCGCCATCTCCAGCGGAGAGGAGTTCCGAAGGTGCTGATCCTCGACTGGGACGCGCATCACGGCGATGGGACCCAGCAAATATTCTATGCCGATCCCACGGTCCTGTTCTGCTCCATTCATCAGTCTCCGTTCTACCCGGGATCGGGAATGATCGACGAGACCGGGGCAGGGGCCGGCGTGGGGTACACGGTTAACATGCCGGTCCCGGCCGGGACCGGAGACGATTCCTACGCCTGCCTGTTCAGGGAGATCATTGCTCCCCTGGCAAGGGAGTTCTCCCCGGACTTCATCGCGGTCTCGGCAGGGCAGGACAACCACTTCACCGACCCTCTCACCGGTCTCGCGCTCACTGCACGGGGATACGCGGACCTGATGGCCTCTACCACGGACCTCGCCTCGGAACTCTGCGAAGGCAGGCTTGTCGCGGTACTCGAAGGCGGCTATAGTGTCGAGGGCGGCCTTCCATACACGAACCTGGGGATAATCGCGGCGATGGCGGGTCTCGATCTCTCGGGTATAAGGGAACCGTCATCGCTCCGTGGGCTGCTCGCAAGGGCGGAAGATCCCTCGGCACGGTACAGGGTCGAAGAGATGGCCGGGGCCCTTAGAGCCCGGCTTGCACCGTTCTGGCAGGCCTTCCGGTGAAGCGTCATCCCGGTCTCTCCACCAATCGCGTCCGGGCGATGCATATGCCTGATGTCAGCGATCTTCGGTCACGAACTTATATGTAAACGGGTCCGCCATAAGGATAAGAGAAGAATGGAGAAGCGCACCGTCAGGATCGGGCTTATTCAGACTGCCGTCTCGGAGGACACGGCCTGGAACCTGAATCGAACCCGGGACATGGTGATCAGGGCCGCGAAAGGAGGGGCATCCCTGATCTGCCTGCAGGAACTGTTCAGGACCCCGTATTTTCCCCGGTTCGAACATACGGATGCCTCGGCATATGCAGAGTCAATTCCCGGGGAGACTACAGGCCTCTTCGCCGGGCTGGCACGCGACCTGGGGGTGCACGTGGTTGTACCGATCTATGAGCGGAGCGGTTCGGGAAGTTACCATAATACCGCCGTTATGATCGATGATCATGGCGAACTCCTCCCCCCTTACCGGAAGGTCCACGTCCCGTTCGACCCCTGTTTTTACGAGAAGAATTATTTCCGGGCGGGGCACGAATACCGGGTCTATCCTACTCCGATCGGGAAGATTGGCGTCCTGATATGCTATGATCAGTGGTTCCCCGAAGCCGCCCGGATGCTCGCCCTCATGGGTGCGGAGCTGATACTCTATCCTACCGCCATCGGCCGGATACGCGGGATGGAAGACCCGGAAGAGGGAGACTGGCGGACCGCCTGGGAGACGGTGCAGCGGGGGCACGCCATCGCCAACGGGGTGCATGTCGCGGCGGTGAACCGGACCGGGACCGAGGGGGAAATTGACTTTTTCGGGGGTTCGTTCGTCTGCGACGCGTTCGGGAACGTGATCGCCCGGGCTCCGGAAGACCGGGAAGAGGTGCTGCTCTGTGATATCGACCTCTCCATGAACACCAGGGTGCGTGAAGGCTGGGGATTTTTACGGAACCGCAGGCCCGAGACCTACAGACTGCTCGGCATTTCCCTCGGAGACCAGGTGGTATCCTGCCCGGCCTGCGAAATTCTCCCCCATGAATCGACCGGAGCCATGAGGATGCCCGCTGAATGGGAAAAACACGACGCGGTGTGGCTTGCCTGGCCCTACGACCAGACCACCTTCCCCCATCTCACCGAGGTTGAGACAACCTACGGTGAGATCATCGGTGCACTTCAGGATCACGAACGGATCAACCTTCTGGTCCTCAATCCCGGGATGGAGGAACTGGCGAGGAAGGTCGTTGCATCCTGTGGAGGGGACCCGGACAGGGTTACCTACCACCGCACGAGATATGCCGATGTCTGGTTCAGGGATTACGGCCCCCTTTTCGTGATGAATACGACTTCCCGGACGCTGGAAATGGTGCACTGGACCTTCAACGCATGGGGTGAGAAATATCCCGACCTCATGGAAGACACCAACGTGCCGGAATACCTCGAAAAAGTGCTCGGGATCCCCCGATACTCCCCTGGAATCGTGCTGGAAGGAGGATCGGTCGACCTGAACGGGGCCGGCACGCTCCTTACCACCGAGCAGTGCCTCCTGAACCGGAACCGGAATCCGGAGCTTTCCCGGTCCGAGATCGAGGAATACCTGCTCCGGTATCTTGGAGCACGCCATGTAATATGGCTGAAGCGGGGCATCGCCGGTGACGATACCGACGGGCACGTCGACGATATTGCCCGTTTCGTGGACGAACGAACGGTGGTCTGCGCTCTCGAGGAGAACCCCGGAGATCCCAACTTCGAACCGCTCATGGAAAATTATCGTATACTGAAGGAATCCACTGACCAGGATGGTAACCCCCTCCAGGTGATACCATTGCCAATGCCCGGTGCGGTGACGGAAGAGGGGATGCGCTATCCCGCGAGCTACCTCAATTTCTATATCGGGAACTCGGTCGTCCTCGTCCCGGTCTTCGGCGACCCGCACGACGGACTTGCCCTGATGGTACTCGAGGAACTCTTCCCGGGGAGAAAAGTGTTGGGGATACCCTCCCGCCGTCTTGTCGAGGGGTTGGGCGCGATTCATTGCATCACCCAGCAGCAACCCGCCTTGTAGACTAGGAATCGCCCCGGTTATTCTCTATTAACCCCGGTTCTCTTTCAGGGCGACCTTCCCCTCCAGGAGACCCGAATGAATATGTTCGTAACACCAGATCGGGAATGTAGTGGACCCGGGCAGGATATCGTCGAGAGCGTCACCGTGGGCATGCCGTAGGGATCCCGTTCATCCGAAGATTTCAGACCGGAACGGGTGCCGTCCGGCCGGCACGGGGGTCGGGAAAGAACAGGGAAAACGGAATTCAAAAGGGAGAGAGATGGAACATCGCAAAGAGCCAGGCATGGCCCGTCCCTCTCATGACCGCGGAGAACCGGGCGGTCTGCTCCGAGGTTCCTTCGTCACCGCCATACCGCGAACGGCAGGTCGCGGTGACCCACACGATCGTCCCTTCCGCACCAATCACGATGTCTTCAAAGGATATTCTCACATCGTCGTAACGATCGAGGATCCCGCGAAGGTGGGAGGAGAAGTGCTCCCGGCCATCCACTCTCTCTCCTTCGCGGAAGAATCCGAAAAATTCCGGATGGACGAGCGAACTCGCCTCCTCGACCTCTTTCCTTGAGCAGTGCAGGGCAAAACGGTCTATCACGTCAAGCACCTGGAGCCTCGTCTGCTGACTGACCATCATCCGTTATGAAGTGGTTCCCCCGGTCATTTACGTTTTCTCCTGGTGGGGTCTCCTCCAGTGAGTATGCCGTACCCTACGAAGGATGTGAACCCCCCCGCGGAGCAATGGGTTTCCGGAATGGACATAATATCGTCTGATTTCGAGCTGATCCCACCTCAATCCGGCGAAATAATCAGGGAGACCGGACGCGAGGGACAGACTCGTATGATCCTGCATCATCGTGATCGTGAATTCGTTCCGGTCGATTCCGGAGTGGCGGTGATACCTTCCCATTCGCACGCCTGACGCGTCATCGCGCAACCTGAACGCGGGATGAACACTGCGACAGTCGATATGCCACGAGGGGAAACCGGACGAAATTCAGGAATGAATTACGTGGAGCCCACCCGACCACAAAAAGTCAATAAAATGTTGTGTGAAGATATGGGGGTTTGACCGGGATGATGTTCCTGGTCACATCTTCACTGCTGTTGTTGGGGGGGTAGTACCTGATTCTGATATTGGGCCGGATCGAGAGATCTCGGCACTAGATGCTATAAAATCAATAAATATTAACATTTCGAATTTAATTCCCCGGTGAAAGTGGCAAGTTATTTGACAATGCATCGACCAACAAGCAGTACTGAACCGCTCCTTCTTCACCGGGGAGAGGGGGCGGCAGGAAGAGGAACGGGCCGTCCGCGTGACCGTGACGGATCCGGAGGGCATCATGGATCCTGAAGAGATGAACGAGTATATAGAAAAACTTGAGAAAAGGATCGAGACCATCTCGAATCAGAACGCCAGCCTGTCCCTAACACTGAACAAACTGATGATGGAGAACCTGAAATTGAAGGCCGACCTGAAAAATCTCGAGGAGAAACTGATGCTTCTCGAGCGCCCCCAGGCGGAGAAAAATTTTAGAATTGAATAGCTGGAATTTCGTCCTCCCGGCCTCTTCCCGGTCACCCGGAAGTCCCAGAACTCCAGGATGGTCATGGTCCTGTGATACAGATGCCGAATACAGTGTTCCGGATAATCCTCCACCTCGACATGGACAGTTTCTACGCCTCGGTCGAGATCCGTGAGCACCCCGACCTTGCGGGAAAACCTGTGGTTGTGGGAGCGGATCCCCTGGGTGGCCACGGAAGGGGTGTGGTAAGTACGGCATCCTACGAGGCAAGGAAGTTTGGTATCCACTCGGCGATGCCCATCTCGAAAGCGTACCGCCTCTGCCCCGACGCAATCTTCATCACCCCCCATTTTTCCCTCTATGAAAGGACATCCGCCCGGATTATGGAGATACTCTCCCGGTACAGCGATAAGCTCGAGCAGGTGAGCATCGATGAGGCCTATCTCGATCTCACACCGGCGGGGACATTCGAGACCGCGAAGGAGATCGCGACCCGGATAAAGCGCGCGATACGGGAAGAGGAACGGCTCACCTGCTCGATCGGGATCGGTCACTCGAAAGTAGTAGCCAAGATTGCATCCGATTACAAAAAACCTGACGGACTTACCGTAGTCCGGCCGGAAGAAACGGAGGGATTCCTGTTTCCGCTCCCGGTGGAGAAGATCCCGGGTGTAGGGAAAAAGACCGCCCGCGAGCTGCACGAGATGGGGATCGTGCTCATCGGCGACCTTGCCCATGCTGACATCCAGAGGCTCCAGTCGCGGTTCGGGAGATGGGCGCTCGCGATGCAGCGGCTCGCGTTCGGGGAAGACGAACGAGAGGTCGAACAGCGTGATTCTGCCAGGTCTATCAGTCGTGAAACCACGTTTACGGAGGATACCGGTGATATCGACCTTATCCTGGGCGTTCTCGACGACCTGATGAAGGATGTGCACCATACCATGCGGGACGAAGGCTACATGGCACGCACCGTGACGGTGAAGGTGCGGTACGAGGATTTCCAGACCCGGCAGAGGGCACGGTCACTGGTTCATCCCGCAACAGATCTCCGGCAACTGAACGAGATTGCCCGTACCGCGCTCCTGGAATCGCTGGGGAGTAAGAAGGTCAGGCTTATCGGGGTAAAACTTTCAGGGCTCCGTACCAGGGAGAAAAATCAAAAAACCATCGGCGATTTCGGCTGACCCCCGGCGCAATCGCTGTCCCCCGGCACGTCATCCGGATACTATTTTATAATTGAATTATATCAGGTAAGCTATATCCGCGCTGCAGGCAGCATCCTTCCAAATCCTTTGCAGCCGGCAGAAATTTTTGAGGAATACGATGGAAAAGGACCAGCTCCGGACCCGGCAATCGCGGGAGATATCTCCCGGCGACCACATCTGCGTGCTTCTCCGCGACGATGAAGAGAGCCGCACCCTGCTTCCACGACTATTCGGGGATATCTTCCGCAAGGGATGGAAGGTAATGTACCTTGCCCGTTCCAGCACCCCGGAGAGGATCGGCCGCCTCTGGCAGGACGGCACCGGCAACGGCATGTCCTCATCCAGGGCCCTCGAGATCCTGTGCTCGTCCGAACCGGCATTTCATCAGGCCTTTTCGGACAGCGCCCATGCCCGGGATTTCATGAAAACGGTGATTTCAAAAGCGGGCGAAGAAAAATTTCCGGGCCTTTGCCTGATTCGGGAAGTCCCGCCTATCCCGCATCGACCCCGTTCGAGCCAGCGGGTCACCGGGGATATGGCAGGGATTGAAACACTCCTGGATGAACAACAGATCACGCTTGTCTGCCTCTATGAAATGGGCCTTTTCCCCTCCGAAGTCCTCCAGGACGTGCTGCGCACCCACCCAAAGGCGATCATCGAGGGGGAACTTCACGACAATATCTTTTACATACCTTCATCGGATGCCCGTCGCTATTCTCTCTCTTCCCTCGAGCTCGGCCACTGGATCGGGACATTGATGAACCTCACGCATATCCGGGCGGAACTCGAGGAGAGCGAAGAGCGTTTCCACGACCTGCTCGAGAATGCGAGCGACCTGATCCAGAGCGTGTCCCCCGAGGGAAAATTCCTCTTCACCAACCGTGCCTGGAGAGAACGGCTGGGATACGACGAATCCGAGATTGCAGGCCTGACGCTGTTCGACATCCTCGACCCGACCTGTGTGGATAAATGCCGGATCCTTTTTTCCGAAGTGATGGAGGGGCATGAACTGGGTCATGTCGATGCTGTGTTCCGGACCCGTAACGGAGAGAAGGTATTCGTGGAGGGAAACGTCAACGCCAGGATTCACCAGGGAAAACCAGTCTATACCCGCGGTATATTCAGGGAGGTCCGCGAGCCCCCGACCTGAATCTGAGCGGAGGACGACGGCCCCTGGTTATGGAGCGGGCGATCGTCAGCGTCTCCGGATATGATCCTCATGGTCGACGGGGAAGGACGTGTCTTATTATGCGAACAGGGACGGTGGGGACACTCCGGCCCCTGAGGGAAAGCCGGCAGAATAACCGCACCAATCGATACCTCGAACCGGGAGAGCGCCGCTCCGCCCTGGGATGGTTCAGGAGATACACGGCTTCAGGGAACACACCTCCCCGCGCCGTATCACACCACGTTACGGATCGGGCCGGGTCATGGAAACGGAAGCGTTCGGGATTACTGACACTCCGGGACCTTCCACCTGATCCATATGAAACCCGCCGGCGGATCCCAGGTGGACTGTTGAGAAAACAAACATTTATATGAATTTGGTAGGAACATTCCTTCCATTACATGGAACCCTCCCTGACGCTTGTACCGGAATCGGGATCGGACGGGCTGGGTCTGCTCCTTGCGGATCTCCTCGAAGACGGGATCGTACTGGAACAGAACGGGACGGTGATCTACATAAACAGGTGCATGGAGGATCTCTTCGGGTGCACCTCGTCCCGTGTTTCCGGGATGCCGTATACTGATTTTATCCGGACATGCATCGCACCCTGCCTCGACGGGGGTGAAAAGGCAAGCATTTCTCTTTTTTCAACGCATGTACGCTCCACTCCGGGAGAACACGTGGAACTTCGCGGGACCTCCCGTGAAGGTACGCCGTTCTGGCTGGAGTACTCATCGCGAAGGATCAAGCAGGGATGCAACGGTCTCTACAGACTGGAGACCTACCGGAGAATAACCCGGTGGAAAAAGGCACAGGAGAGGCTTTCCAGGAGCGAAGAAAAGTACCGGTTGTTGTTCCAGCAGGCGAACGATGCGATCCTCGTCTTCGAGATAGGGCCCCTGATGCTCCCGGGACGGTTCCTCGAGGTGAACGATGCCGCGTGCCGGAGACTGGGGTATACCAGGGAGGAACTCTCGGCCCATTCACCCATGGACATCGTCCCCCCGGAAAGGGTTGGCACGATCGGTCTTTTAATGAAACGCCTGTTTATCAAAGGGCAGATAATGTTCGATATGGAGCATGTGGCCAGGGACGGGACGAGGATTCCCGTGGAGGTCAATGCCCACGCAATCATGATAGGCGACCGGAAAGTGGTGATCTCCATCTCCCGTGATGTCTCCGAGAGGAGGGCTCTCGAGGATCTCCGGCTGAAGGCCTCGGAGCAGCTTGAAGAGAACATCCTCCAGTTCGCCACCCTGGGAGACAGGATACGAAACAACCTGGGAGTCATCGTAGGAATCGCCGGGTTGCTCGAGTCTGAGGAGGGAAGGCGCATCCTCGAACAGGCGGAACGGATCGACCGGACCGTCGATCAGCTCGATCGGGGGTCCCTGGAGTCGGACCTGGTAAGGCAATACCTGAAGAAATATCACCGTAACTGAGTTTTTGAGCCATACCGAAGCGTTTATGACCCCCCCTTGAGAAGAACATCTTCCGGGGTCTGTAGAGAACGGGGCCAATCCGGGATTTTCGATGGAGGGTGCCGGCAACATAAAAAGATTACCCTGGATTCGCGGTCCTCGGACTCAGGTATGCATAGGACCGCCAGGCCCGCCGGACGAGTGTCCCCTGTGGGATATTCCCGAAAAAAAAGGTATTTTTATGTTATCCATGGTATGCAATCGAAAATCCGAAATTGCTGATGGTGCCGCTGGCGGTTACCTGCTGGTGATACTGGATTGTCGAAGCAGGTGACGACCCGGTCCCCTGCAGATCGTGGAAATTACCGAATGCAGAGATCGACCCGGTGGTCGGCTGTCCCTGTAATGTCATCGTCGGAAATGTGCTGGTCCCCGATCCAACGGAATCGAGCTGGTTCTGGAAAAGATTGCTGATACCCGAATATGCAGAGACACCCTGGATCATAAACACCAGGGATATCACGATAAGGATTGGGATTATACGTCGGATTATTCCTGCTATTGATCTCACCTCCTTGGCGTATCCTCTGTCTAATCTCGGCAAAGATTCCCCGTTAACCGGAGAAGTCTCTCCCGGGCGGTCATAAAATCCGGTGGATCCATGCCGCCACCAGAACACTCCCCCCCGCGTTATTTATATTAATACCATAGCGCCGGTTATCCGCATCGTCCGGTACACAGGACTTGCCTCGCACCGTTTTTGCAATCCTCCGATCAATGGGGATGGATTTCTCATATCCCGGAAAACTGACCTTTGCCGTGGGGGGGCCGGGAGGCACCGCTGAAGATTCTCTGCTTCACACGACAAGTATATTGAGCCCTGGAGAGATTTTACCTCATGGGAAACGGGCAGGAGATGCTCATGGAAAAGGCCCGCCGCCTGATGGATATGGGCAGGCATGAGGACGCCCTCCTCCTCTACGACAGGATCCTGGAGGCCGACCCCTCGAATCTCAAAGCCTGGGAATTCAAGGGAGATATCTATTACGAGCTCGGGAGACACGAGGAAGCGATACGGTGCTACGACCGCATCCTGTCGCTCGATCCCCGGAACCTTATCGCGATCTACAAGAAAGGGTACACCTTCCGGAAGATCAGGAGGTTTGCGGAGGCGATCGCCACATTCGACCAGGCCCTCGCGATAGATCCCGACTACTCTTACGCACTGAACGACAAGGGATATGCCCTGAACGAACTCGCCCGGTACGACGAGGCCATTGCCTGCTTTGACCGTTCACTCTCAGAAAACCCGCGAAACATCAGGGTCCTCACCGCACGGGGGATCGCGCTCCGCGATTCGGGCCGACCCGAGGAGGCCCTCCGGTGCTTCGACCGCGCCCTGGAGTTTAATGCGATCAATGCGTTCGTGTACTACCAGAAATCAGTCGCACTCCATATGCTGGGGCGGGAAGCCGAGGCCGAAGCCTGCATTAAGATGATAAATTTCCCCTGGAAATAACCGCGAACGTACCCATTTCCGCGGTAGTGCAACAATGGGCCGCAATAACGGCACGAAACGCTGAACTGCCGTCCCGGATCCCCGGGGATTACCTCCCCGATCCATTCCTCTGATCCCGGGCATATCGTCCATCATTCGGGACGTCCTGGTGGGGGCGGCGTCACGCTCCCGCCTCCGGGGATGCTCCGGTTCATGTTTCCCCGCACGAGGGAGGCAAAAATCCCGAACACACAAAGGAGGAAGAAGATCATGAAACTCAGGTGTATGCTGTCGATGAATTCGGGGATCTTCTCCTGGGTAATCTGGACACTCCCGATGATCGCCGCAAATACCATCATTGCAACTCCCATGGAGAGCATCTGACCGACCAGGCGCATAGTCCCCACCATCCCGGACGCGATCCCATAATACCGGGGATGGACCGAGCTCATGATCGCATTGGTATTCGGAGAGGAGAAGAGACCGAATCCCATTCCAAGGAAAAGAAGACTCCCCACGATGAATACCAGCATGGTATCCACCGAGAGGAATGTCAGGGATAGCAGGCCTACCGCAGTGAGCGTCATCCCCGCGGTGGCGATATACCTCGGCTCGATCCTGTCGGAGAGCCGGCCTGCGAGCGGGGCGAATATCGCCTGGGTAAGCGGCTGGGCCACAAGGATCAGGCCCGCATACTCTGCCGAAAAGCCCTTCCCGAACTGGAGGTAGAGGCTCATCAGAAAGGTCACCGCGAACGTGGCGGAATAGTTGACCAGCGCGGCGAGGTTCGAGAAGGTAAACACCCTGTTCCCTGAGAAGAGCCGTATTTCAAGGACCGGGTAAGGTGCTTTCAGCTCGTAATATACAAAGTATGCGATCCCTGCTCCGGCGAGGACGAGGAATCCCAGGGCCGCGGGTACCGGTCCGAGCGAGAGTCCATAGGTAAGGGAAGAAAGTGAAAGTCCGTAAATCACCGCGCCAATGAGATCGAACCTCCCGCCGGAGGGGTCTTTCCATTCCCCGGCGAGGTAGCGCAGGGTCATGGCGATCACGATGATTCCCAGGGGAATGTTGACCCAGAAGATGCTTCGCCACCCAAGAATGTCCGTCATATAACCGCCCAGGGTGGGCCCGAGTGAAAGCCCGAGATAGACGCACATTATGGTGATCCCAATGGCTTTGCCGCGTTCTTCCCTGGGGTAGACCGACGTAAGCATCGCCAGGCTTGTCCCGAAGATCATCGCGCTCCCGATCCCCTGGACGAACCGGAGGGCGATGATCATCGCGGGATCGAGGGAGAGGGAGATTACAAAGGAGGCGGTCGCGAATAGTCCTATTCCGGCGAGAAAGATCTTCTTCCTCCCGTAGAGGTCCCCGAGCTTGCCGAACGGGACCAGAAAGACCGCGCTCGCAAGGAGGTACGCGGTGGAGATCCACCCGAGCGTGATAGCGTCGAGCATGAACTCCTTTCCGATAGTGGGGAGCGCAATGTTCACCGCCGAGGTGTCGAACGGGGTCAGGAAGGAGCCCAGGGCCGCAATAAACAGGACCACCCTTTTCTTATCCCTCAAATGTGAAATTGCATCTCCGACGGCTGAAGAGGTCCCCACATTCATTCCTCCCGGTAGTTTCGCGGTAGTGATCCCGGTAGACCCGGATTTCTCTTAAGCCCTCGGTTTTCAAGCTCGCACCCGCGTGAATTCCCCGGAAGAGAAATCATAACGATATGTCATGCCCCATGTTTCACCTGGTATCATGAAGTACGAGATAAAATACCGTCCGTCCTACTCCCTCCTCGTGGTCCAGCTCAGCCCCGGGGAGCACATCGTCGCAGAAGCAGGCGCACTCACCTACATGCAGCCTGCTATCGAGGTGAAGACCCGGAAACGGGAGAAAGGGTTCTGGGGGAGTCTCGGGGTAAGTCTTGTAGGAGGTCAGAGTTTCTTTGTCAACGACTACACGGCGACCGCCGGGGTAGGGGAGGCCGCGTTCTCCGCCGCACCCCTGGGCGATATCGAGACTATGGATGTGGCCCCCGGCAAGGGGTTCATTATTCAGAAATCGGCGTATATCGCGTCGGAAGAGGGCGTCGATCTGGACATCCAGTGGCAGGGCTTCTCCAAAGGCCTCTTCGGGCAGGGGTTGTTCATGATCAAGGTGACCGGCTCGGGGAAACTGTTCATCAACACCTTCGGGGCGATCGACAAGCACACGCTGGCACCCGGTGAGGAGATGATTGTGGACAACTTCCACCTTGTCGCCTTCAGCGACAGCTGTCAGTACCAGGTGACAAAATTCGGAGGATTGAAGGAGACCCTGCTTTCCGGCGAAGGCCTGGTCACCAGGATCTCCGGGCCAGGTGATGTCTACATCCAGACAAAGAACGTGCGCGAGATGGCCGACTGGCTCTGGACGCTCATCGAGCCCCGGGTCCAGGCAAAGGCACGCTGAGAGCGTTCGACCGACTCTCCCACGCTTTTTTTCTCTTGTCTCCTGCCTTCATTCTCCGGAGTATTCCCTGATACAGCATTCCCATTTCTCTCCGCGATTCCCCTCCGGCATTCCGGGCGCGGGGGACCGTATCCCGGTTCCACTCCCGTCTCCGGAACGATCCCGGGTGAATCAGGTCGGAGCCTCGAACCCACGGACAGCCCCCATCACCAGTATCAGCACGGGGATGATTTCAAGCCTCCCGATCCACATCAGGCCGATAAACAGTATCTTGACCGGATCGGGGCTCGTCGGGGTGATGAACCCGGCTCCGAGGCCGTTATTCCCGATTGCAGAGACGATATCGAAGACCACGAACTGCGAGGGCAGGGAAGTGGTGACCATATGCAGGGCGAGGATCACCGCGACGAACACCACGAGGAGATAGAGGATCACGATAAGCAGGTTCTTGGAGAGTTCCAGTTCCGATATCTTCCGGGGGATGTTCTTCCCCTCGTGCTTGAATGGAACGATCACGTTTCCCCGCACGAAGAACCGGCGGAACCACCAGACCAGGCCCTCATATCCCAGGATAACCCGGTTTACCTTCAACCCCCCGGCAGTGCTTCCCGAAGCTCCTCCGATGAGCATGAGCAGGATAATGATGATCAGGGCGACCGCAGGCCAGGCCAGGACGCTGGAGTTCTGGAAGCCTGTACTGGTCGCTGCAGATACCGACATGAACACTCCCTGACGCAGTGTGCTTCGGAGCGGCTCTTCGGCGAGATAAAAGAGGTTCAGGGATACTATCACCGCCCCGATCGCCGAGAGAATCAGGATCGCCCTGACCGTTCGCTCCTTCAGGATATGCACCACTCTCCTCCTGTAGAGGAGGAAGTAGATCTTGAAGGGGAACGATCCTGCGAGCATTGCGGGGATGAGAAGAAATTCGAGCAGAGTGTTGTCGTAATACATCATTCCCGCATCGTGGGGGGTGAACCCCCCGGTCGCAACGGCGGCCATCGTCAGGTTCACGGCATCGAAGACCGGGATCCCGGAGAGCAGCACGAGCAGTGTGAACGCAACCGTAAGGATGAGATAGATCACCCACATCCGCCTCCCGGTGGATACCACGCTCGGCATCAGTGCCTCGGACCGTCCTTCGGACCGGTAAAGCCTGAACTGGGCCAGGCCCGAGCGGCTCTGCATGGCGATCCCGAATGAGATGACCCCGATCCCGCCGACCCACTGCATGAACGAGCGCCAGAATATCAGGGTTTTGGGGGCGGTGTCGATCGAGGTCATCATGGTGATCCCGGTATCGGTCCAGCCGGACATTGCCTCGAAGAATCCGTCGACATACGCCATATCCAGGCCGATCACGAACGGGACTGCCCCGATCAGGGCCACCGCCATCCAGGTGAGTGCGACGGCGACAAGGGCGACGCTGAGTTGTGGGACATACTCCTTACGGGGAACCCGGGTAATGACCAATCCCAGGATCATGAATATAAGCGGGACCATTCCCATGGGGATTATCATGTCCCATTCCCGGTAGATTATCAGCACCACGAACGGGACGAGCGTTATAACCCCGAGGTATTCGAAAATAACCCCCATATCGTGGGCGATAATTGCCAGGTGCTCGAAGCGCCGCATATGCGTATCCATACATGCGAACCGGGGGCTCAAAATAGTTATTAAACGTTTATAATGGCCCTGTTCCAGGCGAACCGCACGGAATGGACCCGACCGACATAATATCCGGTACGGTGGAATTGATCTCCCGTGTGGCTAGCCCCGGGTCGCCGCCTCGAATCCCCGTATCGCCCCCATGACCAGGATCAATACGGGGATGATCTCCAGCCTCCCGATCCACATCAGGAAGATAAAAACCCATTTGACCGTCCAGGGAGAGAACGGGGTGAGATACCCCACCCCCAGTCCCACGTTGCTTGCCGCGGAGACCAGTTCGAAGATCACCTGGTAGGGGGCGAATAACGTGTTCCCCACATGGAGGAGCAGGACGGTGGCGACAAAGATGAGGAGCACGTAGAGGATGATGATCAGGAGGTTCTTGGAGAGCTCAAGCTCGGAGATATTCCCGGGGATATTCCTTCCTTCGTGCTTGAACGGCACTATCACGTTCCCCCGCACGAAAAACCGTTTGAACCACCATACGAGCCCTTCGTAGCTCAGAATGACCCGATTAACCTTGATCCCTCCTGCCGTGCTCCCTGCTGCGCCCCCGATCATCATTAAAAGCATGATCAGGATGAGCGGCAAAGCAATCCATTGAAGGGTCGAGTTCTGGAGTCCGCAGCAGGTGAACCCAGATATCGTGCAGAAAAATCCCTGTCTGAACGCCAATGAGAGTGTGTAGTTGTTAAAAACGAAGAGGTTCAGGCTCACCGCAAATGAGACAAGAATAGAGAGGATAAAGATGAACCTGACGGTAGGGTCTTTGAAAAATTTTTTGAAATTCCCGCGATAGATGAAAAAATACACCTTGAAGGGGATCGCACCTGCAAGCATTATGGGAATAAGCAGGACTTCGAGGGTCGCATTGTGATAATACGATACCCCCGCATCGTGGAGCGAGAAACCCCCGGTTGAGAGGGTCACCATCACCAGGTTAAGCGCGTCCCAGGGAGAAACCTGCCCCCAAATCCCGATAATCACCGTAAAAATTGCAGTAAGCGCCAGATAAATGCCCCAGACTCTCCGCCCTGTCGACACCACGCTCGGCATCAGCGCCTCGGATCTCCCCTCGGAACGGTAGAGCTGGAACTGGGTGAGCCCTGACCGGGAGAGCATCGCGATCCCGAAAGAAATGACCCCGATTCCCCCAATCCACTGCATGAAAGACCTCCAGAAGAGAATTGTCTTCGGGGTCGTGTCGAGCGAAGCCATGACGGTGAAGCCCGTCCCGGTCCATCCCGACATGGCCTCGAACACACTGTCCGTAAAGGTCATGTGCATCCCGAGGATGAACGGCAGCGCTCCCACGAATGCGATGGCCAGCCAGACAAGGGCCACCGCGACCAGGGCGACGCTTAAACGTGTCGCTGAATGGCTCCGTGGGATGCGGGAGATGAGATATCCGAGCAGGAGGAACGTGAACGGTGCACTGGCCATGGGAATCACAAGGTTCCATTCCTGGTAGAAAATGAGAACCACGAACGGGACCAGGGTGACGATTCCCAGGAACTCGAATATTATGCCCATGTCGTGGGCGATCATGGCCAGGTGTTCGATACGCCGCATTGATCAGGGAGAGGTGCATGTTTGGACATCAAAAGCCTTCTGGGGAAAGGACGCTGCCGGGAGCATATTTCCCGGACTCTTCCCGGCGCGGGCTGACATCCGCGCCTCCCCGCACCATCCGCGGGTCAGGTTCGGATATCGCAGGAAATGGTGATCCTGGTCTTGGGAATACGGTGAACGGGCGAGGTTTATTTGAACTCCGGGAGACCAGTATATCGAACCGGTATGGAACATAATGTTCAGTCCCAATGGTCAGATCCCGCCTTTTCCCGCCATTACAGGGACATTTCCGGGTACCAGCTCCCCCTGAGGAGCCGGGTGCTCATGCTGATCAGGTCGTTTTACCTCAACCACCGCGTCTCAACGCAGGGAAACCGTGTAATGGACCTTGGTTCGGGGGACGGGGTCGTCGGAGAGACGCTCCTCGCATCAGGAGGGATAGACCGGCTGCTCCTGGTGGACGCCTCGGCCGACATGCTCGTCGCGGCACGGGAGCGGTTCGGTGAAGATCCCCGGGTCGACGTTCTTCATGCACGTTTCGAGGAGATGATCGAAACACCTCCGGAATATGCCCCTTTCTCCCTGATCGTATCCTCGCTCGCGGTCCACCATATCCCGCTGGAGATGAAACGGAGACTTTTCTCGCTGATATTTTCCCTGCTTTCACCCGGGGGGTATTTCCTGGTCTACGACACCATCCTTCCGCCCACCCCGGAGCTCGAAGAGTTTTACATGGAGTTATGGAAAGAGTGGATACGCGAACAGAAAGCCCTGCATAATATCGATCTTGACCTGGAGTCGATGCTCTCCACCCATCACCTGGACCCCGGGCATCATGAGAACCTGAATACCCTGGATGACTACATGGACGCGATGCGGTCCGCAGGGTTCACCGGGGGAGACTGTATCTTCAAGTACGGGGTATTTGCACTGATTTGCGGGATGAGACCGGAACACGTCCGTCAGTAAGTTCGTGGCTGATGGCGAGGGCGGTGGCACCATGGATTGTTGTGAGAGTCCGGTCCGCTACATCCCGGTGATCTCGCGGACAAGCACCAGAATGCTGGTCAGCAGGAGCACCACTCCCACCAGTTTTTTCAGCTGGTCCGAATGGATCGCGGGGGCGATCCGCGCCCCGATCTGGGCCCCGATGATGGCGCCCACCGAATACACGGCAGTATACTCAAGCGAGACGTTTCCAAGCCGGATATGCACCAGTGACGCGGAGATCGCCGTGAAGAGGATCACGAACGTGGATGTCGCCACAGCAAAATGAACCGGCATTCCCATCATCACCAGTGCCGGGACATTGATCACTCCCCCGCCCACCCCGGTCAGGCCGCTCATCATTCCCGCAACCGAACCCCATACAAGCACATGCGCATAATAGAGCCTGTTGGTCACCCTGTTCGAAAAACGGTCGACACAGACCTCGTCGGAGCAGGGACCGAACGTGAGCGGGAAGATCTGGGGAAGGCCCGGGAAGATCATCTTCAGGCCGACCAGGAACAACACGACAATGAATACGACGGTGATGACAAACACCGGGAGCACTGCGGTCAGGCTCGCGCCGATGAAGGAGAAGATCACGCTCGGAATGATCAGGTACATCGCACTCCGATAGAAGATTCGCCGCTGCCGGGCGTACGTGATTGACGAGGAGAGCATGGTAAAGACGATGATGGTCAGGCTCGTCCCGATCGCGGTGGGAGTATCCAGCCCGAAGAGGAGGATCAGTGTGGGAACATAGAGGAATCCCCCTCCGAGCCCCACCAGGGCGGCGATTATCCCGATGACAAGGGAGATTGCCACCCCCAGGATCAGCTCCGCAATCATCGGTTATCCCGCGCTCCCGCGCTCTCCTTCCATGGTCTGTAGTAGATTTTGTTCTTGTTTAACTATTGTCAAACAAGATCCGGTATCGTCCCCAAAAAAGTATGTTCCCGATTTCACCCGGCGCATATCCGAGGATCAGGCTTCATTGTGGATATGTACAATTTTTTTCGGATCATCGAAAGGGCGTGCCCGCGGCCCACACGAGAAAAGCCCTTCGGGACAGTGGAACCATCTCATCTGACATGAAGGACCTCCGGTCGGGAGTCAAAAATTGAATTCTTCATGAAAAGTTGACGGGAGCAGGCTCCCGGTTCACCATGGAGTTTGCTCTCACGACAGGGAGCCGGGAGATACCTGACAAAGAAATAAAAAGAATAGACCTGAATTCGCGAAAATTCAGTGTTCACCAGGCACCCAGCGGCTCCCCGAGGGAGTGTGCTCCTGTTTCCATATGGGCACCGACTCCTTGATCCGGTCGATGATGTACTCGCACGCCTCGAATGCGGCTCTCCGGTGCGACGCCCCCACCACGATCCCGACGATCTGGTCTCCGACTTTGAGCCGCCCGACCCGGTGCACGATATCGACCGAAAGAATATCGAACCGTGCGAATGCCTCGTCACTGATGGCGGCTAGCTCCTGCTCCGCAACCTCCAGGTACACCTCGAGGTCCATACTCTCAATTCCGTCGTCCCTGACCGTCCCCAGGAACGAAACGAAACCCCCTGTCTTTCCGGTCTTCGCCTCCCGGATCATCCGGCACAGGTCGAAGTCTTCCCTGCTGATCCTGATCATAGTCTTCGCTCCACCTGGTTCATCCCCCTGCAACGGGAGGAAAGATCGCGAGCTCGTCCCCTTCGTGAAGACCTTCCGCCTCCCGCTCCCGGTTCGGGAGCCTTCGGCGGTTGACCATCACGATCACGTGGTTTTTTATGTGGCCCTGCTCATCGAAGAGCGCTTCCCGGGCCGTGGGATCTCCCGAGACCAGGCAGGCAACCCCGTCACGGACCGTTGAGCCGTCGGGGAGCTCGATCTCGAGCTTCGTCCCCATGAGCTCCCGGAACCGTGCAAATGTCTTAACCCTGATTTTCATGCTATTCCCCGGTTCAATCCCGTTCTTCGCGCCCCCCGCAGGTCTCGCAGTCGGGATCGCGTTCAAGCGGCAACAATTCGCATTCGCAGTGTATCCCGTCCCATACGAGCATCTTCCCGGAGAGAAGGGCTCCTTTTCCGGTGATGACCTTGATCGCCTCGAGAGCCTGGATCGAGCCTATAATTCCGGCCACGGCTCCCAGCACGGGATGACACTCTTCCGGGGGCGGGTGGGGTATCGCACACCGGAGGCAGGGGCCGGAACGGGGCAGGACTGTCGTCGCCTGACCCGCAAAACCGCTCACCGCCCCATGGACCAGCGGGACCGCCTTCCGGCGTGCCTCCCGGTTCAGGATGTAGCGTGCCTCGAAATTGTCGAGTGCATCGATAACCACGTCCGCACGCCCGATAAGGGCGGCCGCGTTGGATCCGGTAATCCGTTCCGCATCGGTGGTGATCAGGATCTCCGGATTCAGCTCCGTCAACTGCTCTTTTGCCGACGAGACTTTCTGCATCCCGATACCTGCGGAACGGTGAAGGATCTGCCGGTTGAGGTTGCTCGCTTCGACCCGGTCCCCATCGATCAGGTGGAGTGTCCCGATTCCTGCGGCGGCGAGATAGAAAGCCGCCGGCGATCCGAGCCCCCCGACACCGCAGATGCAAACTTCCGCTCTCGCAAGACGGTCCTGCCCCTCCTCTCCGATAAGCGGGAGTTGTCGCAGATATCGCAGGGGATAGTTCAGGCCTGGCATGGAAGGTCCGACGTCTCTGGATGATGCGGGGGATGTTTTCCCGTTCACACCTTTCTCATCATAATTGTCACCGCCGGATCATAACAGTATTCTGATGCGGGCAGCATTCTGCCACACTATTGACCCGGTATAGTGCACCCGATCCTTACCGGCCACCGGCTATCCGGGCTATTACCCTATCCCTGGTCCGTCTCCCGTGTATCGCCATCTATTTGTCGTACGGTGACTACATTCAGGCATGAAGTGCCATTTCCTCGGAACCAACGGGTGGTACGACACTCCTGCCGGGAACACCACCTGCATCCTGATCGAGACCCCCGACCTTACCGTGGTCCTCGACGCCGGATCGGGTCTCTGGAAACTGGACCGCGTAGCCCGGATGGACCTGCCGGTGCACCTGTTTCTCTCTCATTTTCATCTTGACCATCTCTTCGGAATGCATACCCTGAACAAATTCCCTCTTGGCCACGTTCTCAGTATCTACGGTCAGCCCGGGACACGGGAGGTCCTCTCCACGCTGGTCGGTCCTCCGTTCACCGTCGGGCTGCACGACCTTCCTTTTCCGGTGCACATCATCGAGCGGGAAGAAGGAGACTATCAGGACCCGTTTCGCGTATCCTGCCGATATCTCCGGCACTCGACCCCCTGCATGGGCTACCGGATTACCCTCGGAAAGAAGACCATTGCGTACTGCCCCGATACCGGGTATTGCGAAAATGCGGTCGAACTGGCGAAGAGTGCCGACCTGCTCATTGCAGAGTGCGCGCTCAGGCCGGGCGAAGAGAGCCCGGAATGGCCGCACCTCAACCCGGAGACCGCGATAAGGATTGCACGCGAGGCGGGGTCGAAACGGTTGGCGCTCGTTCATTTCGATGCCCGGGCCTACCCTTCCCCCGGGGACAGGGACCGGATCGGGTACCTGTACGCGAGGGAGTGTCCCTCACTCGTCATCACTCACGACGATCTTACGCTTGACCTCTAGGCGAGCACTCTGCCAGGTCATCATGCGAAAAATTGCGTCTTGCGGGCTCACCCGGCATTGCGTTTCAGCTTCCAGATAGCCAGGCTACGGGTCCCGCGAAGATCTGAGGGACAATGGGCGTTTTTCCCGAAAAAAACCTCATTTTTTTTTACGGGTTTTGTGCTGGAATCCCGGATGGGAAGAGGTATGACCCCCTCGCGTCGGGCATGAAGGATATCTTTTTGTAATCCGGGGCCCAGTAGGGAATACTAATTTTTGGAGGTATATGGATGGGAAGGCCCGACCTTTGGCACAGGAACGTTATTGAACTGGCAGTGGCGGACGGGCGGTTCTCGGCATTTCTCCGGGCGATCCAGTCTGCAGGGCTCTTTGAACTTCTCACCGGTCCCGGGCCGTTCATCCTGTTCGCTCCTGTGGACACCGCGTTTGTCTCGATCTCCCAGGGCTTTTTCCAGAGACTTCGTCTCGCACCGGAAGCCCTTTCCCGACTGGTCTCCTGTCACGTGGTCAGAGGGGCGATGGAGATATCGAGGCTGACCGATCCCTGTCACCTCCGTTCACTTGCCGGCAAGAGCCTCACCGTCATTCCGGGAAGGATCCTCAGGGTGGAAAACGCCCGGATCCTGGCCGACGACCTGGTTTCCCGGAACGGCAGCCTGGTCCCCATCAACAGGCTCCTGCTGCCGAAAGACCTGCAGGAACACGGAACGTGATCGAACACGGGAATGGTTTCCTCCCTACCGGCCAGGTTGACATCACATCTTTTTTTACACGACGTTCCAGGAGGATCCGTCTTGTCCGCCATGGCAGTACCCCGCACAAATCTCTGATATTTTAAAAAAAAATAGGGACATTGTCCCTGGAAGGGAAAATCCAATACTTAGCGTACCGATCGGATCAACCCGTCGAACATCGTGTTCAGCCTGTCGACGGCGGTCCCGAACTGGTCGAGCCCCGTCCTGTTCACCGAACCTTCCCGTTCATATGATTCAGCCAGGGCATTTCCTGTTGATTCGAATGCAGCGATTCCGCCCCGGAGTTCATCCAGGGAGACCTGGTCCGCCCCGCTTGCGGTAATAAGGTCCGGCCCGGGTACGGCCAGGGCATCGTCGATCTCTCCGGGGGATATAATGAAGTCCTGTTTCTTTCCGGAGTCGCCGGTAAGAAGGTACCCGTACAGGTCGCCCGATCCGGCGAGCATCGCATTCTTTGCGTCGGTAAGCCGGACTGCCGCACGATCACCGGCGCTTCCGGAATCTGCGGCGACTCTCGAGGAATAATCCCGGTAAAACCAGTCCATCTCGTTGGAGAGGTCGTCAAACTGGTCTTCCATGTTCTTGAGAGACTCCCGGTCCACGGTACCCCCCGAGCGGGAAATGTCGAGTATGTCGTTCACCGACATCTGGTATGCGTCCTTCATCATCAGGATGGCCTGGAGCCCGGCATACTCCTGGGAATGGTCCGGCCGGGTAAGGTCCGCCTCGCCTGCGAAGGTCGCGGCTCCGGTATCGAAATGATCCATACTCGCGATGAAACCCTCCGTCTCTTCACTGTTCCCGGTCAGCAGGGAGGCGAGGGCCTCCTCATGCGCCTCGAGGATATCTGCCTTCATCCCCGCGAGCGTGAGCGCGGCCGCGGTATTCCCGGGGGGAGGCGGGACGGTGGCCGGGGGAGTCGGAATGGGAGTAGCTTGTCCCGTCATGTCCGGTCCCTGAGGAGCCGTACACCCTGAGACAAGCATCACGGCGAGAAGAAATATTGAGAGTGGAATTGCTGTCCTTTTCATGGTCCTTATTCAGGATAGGGCCGGATAACGAATAAAACTATCAGATTTCCATGATACGAAGTTCTCAACCTTCGCCCGGATTTCACGGGCCCCCCGGGCGTCCGGACTCGGGTATATGACCTATGACCTCCACATTTCTGTGCAATGGATTTCGAGGTTGAACCCTACCGGTCCCGTCATTTTTCGCAGGTTTGCGGGCTGGAACTCAGGGGGGAGGAGTGCGGGTACGCTGCGGCGGTGTTTGTCCGGCAGATGGAGGAACTGACCCCCTCTGCTTTTTTTATCGCCACGGCCGCTGACGAGGTTATTGGGTTTGCCGTAGGGGCCATGTCGGGTACCGGGAACCATGACTCCTGGGTCCTTCGCCTCCGGGTCCTTCCTCCGTACCAGAGGAAAGGTATCGGGACCGCCCTCATGCACAGGCTTCTCCGGGCCCTTGCATCGGAGGGCGCCGGGAGGGTTTTCCTCTCGGTATCTCCCCTGAACACATCCGCACTGGCGCTTTATATAAAATTAGGGTTCCTGGTGACCGGAGAAAGAGCCGGGTATTTCGGACCGGGTGAAGACCGGTTGATTCTCGTCAGGGACCTTTCCGGTCCATTGTCGTAGGAAAAGAGGGGAAGATCTCAGCGCCTTCTCATAACCAGGAGTGCAGTGACCAGGAGCGCCCCGATTATCAGTTCATTCCACAGGCCGGCAGGAGTCGGGGGAGAGACCTGGACCAGGCCGGCGTGCACAGAGACGACCTGTCCCGGAGTGACGGTAAGGTTTGACGTATAGTCATTATACCCGGCAAGCTGCACGACGAGCGAATGGGTTCCTGCCGGGATGTTATCGAGGGTAAGGGGGGTTATCCCCCGGAGCGCATCATCGAGGAACACGTTTGCCCCGCTCGGGTCGGAATTGACCTGTACAGACCCGCTCTGGCCCAGGGATGTACCCGGCACGAGGATGGCGTTTACCCTCGAGGTCTGTCCGGCGGCAACCGAGATCGAGTCATTGTAGTCCTGGTAATTCACTATGGTCAGCTCGAGCAGGTGGTCGCCCGGCGCGATCCCCGTAAGCTCGAGAGGGGTGCCTGCATGCGTCATCCCCTGGTAGGCCCCGTCGAGGAAGACCGCAGCGCCCACCGGGGTGGAACTCACCTCGATATCGCCGGTCGGCGCCCTGGATGCAGGAGCCAGGGTTGCATCGACGATTGTCACCGCATTCTGCGTGACCAGGACCGTGGACGTCCAGTCCTCGTACCCTGCCAGGCGTATCCGCACGATGTGGTTCCCGGCCTGCATGCTCCCCACCGTGATGTCGGAATGGCCCTTAAAAAAGCCGTCCACGTATACGTCCGCTCCCGAAGGTGAACTCTTCACCTGGATGCTCCCGATCTGGGTGAGCGCGTTTAACATGGCATTGACCGTAACCGACCCGCCTTCGGGGATATTCACCTGCGTGGAAAACGGCTGGTACCCCGAGAGGAAGGCCTGGACAACGTGGGGGCCGGAAGTCATCCCCTGGTACGTCCACGGCGCCTGCTGGCCGTTCCCCCCGTCAACGGTGATAAGCGCCCCTCCCGGGGACGAGGTCACCACGAGCGTCCCGAACGGGGTAACGGGTTCCAGCCGGGCCACCACCGCGACAGTCTGGCCGACCGGGGGGTTATCCGTCAATGTTTTCGAATAAGGGAGATATCCGCGGGAGGTAACCCCGAGGGTATGAGGCGGGGAGGAGGAGATCGGCACCGCGATCGTCAGGGGCGTTTCTCCCTGGAACACCGAGTCGAAGGTAACTTCCGCCCCCGAAGGTATCGACTCCACCTGGAAATACCCGATCATGTCCGTGTTCTCCGGGATTGCTCCACCTGCCAGCGCGATAAGCCCCATGAGAGAGACCGCAATGAAAAGCCTGAATATTCCGGCCATAGCACTCTTCACCTGCTCCTAGGGTGAGAGAGGCGCGATAAATTATTTAATTTTATCATCGGTCCCGGACGCGCAGGCTGCGGCATACGATTTTTCAACAGGCTCATATATTATGCGGTCAGATATGAGACTGAAGGCCCGGGATAATGCTCGAATATCTCAACAAATATGAAAAACTGGTATATTATACCCTGAGCATACTCCTGGCGTTCGTGATCTTCTTTGCCGTACTCGAGTTGATCTGGCTCATCATATCGGGGCTCTTCAACGAAACCGGCCTTCGGCTTGATAATTATGAAATACTCAATCTCTTCGGCTTTTTCCTCCTCATCCTGATCGGGATCGAACTGCTCGATACCATCAAAGCCTATATCACAAAACACGAGATCCACGTGGAAGTCATCGTGCTGCTCGCGATAATCGCGGTGGCCCGGAAAATAATACTGCTCGATCCGCTCACCACCGGGGAATCCCAGGCGGTGAGCGATATCGCATTGATCGGGCTCGGGGTCATCGTGATCGCCCTCGCAGGGGCATACTACCTCATAAGAAAATCAGGAATCAGTCAGATTTGATCCCGTGACCCGCCCTCGGGTGGTCCCGCATTCTTTCCGGACCCGGGATATCCCGGTCTGTTGCCAGGGTGATCTTACCCCGCCACCCAGTCTTCCTCAACGACCTGAAGATGAAAAAAGATCCGCTCAACAGGTCTTCCTGCACAATCACGGGGTGTTGCAGGGAAATGGATATGAAGGCGACAGGCAACAACAGGCAGCGATTCGTAATGCTTTTCGACCGGATCCTCAACCGGGCCAAAGGAGAACTCCTCGACGGACTGATTTCCGGGGAGTATGTCGACCATAACCCCGTGCCGGATCAGGCACGGGCGCCGAAGGGATTAAAAGCAGGTTGAAGGACCTGCGTGCTGCATTTCCGGACCTGCAGTTCTTCCCTGAGGGCCTCGTCGCGGAAGGAGACCTTGTCGCAGTACGCTATCACTGGACGGGAACCCGGACAGGGAGGTTCCTCGGTCTTGCTCCAACAGGAACACAGGTGCTGGTCAAATGAATGGACTTCTATCGGTTCTACGGGGGCAAGCGGGTGGAACACTGGGACTCCGCCGACCAGCTCGGGCTGATACGGCAGCTCGGAGTTTCCCGAACTCCGCTGATCCACCTGCGGGCGATAACCCGTTAAGGTTGAACGACAATACTTCAGGAGTGAGCGTAAACCCGCCGGGGGAGGTGCAACCGAGACTTCTCCCTGCCGGACGGGCTCATATGCGCGAGCGATCATGAATCTACCTCATGCAGTGGTGCCGGATGAAGAACACGGGGTACAAATCGACCCCCGGTCGCGACCGGAGTTCGCGCGAATCAGCGCCATCTGCGACAGGATATCTGGCTCGAAAACCCGCGGGGAACTCGGGATGGCCCTCGCCCGGGAGGTGGGACACTATTCCATGTATGACCTCCAGGTGATATGCGGCAGGCTCCAGCACGAGATCTCGCGTCTGCCTTCACCTTATCGCGAGGCTATACGCCCGTACTTCCTGGAACAACTCTTCGGCATGCACCACAGGCTGCTCCTCATGGACCGGGAAGGATCGTTTCTCCCGATGACCTCCCTGGTCCCGGACCCCGATCTCTTCCTCTCCTTCTGCAGTATGGTCCCCGAAGGGTGTTTCCGCTGGGAGGACGGCAGAGAGTATGTAGCCCACTTATATTCGCCCTATCACCGGCTCTTTTACTACCTTGTCAGCGCGTTCGCCATGTTCGTCCTGGAACTCCCGGGCCACCCCGCAGGCACCCCTTTCCCGGGCGGCTTCCGGGTCGAGTTACGGGACAACCGCTACGTGTGCCCGATCCGCGACAGAGAGGAGGATGTACCCTACTCCATCTGCAATTTCTGCCCTGCGGTCCAGGACGAGAAGAACAGACCGGAATCGGAGTGAGCTCCAACCCTCAATCCCGGAATACACGGCTTTTAAAAACAATCCCCGGCATCCCCGAGGAGGAACGGTGCGGGGTTCTGCGGGGGTTCCGCGGGGCCTCCGGAGAGAAGGAAATTTTCGAACGTTCCCCCGATCCGCACCGGTTTCTCCTCGAAAGGAGCAACAGATTAATAGTTCCGCACAATCGAGCTACATTGGATACCCATGCTGAATGTTGAGGGAATAAGTACCGAGGCTAAGATCGGAAAGATCCTGATTCTCGTGGCCATCGTTATCGGCCTGCTGGTAATCATCGCGCTTGCGATCGTTGCGGCTTTCATCTACACCGCAGGAAGCGTCTCAGGGTTCGGGGCGAACCTCACCATCCCGCTGCTGATAATAATCCCGCTGCTCGCGCTGAAGGTCGTAGGGCTTATCATCGGGTTTTTCGCCCTCGGCTCCACCGAGAAGAAGGACTTCAACCGTGCCGGCATACTGGCCATAATTTCATCGGTCCTGCCCCCGCTGGACCTGATCATGCTCATTGGCGGGATATTCTGCCTGGTGAGCAGGGAAGCAAACCAGGAGAGGGCGCCCGCGGAACTCGTTCCTTCCTGAAACGGAGATCATTCTTTTTTTCTCACTCACCTTCGTTCTCTCTCCCAAGCGCTCAGATGACAAGGAATGCTGATGGAAAAAGAAAATAAACGGACCACGTCGCACACGACGGGGTTGGAGACGACCGGGCCGGAAGACTCACCAGATACTCCGCGCTACAGGGAAGTTCAGCGTTTCCGGCAACCGGTCCTCTGGGTACTTCTGCTGGGAATTTCCGCAGTCTCCCTCTGCACTGCGGCGGGCATTGCCGTAGAACATATCGCGCCTGGTCAGGCCGGAATATCCGATCCCTTCTTTACCGCGGCAGGTATCCTGTTCGGGGCGGGGCTCCCCCTCTTTTTTTGGTTCCTTGCCCTGGAGGTCGAGGTTATCGATAAGTGTGTCCGATACCGGTTCTTTCCCGTTCATGCATCCTACCGTAGTGTTGCGTTCGATGCGATCGCAGGATACCGCGTGGGGTCCTGCCGTCTTGCCCGGGAATACAGCGGCTTCGGGATCCGGTACCGGTGGAAAGGGTACGCCTGCACCGTTCGCGGTGACAGGGGGATCATCTTTACTCTCAAGGACGGGTCCACCGTGATTATAGGATCGGCAAGTCCTGAGGATTTTGCGCGGGCGATTGCCCGGACTTCGGGAATCTTACCGGCCGGATGACAATTTTGGGTGGGAACCCTGTAAAGCCGGATGCACAATCCGGGTCTTTCGCAGAAGATAATCTTTCGTATATTCCTCTGGCGACACTCTTTCTTAAGCAGGCGTTGTGAAATCCGATCAGGCGGCTCCCCCAGGGTTACCGATCCCTGTCGACGGTTCCCCTCGCAGGATCGGTAGACTACGCGGAGCCCGCTACAGCCCGTCATCCACTCATGGAAGCTCTTCCTGAGGGCACCGGTGCCCGTAAAGCAGGTTTTCCAGTGGTTCAACCCATAATTCCCGGTCTCCGACCAGGCACCGCTCGTGGACATCCATTGCCCATACCGGATATGGGACGCATGCCACATCGAGTTCGGGAATCGGGACTGAAGGCAGCCGCGAAAGGTCGATGAACTTCTCGCCGGGAAAATGCTCTTCCACCAGACGGTCGAGTCCGTTGATCATCTCCAGTAAAACGTACACATCCTCCCGGTCCCAGTTCATGATCGCTTCCGCGAGCCGGACCGCCTCGTCTTTCATTGGATATTCCAGCAATCTGCACCGCGGGTGATAAACCTGATCCGCGGTCGCCCTCCCGATACACAACGGGGAGCAGGACAGTCCTCTCCGGACTTATTTCCGGCCCGGATCCGTTCCAGACCCCTCGTCCCGGCCTTCTACCCGGATGGAAAATGGCTCCCGTGCAAAATGAATGACCTGCTGGGCATACGGAAGCTCGATCCCCGAGTCCTCCAGGACCTTTTTCATTCCCGGGAGAATCCCCGTCCGGAGCGAGATATCGTCCCTGGTATTGGCCCACTCGGAGGGGAACCATACCCGTGCCTTGATGATTACGGAATTCGAATCGATATCGCTCACGAAGATGTCAGGCGGAGGGTTCTTCAGGGCGAATGGAAATTGTTCCAGGTGAGCCCTTAACAGGCGGATCGCGCGGTCGGTATCGTCCTCGTATCGGATCCCGAGGGTATACTCGTACCTCCTGGCCGCGTTCGCATAGTAATTGGAGACCTGAGTACCGTATACCTGGTCGTTCGGGACCCGGATGAATACCCCTGACGTTGTCCTGACCAGGGTGGAGAAGAGCTTGATGCCTTCGACAGTACCGCTCACTCCCCCGATCTCGACAAAATCCCCTGCGGAGATCACCCGCTCCTGGTGGAGTGCGACCCCGGAGACGAAGTTCGAGATCACCTTCTGGCTTGATACGGCGATAACCACCAGGATCCCGACGATCCCAATGAGCATGAATGTAAAGCTCACATCGAGGAAACTCGGCACGGCAATCCCGATCGCGATGACGAAGATGAGAACCTGCACTATCCTTATGAAAAATTTCAGCTGGTCCTTCTTCATCCGGTGCCCGAACTTTTTCCGGAGATAGATCGCCACGATCTTCGCCACGATGAACGCGACGATAAGGCTGACAATAAACAGGGCGACCCGCGTATAGGTGATGTTCCCGAGGACGTGCTCCTCCCGGAGCTCGAAGATCTGGTTGACGGTAAAATTGAACGCTTCGGGGATCATGCGACACCATGCTCCATGAGAAACCCTTTATGCTGCACGACGGGTATCTTCTGCGCTGAGTACAGGGGGAGGGATTCGGTAAGACCGGGGAACGGAGCGCGGGGTGGGAACCTGGTCTGGGCAACGACGTGGGAATAGATCTCCATTACCGCGGCCATCGCCGCTATTTCACCGTAAAAGATCCTCATCTCGCTCCGTTCGAAGATCGTCCTCGAGACCTCGATATAATCTGCCGAACGATTCTTCAGGGTTAATTCAAGCACTCCCTCGCGATGCCTGTCGGGTGCAGGCGGCGAGCCGCCGACCCTGCTGTAATACCATCGGGTGATAATCCCGGCGTTCGGAGTCCCGTACAGGGAAAATTTCACGGGTGCGAACGAGAAAAGGTCCAGGATATCGTAATCTCCCTCGGCCCCCAGAAACACCCCAATCTCCACCGGGAAGGTGAGATAGACCTTCCGTTCGGTCCCCGGACGCAATACTATCGCAGGAAAGGCGATCTCAAGGTGCTTGCAGAGCGGCACGGGGAGGTTGATCGGCTCGACGGGATTGATGAGCAGTGATTTCTCGTCGTTTCCCAGGATCTTCTCCACCCGGCTCTCTCCTATCATCCTCCGGTAGGTCGTTGTTCCCTCGTGCGGTCCCGCCGAGATCGTGATGAGATCGTTCCGGTATTCATAAGGCAGTGGGTGGACCCCGTACACACCCAAAGGTGACCGGTGGATAAAATAAAGGTGCTGATACCCTGTCGACCGCGATCCGGCTATTCACGGCGCGGTCCCGGCATACCTTCCCCGGGTCCGGCGTTCCGCATCGCCGAGAACAGGGTTCCGATGAAACAGAAGGCGGCCCCGATCACCATGATAACGCTTATGGATCCCGCGAGGAGGGTCGGGTCCGCTTTTGTGACCGGGCCGGTATACCCGGCGAGGAGGAGCTGGTATGCGAGCAGGATGCTGGAGAGAGATACTCCCAGGGTCATCCCCAGGTTCCTGATGGTCGCAGAGAGGCTCGATGCGATCCCGAGCTGTTCCTTGGGGAGCGCCCGCATTATCTCGGTATTGTTGGGGCTCTGGAAGAGCGCACTTCCGATCGATAACGGTACGAAGGTGAGCACGATGGTCCCGAGGTCCATCGTGAGCGCCCCGTAACCCAGGAGGAGCATCGATATCCCGCAGAGGAAGATTCCCGCAGCCGCGGTGAACCTGTACTGATAGCGGTCATAGAGCCATCCGCTCACCGGAGAGGCGATGATCATGATGATCGGTGCGATCAGGAACACGAGCCCCACCTGCGAAGGCTGCAGGCCCATGACCCCTTCGAAATAGAACGGTCCGACGAGGTTCACCATAAAAAACGCGATGAAGAGCAGTATCATCGCGATGCTCGGCAGGGTGAACAACCTGTTCCTGAATATGGAGAGGTCGAGGAGGGGATCCTTCTGCCGTCTCTCGTTCGCAAAGAACACCCCGAACGAGACGAGGAAAAGGATCAGGTACCCGATGGCTGCCGGGGTAATGCCCGTCCCTCCTGCAAGCTCTCCCATGAAGAGGATAATGGCGACCATGAACAGGATCATGGTGATTGCGCCGGCCCAGTCCATTTTCAGGCGGGCCTTCCTTTCTTCTCCGGGATGCATGTACTTCAGTGCAAGGGGGAAAATCACCGCCCCGATAGGGACGTTGATCAGGAAGATGTACTCCCATCCCAGGGTATCGGTGAGAAAACCCCCGAGGACGGGTGCGATCATACTGGCGATTGCGATTGTCGCGCCCACGTATCCCATGGCCCTTCCCTGCTCCCCGGTGGGGAAGATCTCGAAGAGCAGGGCGGCACTGATCGAAAAGAGCATCGCCCCTCCCGTTGCCTGGAGGACCCGGAAGAGGATCAGCTCGGAGAGGCTTCCCGAGAGGCCGCACGCGAGCGAGCTCAGCGTAAAGAGCGCGATGCCGGCCAGGAACAGCTTTCTTTTCCCAGTATACTCGGATACTTTGCCGAAGATCAACAGAAGGGATGTCTCGGTCACCAGGTACCCGGTGATCACCCACTGGGACCCGGTCACCCCTACAGAGAAAAAATCGGTGATGGTGGGGAGGGCGATACTGACCACGATCCCGTCGACTACGGCCATTGCCGTGCCGATAAGGACCATGAGCATGATGAGGGTCCGGTTGCAGGCCCCTGGTGATAGTGATCCACTCCCGGTGCCCGGTTCGACCTTCATCAGCGCTGCTCCTCTTCCCGTGAGCGCATATTTTTCTTTCCGGTTATTCAAATATCTGCTGGTGGAACCGAAAAAAGCACCGATAAAAAAGAAGTTATGTGGTGGATCAGGGCTTGACGACCAGGGTGGTGACCGGCGAATGGGTTACTACGTAAGTGCTCACGCTCCCGGCGAGCATCCGTTTTACCTGGCTTTTCCCTACTGAACCCACGATTACGAGGTCGGCATTGAGATCCCCGGCGGCCCTGACGATCTCCTCCCCGGCATGACCATGTTTTTTGTGGATGGTCACGACACCACCGTTGGCCTCGATCTCGTTCCGGATAGACCGGAGCAATGCATCGGAATCTTCTTCCATCTCCCGGATGGTAAGTTCCCTGGCGACATCGCCCTCCGGCCACCCGGATTCGATCACATAGATCAGGTGCATCCCGGATCTCCAGATCTTCGCTTCATCGACCCCCACCTGCAGGACCTTGTGCGTAATAGGCGAACCGTCAATCGCGATGAGAATTGTATGGAACATTCTGACCGGATGTAGGATATCCCCCCGAGCTCATAAGTCCTTCCTATCCCGGTCGCCTTTCACTTCCCGTTCCGGATCCTTTCCAGGGCCGACTGTGCAGCGTTCTGTGTTGCTTCGGCCTTGCTGCTCCCCACGCCTTCCCCGTACAGCGTTCCCTCGATCAACACATGGTAGGTGAAGACCGGACGGTGATCCGGCCCGTCCTGGGAGGTGAACCTGTACACCGGGATGGGACGATGATGTTTCTGAAGGAATTCCTGCAGTTTCTTCTTGTGATTCCGTTCGGCGGAGAAATTTTTGAGCTCGTCGTTTAAAACCCCGAGCACGATCTTCTTGGTCTGCCGCATCCCGAGGTTCAGGTACAGGGCCCCGATAAACGCTTCAAAGGCCCCTGCGATAATCCTCGAGTTCGGCTCCTGGCCAGGGCCGAGCCGGATCAGAGTCTCGAGACCTATCCCCATGGTGGGAACGATGGCGGCGAGATTCTGGTTCATAGTGACCTCCATCCTCTGGGTCATCTCCCCCTCGCTCAGGTGATCCGCACGGTAGAGGTGCTCTGCTACGATAAGGTTGAGGACGCGGTCTCCCAGAAATTCCAGGCGTTCGTTATTCGCCTCGACACCCGCGGTTCCCTGATCCCCGGGAGTCGCGGAGCGGTGCGTAAGCGCCCTGTCATACAGTTCGAGGTCTTCGACAGAAATCTCTTTTAATCCGATTTCCGGTAAAAATAAAAGTTTTTCAAGCTCTTTACGTCGGTTTTCTTCCATGTAACCCCCCTCACATGTGGTGTTACCCGGATTTTTCGCCGGGCTTACTGTGTTTCAGGAGATCGATGATCTCGCTGACATCAGGAACAGAATGAATAGGATATATCCTGAAAAAAATCATCCGGTGTTCCTCGTCAAGTACGATATGTGCCCGCTCGGAGATTCCGTTCTTCTCGCGGAACAGCCGAAACATCGTGGCAACTGCACCGTGGGGCCAGAAATCCGCAAGCAACGGGGTCCGGGAGACTCCGAGCGTCTTTGCCCATGCCCTCTTGGACTGGACAGAATCCACGCTGATCGCCACCGCGACGGTATTGAGCGATGAAAACATCGCTGCATGCTCCTCAAGAGCCAGGACCTGTCCGGCGCAGAACTCCGTCCACGCAAGAGGATGGAAAGAGAGAATAATCTTCTTTCCACGGTGATCGGAGAGGCGGAATTCAACGTCGTTCTGGTCCATCAACCTGAAGTCGGGTGCGACTTCCCCCATGTGCCCCATATAACTGCCCCTTTTCCGGAATATGTCTCGCTTGTATATGAGTTCTTTCCTCGTTCCGGAAAATAAAAAGGTTCAGGGTCCGGACTTCCGTGCGTTGAATCCCGTGGAGGGCTTGGCCCGGAGTGGCATTCGCCGCCGGTACGTTCCGGGGCTCCCCGGCATCCCGGCCGGGAATCACAATAATTCCGGTTTTGTAACCGATCTGTCGTAATTCACCCGGTATGACCCTGCCGTCCCTACCGCGGGCGGTCAGGGATGATCAGAGGGGGCCGTCAGGTATGCAATTTCTTTACCTCCGGAGCACCAGTACAGGATGGACCGTGAAGACGTGAAGAACGAGATGAATGGCATGCAACCCGTAACGTTTACTCTCCGGCCGATCGGCGTCGTCCGCTCGCCGTACCACTCCATGCGGGACGCCCCCCGCCAGGGCCGGCTGTCCCCCGGAGTGCTCTCGAAGATAGCCATATTCGAAGAATTCCGGCCGGGTGTGGGGGACCTGGGAGGAGTCCGGCATATTATCGTCCTCTACTGGCTCGACCGGGCCGAACGGGATCTCCTCCATGCCACGCCTCCGGGGACTACCACGGAGAAACCCGTATTCGCAACCCGTTCGCCAAATCGTCCCAACCCCATCGGACTTTGCGTCGTGGAGGTCATGAAGATCTCGGAGGGCTGCATCACCGTAGCGGGGCTCGATGCACTCGATATGACCCCGGTGCTCGATATCAAACCGTATTCACCGGGGATCGACGCCATTACGTGCGATGGGCCGGGTCAGAACACGCCGAACCAGGCCATGTAGGACACTATCACCATCACCACAAGGATGATGATCCCGATCTTCATCAGGCAGCCATGGCAGATCCGGCTGCGGGTGTGGATGCACTCGTCGCAACATTCGCCTCCGCATATCCGGCACTTTTCGGCCGAAGGTTTTTCGTGGTGATGGACACAGTGGGTCATACCATACTATTCGGGGGAAAAACGTTAAAATCTCTTCGAAATGAATGAAAAAAAGTTATATGTGCTCATTCGCCCTGTAGCGGGCCAGGAGCTGAGACGCGGTAGGGGTATTGCTCTTCCCGGCAACCAGGGTTGAAAAACTCCGGGCCGGCAGCACGTTGAAGACAAGTTCATAACGCTGGTCGTCCTCTTCGGCAGGCATCCACGCGGGGTGATAGGTAGCCGAAAACTCCTGGGTCCCTGCACCTGAGATTACATAGTCCCAGGTGCGCACTCCCCCGGCACCTTCTCTCGGCGGATAGGAGAACGGTCTCTTGAATTCATCCGATTTCAGGGTAAGTCCATCGGTCGCCTGGACATCCCACCTATACCCGGTGGTAGGGTTCTCGTGGAGGGATATGATCACCAGATCGTTCACCCGGGCGTCGACAACCCTTCCGTTATCCTCTTCGTCAAAATACATGATCTTTGCAGCAGCCGGCTGCACCGCGAGAAGGATGCAGATTATCAGCAGCCCGCAATACACATACACCTTTTTTTGCACGGCTTCACCTCGGATCGCTACCAGATATCTTTGCCTCGTCCGCCATAAAGACTCTGCGTAACGGGTGGCGGACGTTTCGGACCCCCGGAAGGCGTGTCCTGTGGGCGGCCTCTCCCCTGCTATTCGACTTTTATCGGTTTTTTCTCTTCTTTCTGCCCCTCGGGCTTCATCGATTTCTTGGCTTCCCTGACCATGTCCTTGATCGCGGCATCGAAATTTTTCCCGGCATCGTCGATCTTCTTCTGGATTACCTTATGCCCATCCTCGGTAGTGATGAGGTCATGAGCGAGGCTCACGATATTCCCCATGACCTTCGAAAAATCCGCAGATACCTGCTCGATCTTCTTTTCCATCTCTATGGCTTTTACCGCACTTTGCTTCGAAGGTTCGTCGGGGATCTTTTCTTCCACCCACACGCCGTTTTCAAAATGTCCTCGTGTCCCGGCCATAACTATCATTTTCTCCTGGATTATTCCTGTTTGTACCGGAACGTCTTTTCGTCCCGGGGCAAAGGATATACATACTTATTTCCAGGTAATATATCCTTTTTCCGGGTGATTTTCCCGTGGCGCCGGACAGGGTGCGGAGAAGAGGGGCGATGCGTCCTGGAAAAAATATGCGCGAGTGACCGGGTACGAGTTCCCGGGCCCGGGGCTGACGAGCGATGACTGAAATGTTCGAAGAGCAGGGAAGGGATACACAAACCCTGGCGGACCACCGGAATGTGCTTTTCCATGGATTCCGTGCCGGCGTCTTTTTGTTCGCGGGGGTCCTCATGGTTCCGGCCCTAGTATCGCTGCTTTCGGGTGTCCCGTTCCCTCTTATCCTCGCAGTGATTGGGAGCACGCTCGTGATAGAATATGCCGCGGTTGTCCCTGGTGCCGCGCTCCAGGTTCCGGCATACGTCACGGTCACGGTAGCGTTCTCGACTGCACTCGGGATCATCGCCGGGTCGCTCGAAATATTCGAGGCTTTATTCAGGACCTCCCCTGCCCTGTCGGGTTTTATCGCCCGTGCACGGAACAGGTCAGCGGGAAAATTCACGCGAAAATACGGGATATGGGGTCTTGTCCCGGCAATTCTTGCCGCCGGGTTCTACATAACCCCCGGGCTTGCGTTCGTCCTGGGAATGCCGAAATCGCGGTCTGTCGCCATAATGTCCGGTGCATTTTTTCTCGGAGAACTCATAACCCTCGCCATTGCCACAGGTGTGCTCCGGTTGTTGTGAGCACACCGGTCCTGGATCGCCCGCAGCGGCAGGTGCCGGGTCCGTCCTGAAATAAGGTTCCGGTCATTCCGCCAGATCCCCCCGCTGATACGAGTGTCTTCCGGGACTTCCAGGATCCCTCCGGGGGGACACCCTGCCTGAACAGATCCTGCAGTTCCGGGGGTACCAGGCGATTGTGAATATCCGTCTGTTATACTGACCCACCCGACGGCGGGTAACTGACCAGGATGTATCCGGCCCTTCGTCACCACCTGTCATTCTGCATGCAATTTTCGTGATTTCCACGCCCGGAAAGGAGATATTTTCTCCATCAGGCCCCATTTTCCGGGATCGTGGTTCCGGAGGTATATCCAGGCCTGCATTACCTTTATTGTCTTTTCGCGCCGAGTCTAGATTGGTGGCATATGAGATATCGGTATTTTCGGGGAGCCATAGCTCCCGCAATAATTATATGTTGTTTTCTGGTATTTTCCAGCCCCGCAGCGGCTTTTGTTCCCCCTGCGGGTGAATATTACGGGACCGTCACCATCGACGGTTCCCCTGCTCCGGCAGGAACCCAGATACAGGCGATCATCAACGGCCAGGTGAGGGGAAGCATCGTCACCTCCGTCCCCGGGCAGTACGGCTCGAGCTGTCTGTTCGCGACCCGGCTGATTGTACAGCCGACAGAGGCGGACAGCGCGAGTCATCAGCCGATTCGGCTGGAATTCCTGATCAACGGGGTGAAGGCGGACCAGACCATGTTCTTCTCAAGCGGAATTCGTTCGGTCTCACTGTCCATGCATCACCCGGATACCCCTTCGCCCACCCCGACTCCTACGGTGACCACACAGCCTCCCACCGCTACGCCGACCCCTGAACCGACATTAAAAGCCCCCGTGGCTGAGATAAACGGGGATCCGTTGTCGGGAAATGCACCCCTCGACGTTTGGTTCAGGGATGTTTCCGGGAATGACCCTGCCCGCTGGAACTGGAGTTTCGGGGACGGGACCTTCTCTACGGAGCAGAATCCCACTCACCGCTACGTGTCCCCCGGGGCCTACACTGTGACCCTGACGGTCTGGAACGATGCGGGAAACGGATTTACCGCTGAGCCGGGTTTTGTCCGGGTCACTGGAACCCCGTTCCTCATGTTCCCGGGTTCCGGACGGTACCCGGACGACCTTGACGGTGATGGGAAATATGAAGACCTGAACGGCAATGGAGGGCTCGATTTTCTCGACGTCATTCTCTACTTCAACAACATGGACTGGATCGCACAGAACGAGCCGGAAGGGATCTTCGATTATAACGGGAACGGGAATATCGACTTCAACGATCTGCTGATCCTTTTTGACCGGGTATAGATTGCCGGTGCAGGAGTCCCCTGACGTGCAGGAGGGGGCGCCGGGGCTCCCCTCCTGTCCACCGGAAATTCAGGTTACCTAGGGACGGGCCGTGAATCAGCTATGGGAGGCAAGCCGGGTTTCCCCGCTCCTTCGTTGAAAAATTTTTGATCGTCCGAAAAAGGCGGTATTTCTGTCCAGCGGGAGGAAAGATCTTCGCTTCGTCATGCAGAGTTCCGGTGTCCCGGAGCCAGGACCTCTTTTCCCGGGGCCGGTCAACACGGGGCTATTAAGTTCCGGTTCACCCCGGGTGACGGCCTGCGGTTCAGATCAGACCCCGTATCAGGACCTTCACCCGGTCTTTCAGCCCGGGGACCCGGCGTATGTCTCCCAGTTCGTCGGTCCCGTCTACGAGTATCTCTCCCCGGGGTTCGATCCCGATATTTCTCATGAACGGGCCGATCACCTTTTGCACACACGTAAAGTTTTCCTGGCCGTTTCTCCCCGCGACCGCGAGCAGCACCCCGTATGTCGGTCTTCCATCCTCATGCGGGGCGATTGTTCTCTCGGCGTGATACGCCTGGAACCGGTCGATGAGCACCTTCAGTCCTCCCGGGACCGTATTGGTATAGACCGGGGTACAGACGACCAGGAGACGGCACTTCCGGACGTCGTCGATGGTCTCTGCCATTTCGTCCGCGAACGTGCACGTGCCGGTATTATAGCACTGGTAGCAGCCGATGCAGGGAGAGATAGCCATGTCGTGGGGATAGATCACCTTCACAGTCCGTTCCAGCCCCGATGCCTCCTCCATTGCCCAGGCCGCCATGATACTCGAGTTCCCGTCTCCGCGGGGACTTCCCTGGATTATCACCACCTCTGGTTCCGCCCCGGCGGGCGGGGGAGTACTCCTCCTTTGCACGATCCCGGACAGGAATTCACGGGTATCACCGCGAAGCGACTCCGACCAGATTTCCGCTTTCCGGTCGAGCGCCGCCTTGGCTTTCAGTGGGTCGAGGGGGCTGTACTCGTAGGTATTGGTCCGGAAGACCGCCAGTATGTCGCCTTTCTTTTCGAGTGTGAGTGTGTAACGCTTCAACCGGGGATAGACAGACGAGAGGTCTTCCTCTGCAAGGGTCAGCACGAATTCCCCTTCGTTCGTGAGGATGATTTCCTGTCTGATCAGGTGCTCCTTTCCCGCCATTACCACGCATGAGACCCGGGTTCGTATATACGCTGCGATCACCGGGAGAGCGCCGGGGCTGATCTCCGGGCTTCGGGAAATTTCCGAGGGGTTTTTTAATGTTCCGTTGACCTTTCCGCGAACCGGAGGAGCCCTTCCCGCCGAAGATCACTACTCCACGGCGCTCATTATCGCCGGGACGGACGTATAGGTCCTTGTTCCCTTGTGTTCTCCGCCATTCCCCGGATTTCCGGGTAAAAAATATCGTCGTGATGACGGGAGAATTCTCGGCAGGTTGTGTCCGGTACCGGGCTACCGCCGGTATCCCCAATTTTATAAGAGCGGGTGCGCGAGCGGGCAGACACCATATTCGGCTTCTTCCGGTATCGGGTGAGCGGAAAAATGTGCCCGTTCGTTATAGCGGGTCAGACGGACCTCCCGTCATCTCCCGACGCTGCAGGACTGTTACTCGAACATCGGCCCCGGTCCTCCGCCGGGTCCGGCAGGAGGTTCATGTTCGACCTGGAGTTCCTTGACCATCCAGCGGAGAAACGATATCCCGACCGCTCCGGTGCTGACTACCGCCTGGAGGGCCATGTCCAGTACCCGCATGGTGAACTCGGGGTGGTAGGGATAGATATATTTCGTGACCGTGAATCCCACCACCCGGTTTCCGTCCAGTATCCGGGAGTACGCAGTGAGCGCGGAGGTAAACGCCCTGGTTAGTTCGTAGATGAATTTCGCGTCGTTCTTTTCATAGAACTCGTTGAGGTGGCCGATAGCGTGCTCGTCCGGGATGGTTATCTGGAACGCCACGATGCAGTAATGGGACCCTTTCCGGTGGTCGATGAGGAGGGGGTATTCACCGAAACGGATCCAGAAGCCCCAGTTTCCTTTTTCCTCCATCTCATTGACGATTTCCACGTCCATGCTCGTGAGATACTGCCTAATGGCCTCCCGTGCTTCCTCATCCGTTCTAAGCCGGATCTCGCTGCTCATAGTGTTCAGCTGGGGTCGGGCATGATATAATCATATACACAGGCCGGATCACGGGGGTATGACGAACCTCCAGCCACAGTAAAAACCCGGGACCGGGGGATCGGGCGGGCAGGAGATGCACTCCACCCTTATCCGGGGGTCGATGACCCGGGCAAAACTGCGGTGCTCCACTTCCCCGAGCTCCCGGCAGGGGAACTTCGGGAGGCCCTTCCTGTCCCTCGCCTGCTGCGTACGACAGGTGACCAGGTAATATTCGAGTGTGCGGGGGTCCACTCTCGTCACGCGCTGCTCGTTTACGAATGAGAACAGCCGTTGCCGGAGAGCCTGTTCGAGGGCATCGAGTCTTCCGTTATCCGGGAGCTGCAACCGTTCCTTGATCCGCCGGGCTTCGATGGCCGAGAAACGCTCCCAGACCTCTTTGTCGCAGGATATCGCTGCTTCCATCCCGAACCTTGCCTCGACCGCGATGAACCAGAGCCCGTCGATCGCATGCCAGTTCTTTGCCGCATCCACGAGTTCCCTGCCGGCATGCCCCTGATTTGCCATATCAAACGTTCACCGGATTAAAGTGCACCGGGAAGGAAATATACCTCCCGGGAAGTCCCCGCCATGAAATATCTCTGGTAATCTCGCGTGTCCGGGAAAGAAGTGACATCATGAAAGTGCATCGGGAGGTGTCCGGATCCGTCGTCCGGGCATCCGTCGGGGTGGTGAGACGTTCCTGAATCTGCACTTTAACCAGGAAAAGTGGAACCCATTGACGCAGGGAGCGTCCCGCCGCAGCGGTGCCCTCATACGATTGGCCCGGTATTCTGTTATCGATCGGTATTCATCGGTATCATTCAGCCAGGATTACACTTTTACCCGCGATATTGCGCAACGGTGTGTTGCTGCACTGGCGGGGGGGAGCCTCGTGAACTTCACGAAGTGAGGACGTCAACAAACCTGTTTTTTCCCGGAATTACCTGTTGATCTTTTTGTAAGACTCATGAATTGTAAAAACCGCAGAATGTTACTGGACATTCGAGAGTCTTCCCTTCACCTCGTCGATGCTGCAGTGCCGGGCTTCCATCATTGCCGTGATGATCGCATCGGAGAATATCAGCGCAGACGCCTCGTACAGGGTTCCAAGCGGGGCAAACGAGGCGGAGGTCGATCTGTACTGCCCGGTGATCTGGCGGACTTCATAGCCGGCGGGCGCCTCCACGGTATAGGCGAGGGTTCCAGAAAGGACCACGGCACAATCTGCTATCCGCATAATCCTGGAATCTTCCGCCCCGGTGATCAGGCAGATCCTGGCACCGACATCCCGTGCCGTTTCGCATATGTCCACGATGGAATTCGTCTCACCCGATCCCGAGAATGCGACAAGGGTGTCCCCGGGGGACAACGCGGGGGTGATAGTCTCGCCAACTACGTAGGACTCGAACCCGATGTGCATGAGCCGCATCGCGAATGCCCTGGATACGAGGCCTGATCTCCCGGCCCCTGTCACATAGATCCTTTTCGCGGCGAGCATCTCGTCGAGAAAGCAGGATGTCTCCTTTCGTTCTAGATCAACTGCGATCCCCTTTATCCTGGTCGCCATCAACTGCATGAGTTCGCCGATGGAGTAACAGGAGGTCTCCAGATCCCTCTCCCCGTCTTTCATCCCTGATCATTCTTGTGCTCCATCCCTACATCAGAATTTCGAGATCAGATCACTCCACCGTCCGGGGAGCGTCTATAAATCCGGACGAATAGGTGTATGGCGACAAGATGATGCGCCGGGGCAGCCCTCTGAATCCCTCAGCGTTCCCCCTGGTATGCGGAGTTATGGGCAGGTCTGCCGGTCCCCGCGTATACCGCCAAGGGGGTCCCGGCTCACCTTTGGTTTTTCCGGCCTGTTGCGGGAATCTTTATCCGTTAACAGGATATCTTAGCAATTGTATGTTATCTCACGTTGCGGAGAAAGTAAAAGGCTTTCTCCTGAAACCTGCCGCTACATTCCAGGCTACCCGATCCGAGAGCCTGACCAGCGCCTTTCAGTACTACGTGGTTCTCCTTGTCATCTTCAGTATTCTTAATGCGATAGTATCGATCACCGTCGGTGTAGTATTCTTCACCGACTACGTAAACCAGATTGCAGCAACCGGTCTCCTCGGGACTATCGGCGCGAACGTCCTGTCGGTGTTCACGGGATTCGTGGCAACCCTCAGCCTGTTCATGGCCTATTTCCTCTTCCTGATCCTGCTCTTCGGGGTATTTCTGGACGGGTTCTTCTATCACGTATTCGTGTTGCTCTTCGGAGGGACGAAAGGAGTGGTACAGACTATCAAGACCGTGATGTACGCGTCCACGCCGTTCTTTATCCTGGGGTGGATCCCTTACATCTCCATTATCGGAGTCATTTGGGCGTGGATCCTTCTCATCCTCGGGATAAAGGAAAACCATGAGATGGTGCTCGGTCATGCAATCCTGGCGGTAGTCGTTCCCCTGGTGCTTGTCCTGATATTCGTGGTCCTGGGCATCGCGGTAGTGGGAACCTTCATGGCCGCCCTGATGAGTCTCGTCCCGGGCGGACCTTACTAACTCTTTTTTCCGGTTATGAGGTACTTCAGGGGGTACAACCCGTCCTGAACAGACCTCTCCTGCTTTGAGGAAATTTGTACTCCACGAGAGGACTGGCCATGTCCCCCGATTCCTCTCTCCATCCGGCCCCGGGGGTTTATTCCTCGGATAATAGATTCTTCAGCATCACCAGATGAGAATCAAGGCTTTTTTTCTTCATCCAGGTCTCTTTCATCGGGGTCAGGACCTCATCTCCGTGGAGCTCCCCCGCGACACAGCCGGAACTGCCGTCCTGGAGCGCGTTCACCGCTGATGATCCCAGCATGCTCCCAAGGACTCTGTCCCTGGCCGTGGGCGACCCCCCGCGCTGGACATGTCCGAGCACACAGACCCTGGAATCAATCCCGGTCGCCTCGTGCACTTCCCTTGAGAGTCGGAAACTCCATCCCGGGTTATCCGCCTCCGCGACCACGACGATGGCGCTTCGTTTCCCTGCCCGGAAGTACTCTCTGAGCCGGGAGATGAGCTCCCATTCGCTCATCGGGTCCTCAGGAATGAGCACCTCCTCTGCGCCGCCCGCGATCCCGCTTTCCAGCGCGATGAACCCCGTATCCCGTCCCATCACTTCGATAAAGAACAGGCGCTCGTGAGAAAGGGCGGTATCCCTGATCCTGTCGATCGCCTCCAGTGCACAATTTATGGCGGAATCAAAGCCCACGCAGTAATCGGTTCCATAAACATCATTATCGATCGTCGCGGGGACACCCGCCACCTCGATACCGGTCTCTTCCTGGAACAGGGTCCCGCCGTGGAATGTCCCGTCGCCTCCGATCAGCACCAGGCCATCGATCCCCGCATCCCTGACCATGGATGCGGCACGCGACCTCCCCTCCCGGGTCTCAAACTCGGCCGAGCGCGACGTTTCGAGGATCGTGCCGCCCCTGTGTATGATATTGCAGATGACACTCCGGTCCAGAGGCGTGAATTCCCCGCGGATGAGCCCGGAAAAACCCCGGAGGACGCCGACAGGTTCGATGCCGGCGGCCAGCGCCGTCCGCACCGCCGAGCGTATGCAGGCATTCATCCCCGGCGCGTCTCCTCCGCTGGTCAGAATCCCGATCTTTTTCATCGTTGAGCCTTTTCACCTGCCTTTCCAGATAAACCTTTTCTTAAAGGATTCGTACGGGTTGTTTCCACAGCCGGAAATAGCAAAATTCCTTGAGAATGTTGCGTTCCTATGGTCAAGGTACCATCCGGACGCTGCTGGCGGGCAGGCGAACAATTTCATTGAACTGCAGTCCGGCTGGTGAGCACTTATTTCTGCCCGGGAACCGCCCAGTCAGAAGGGTCCGGACCCGCCGGATTCTCCCCGGGCCCTCGGAACTATCGCAGCGTGGCCCGCCGAAAAGAACGAAACCATTGTAACGGGGGTCCCGGGGCCGGGGAGATCACCATTCCAGGACTCCCCGGGAAGTGTCGAAGGTCGGGGAGGACGCCGGCGGTCATGCTCCCTGTGGAGAGTCCCACTCCCAGGCGGCGGACACCCCGGTGGATGTCTCATATCCGGCAGGCTGGAACGACCGGCTTCACCCTTCTCAGGCCGAAAAGAACAATAACGGGAACGACAGGATGAATTGCCATGAAGATTGGGGATGAGGGCTTCGTCCCGCTCGATGTGCCGGTGGAGACGCGGGATATATATCGCGAAAATTACAGGGAGATAACTCACGGGCGCGGACGGCTGATGCTCTTTGCAGGCGACCAGAAGATCGAACATTTAAACGACGACTTCATGGGACCGGGAATCCATCCGGATGATGCCGATCCCGAGCACCTTTTCCGGATCGCCGCGAGAGGAAGGATAGGCGTGTTTGCCACTCAGCTCGGGCTGATCTCCCGGTACGGCATGGACTACGGGAATGTCCCGTACCTGGTGAAACTGAACTCCAAGACAAACCTTCGAAAAACCGCCGACCAGGACCCCTTCAGTCCGATGCTCCACACGGTCGGGGACGTAGTACGGTTCAGGGATCGGAGCGGGCTCTCAATTCGTGCCGTGGGATATACGGTCTATCCCGGTTCCGAGTTCGAGTCGGAGATGCTCCGGCAGGCGGCCCGGATCGTGGTCAGTGCTCACCGCTACGGGCTGGTGACGGTACTCTGGATGTACCCGCGGGGAAAAAGCGTCCGTGACGAGACCGCTCCCCACCTCGTCGCCGGGGCTGCCGGCATCGCCGCGGCGCTGGGAAGTGACTTTGCGAAGGTGAACGTGCCTGAAAAAGACGGGGTCCAGGTCCCGGAATTGCTAAAAGAGGCCACTAATGCCGGGGGGCGGACGAAGATCATCTGTTCGGGGGGACCGAGCGTGGACGAAGCGCAGTTCCTGAAAGGTCTCTATAACCAGATCCATCTCGGAGGGACAAGCGGGAACGCCACCGGGCGGAACATCCACCAGAAGTCTCTTCAGGAGGCTGTCAGGATGTGTGATGCCATTGCTGCCATCTCTCTCGATGATACCGGCCCGGATGAGGCTTTGAAAATTATCGGAAAGTAGATCCCGTTTGGGTACGCGAGGCAGGGATCCCTTTTCCTTCAATCTGCGGGCAAATTTCCCCCGGGTTTTCCACTCTCTTTTACCAGGATGCCCGAAGGTTCCCTGCCGAATACGCGGTAGGCGAGCAGCTTCACCCGGTCCTGGAAGAAAAACATGACCAGGGTGTATCCATACGATCCCGGCGAGCTCCCAGCCGATAGGGGTCATAAAAATTCCATACACGGCAATGAGCGTGGCCGGAAACTGGGTGCCGATAACCGCGAACAGGAGGATTTTTGCGGGAGGTATGGACCAGAACGGCCCCCGGGTGCGTGCGACAAGCACCGTGAGATGCCCGCCGACGGAAAGGTTAAGGTAGACCATGGTCTGCACCATGTCCTGGGACAGGTGCGGTAGGTTTCAAGCCTCGGTGCGGCCTCTTCAGGTGTCAGGCCGATGAAAGAGCGGGATAGTTTCTTATCCAGTTCTTAGGCCGTGAGCATCTCCCCCGCGGACTCGCGGTCTCGATCCCGTATATTTTCCGGCTTCCTGGCGTGCATTTTCATCTCCCGGATCGCGGGAATGGTCTCACTCCGGTCAACCAGGATCTTGTCTTGTGGTAATCCGGGCAATCCCGCCGGTTTACATCCTGACAAAACCCACATGTGACCGGTCATCATCATGTGATCGACCATAGGGTCATACCGACTGTGCCTGTCACGGTACCATTTTAAGAATGTTTCCCAGGATTACGGGTGTCGCCGGGCCTGCGTTATCATTCCCGGCACCCCTGCATGTGTCAGGGTAATGAATAGAAGTTCCGATGGGAGCGTATGCAGGTGCCGCATGGACAAAATATATATGCTTGCCACACGGTATCCGGGCTGATCATCTGCCTTCCGGGGGAATGTGGGAGAAGAACCGGTTCCGGGTCCTTTCATTCTTCTTTCGGCAGACGCATCGTAATCGGAGGTGATCCACATGAACAGGTACGCGGGCACCATTGTCCTTCTCGCATTCCTGCTGGTTACCCTGGGGACCGCGTCAGGTTGCATCAGCACAATGGATACCGCAGGCACGGGATTCCCCCTCCAGAATGACACCCCTCCGGTACCTGCACAGGAATCCGCCGTCGTCAACCTCACTGGTAATCAACCGGATTATTCAGCAGGATCTGAGAACGAATCCATGCCGGCAGACGAAGCCCCGCAGGAGAATTCATCCTTTACGGGCACACTCGTTAATTACTCCCTGAATGAATCCCTCATTATCCCCGCCGACGGATCCGGCAACTCAAATCTTTCAGGGGAACTGTCGAACGATTCCCTCAACGAATCCCTCATTATTCCCGCCGACGGGTCCGGCAACTCAAATCTCTCAGGGGAACTGTCGAACAATTCCCTCAACGAATCCCTCATCATTCCCGCCGACGGGTCCGGCAACTCAAATCTTTCAGGGGAACTGTCGAACAATTCCCTCAACGAATCCCTGACCTACCAGGAAGAAGGATCAGCAAACACCACTCTGACCGGTGATCAGGAAACCTCACTGCGCCTTGAGGTGATCCGCTTCCTCCCGTCAACTCCGCCGGTTTCATCCAGGTTCGCATTCCCCCTCAACGGGACGTTATCCGCAGGGATATCCGGGATTTCCTCCCGCCAGGTCGAGTATGCATGGGATATCAACGGGGACGACTACCCGGAGTATACCTCAGAAAACCCGGCCCACTCCTACGGGGCCCCCGGCGAATACGAGGTTACGCTCACTGTTATCGACACCACAAGCGGGCGTAACGCTACCCGGACCGACCTTCTCTGGGTCCCTGAATACCTTGTGCCGCTCCACCCTGGGTGGAACTTTATCTCGGTACCGCGGGAGCTCGCACCATACGCCATCCTCGGAAAGATCATGGACCTGAACCTCACCGGAAACCACCCGGTGCTCGGGTATCAGCCACTGACCGGGTGGGAACCGCTTGATGGCGGGACGCGGGTCAGGCCGCTTGACGGGATCTGGATCTATTCCACGGAAGAGAGCGAACTCTCGTTGATCTTCAGCACCGATCCCGCGCACCCCCCGGCGGTCAAGGAGCTCTTCTCCGGGTGGAATGCCGTCGGTTTCACCGATATCGCACCGGTCCCGGCAAACGAGACTCTTTCATCCCTGGGCGACCTGTGGACCAGTTGCACCGGGTATAACGCTTCAACCCAGACGTATGACTCTTCGATACTCAGGGATTCGAAGGGAGCGAGCAATGATTCCGGCCTGCTTCGCCCCGGCCAGGGTTATTGGGTGTACGTCTCCGGAAACGGAACTCTTGCAGCCATCGGAGCATGATTCTTTTGTCCCGCGAAAAAAACGGTTATCCGCCCCTGCCTGGAGGGGACTTCTCCGAGGAAGGGGAAGGCAGCGCCCGGGCTTTTCTGCCCGCGCTTCAGGCGCTCTCTTTAAGAATTCGTTTCAGTTCCGGGACATCAGCGACACGACCGGAGACTTTCAGCTCCCCGTCCACTGCGAGCGCCGGGGTGAGCATCACCCCGCGGTCAATTATCTCGGTGATGTCATCCACTTTCCTGACCTCGGCCTCGATCCCGAGCTCCTTTACCGCGATCTCCACGTTCTTCAGCAAACGCGTGCATTTCATGCAACCCGTTCCGATCACTTCGATTGTTTTCATAGATATACCCCTGTAGATTCCGCCGTCCTTTTTCCTTTATTGGTCATTCCTGTATCATCTCCTCGATCTCCTCCACGCAGGGGATTCTTCCCTCAGCCCTTATAACCCCGTCGATAACCAGGGCAGGAGTGAGCATAACTCCCCGATCGGCGATGGAATTTATGTCTTTTACCTGGATAACCTCCGCATCCGCCCCGGTCTTTTTCACCGCCTCGAGGACGTTCGCATGCATCCTGCTGCACTTCACGCACCCGGTCCCGAGCACCTCGATCCTGATCATCGCTGTTCTCCCTCAGGCCCCCGGGGGCCTGTACTCGCGGTACTCCCTGAGGAGAGCCTCGGCATATGCGGGTGCAGCCGCCCGCGGGACGTAATTGTACACCTTTACTTTCTCAAGGAGGGTTTCCTTAAGGCGGGCTTCATCCGATATTCCCAGTGCGTTTACCTCCGAAAATACCTTCTCCATCATGGCAATCCCGGTGGGTATGCCGTTGACGGATATGGTCTTTACCTGCCGGAGGGCGTCAGCCGCACAGCAGGGCGGTTTATCATAGAGATTTGTCATCGCGGTTCACAACCCCAGCGCCCCGAAGAGGTAACCCCCCACAGTGGCGAATATGATCACGAGCACGGCATATGCAACCGTCTTCTTCCCCCCGATGACCCTGTAGATGACCAGGAGGCTCGGCAGGCTGATGGTAGGGCCGGAGAGGAGGAGTGCGAGTGCCGGTCCTTTTGCCATCACCCCAGAGAGGTACCCCAGCGTCGTCCCGATGATCGGGACCTCCAGAAGGGTGGGCATGTAAAGAATTGCCCCCACGAGCGCAGCCAAAAAGCATGAGAACAGGTCGTTCGACCCGAAGTAAGGCTGGAACGTCTCCGGGGGGAGAAAATACGCAAGCACCCCGAGGGCAAAGGTCCCCACGATAAGGAGGGGCAATATCTTCTTCGTAAGGTCCCAGGTTTCCAGCCCCCAGATGGTCACCTCGTCCCGGGTGAAGTAATAGATAAGCAGCACCGCGATACCCATAGTCAGGAAGTAGACGACGAACAGCCGGACAAGCACGTCCAGGAACCCTGAAGTCGCCACCAGGAGCACCGCGACGAGAAGAACGAAGAAGAGCGGCACCACCCAGCGGGGGCGTTCCTCCTCGCAGGGCGCGGCGTCGGAGCGGGGAGCACCGCTCCCTTTCTTCTGTCCGTCCTGGACTTCGTGCCGGAAGAGCCAGGCCATGATCAACCCGATGGCGATCGCACTCACCACCGCGACCACCGCACGGGCGAATCCGAGGTCAAGGCCCAGGACATTTGCGGTATAGACGATTGCGAGGATATTTATCGCAGGCCCGGCGTAAAGGAAGGTGATCGCGGGTCCGAGTCCGGCGCCTTTCTTCAGGATTCCCGCGAACATGGGGAGGATGGTGCAGGAGCACACCGCAAGGACCGTCCCGGATACCGAGGCGATACCATAGGCGACGGATTTCTTTGCATCGGGACTGAAATATTTTAGAATTGCCTCTTTTTTGAGGAATGCAGCGATCCCGCCGGCAATGAAGAATGCCGGCACAAGGCAGGTCAGCACGTGCTGGCTAAGATAGGAATACAGGGTATCCCAGCCGGCAAGAAGCGAGCCGGTGAGGGGGTCAGTCATCCCGGGCAGGCCTCCTTCACCGGGACTCTCCCCACACCTTTCCGCGTATCCTTCATTCCATATTCCTCATCGCATATACCTCGTGCACCCCGGGTGTCCGGTGTGGGAGGGGTTCACTATTTCAACTATATTTGAAATATTCCGGTATAAACCTTATCACCCGGATGTATTTCCGTCCGGGGGCCGGCGTTATCATTCACCGGGCCGGGCCGGCAGTTTCAAAAAATGTTGTTTGAACCGGAATCCCTGCCTACCGCCCGGTTCCGGACTTGGGACGCGGGACCATATACACATTCTTCGTGACCAGGTAGCCTACCAGCGTGGCCACGATCACGACGAGGATGATCCCCCACTGGAAAAAGATGAGGATAAGGAGCGGGATCACCACGAATGGTGACTTGAGGATGCAGACGATCATTCCTGCCATGACCGCGGTGATGCCAACCGTCAGCGGGATGACGGGAAATACGAGGCTTATTGCCATCCCGAGGGTCCCACCGGCAAAAATCAGGGGAAAGATTGGGCCGCCTTTGAATATCGTGGCCATGCACCATGTACTCGCGAGGATCTTCGCCACCACCAGGAGAAACAACGTGGCCGCCCCGAGCGCAGCCCCCTCGATGAGTACCGTCTGGAATTCATACTGACCGGAGAAGAGGATCAGCGGAGCAGCAATACCCAGGAGGCCCAGCACAAGTCCGCCGAGAACTCCCCGGAGAACCGGTCTCCCGGCCAGGGGGGTCATCGCGCGGGAGAAGATACGGTAAGAATATACCAATGCGAGACCGGCGACACCCCCTATGAGACCAAGCACGGCGGCATAGAGGAGGTCGATCGGAATGAACTCCGCATAGGAAGGAACAGGATACAGCGCTCCGGACGTGGTCGCGGTCGCCCCCAGGAATACCCCGAACCCGACCAGGGCTCCGCTGATCCCGATCAGGCTCAGTATTCTGATATTTTTTGTCGTATCCTTCGTTTTATCACCGGACCAGGTCCCCACGCTCCCGCCCATATCGACGGCCGCCATCTCGGGTCCGAGGCTTGCGCCGAAGATCAGGGATAAGAATATCGCAAGCAGCCCCCCGGGGAGGTACTTTGGTTCGAACCTCCCCGACTCCCGGAACATGAACAGGGTCTGCTGGAGAAGCCCGACATGATCGCCAAAATGCCGGAGTGTCAGTCCGACCACAAGTCCCCCGAGGATCGTCATCGCCAGGATGAAGAACGGACTGTACCGGGTCCCCTGCCAGATGAATCCTGTCACTGTCGTCTGGGCGGCAAGGAATACCACCATTGCGCCTGTAGTGACCAGGAACAGGAGTAGTGCGACCACGAAAAACTTCCCCGAGGGCATGGGTCCGCGTAGGCGGGGAATTTTCATGAATCCCCCGCCATAGAGGAGGCGATCAGCGTACCTGCATAAACTCCCCGTCCGCCGTCCACCACGGGGGTTTTACCGGAACGCCTGAATGAAAGCCCCTGCATCAGTTTCGTCGTCATTCGATACTCCCGTGGGCCGAACATGCGAAGATCATGGTAGCGTATCTGGGAATTCAGGGGTTATATTTTTTCATGACGAGGTCGTGAACCATTGGCCGCTGATCCACGGTGTGCCTGACGGATATACGGTGAATCCGGGGCTGCCCAGGGAGGAGGGAAATCGGTTCGTTCTTAAGAGCGATTAAATTGTTACTCACTCCATAGGAGTTGTTTTTCCAGGATATGAACCGGTATCCCGGTCCATCGTAACGAGGGGATCCTGCCCTTTACAAGGCACACTGTGAAGGCGACCCCCATGACGAGATCGTTTCGTGGGAATCGGCACCCGGACTGCGGGCGCATCACGCTTTTTGTTACCGCAGTGATTGCCTGAAACCTTCCTGCCCCGGCAACGGTAGGTTCCACAAATCATGAGAAAATTGTGTATTTTCGGCAGATCCCTCTACCAGTTGGAAATTACCAGATTTCCGGACGATGGTGATTCGATCCGGCCGCGGGGTCCTATCTTCCTTCATCGACACGTTCATGAACTTTTTCCAATGGAATTTCCTCTTTTCGGAGTGTAAATTGAGGGTAAAACTCCACATGGTAGTAAGAGAAGCCACCGTTTTGGGGATATATATAAATACCAGCAGCTCTTTTAGTATTTTGAGGTAATCAAGGTGGCAGATTTACCTATCGCTGCAGTCGTAAGGATTGCCAAGCAGAACGGAGCAGAGAGAGTCGGTAGCGATGCCGCGGCTGCTCTTGTCGCAAAGACCGAAGACTACATTGCAAACCTGGTCAAGGAAGCAAACCGGCTTGCGATGCACGCAGGCAGAAAGACTATCAAGGAAGAGGACGTGGATCTCGCGGCAAAGTCCGCGTAAATCCACCCTCTCTTTCTTTCGTTTCCTGGAATTTTAAAAGCCCTGGCGGAAGCGCTCTTTTCGTGAACAATCACGCCCCTGGATGAATACCGCGATCATCCTCCTGATCATGGCCCAGGTACTTTCCCTGGCCGATCGACTGGTCGGGGAAATTGAGAGAACCCGGCATCCCGGTAAAAACATAAATTTCGCCTGGGTTTAACGTCATCTCCGTCACACGGGATCACAGGGCTTCCCGGGATTGATCAGTACCGCCCTTGGAGGACTCACCGGGGAAGGGACGGGTCAGGAGAACGTATCCCCTGCCGGGATTGTGAATGCGAAGGTCGAACCCTTACCGATATCGGATTCCACCCATATCCTCCCTCCATGTCGTTCCACGATCCTCCGGGAGATCGCGAGCCCGATACCGGTTCCCGGGTACTGCTCCTTGGTGTGAAGCCGCTTGAAGATCTCAAATATGGTCTCGGCATAGTCAGGATCGATCCCTATCCCGTTGTCCCGGACTGAAAAGACCCAGAACTCATCCTTACGGGTGGCTCCAATCCGGATCCAGGGGACATCCTCCCCCCTGAACTTGATCGCGTTGGAGATCAGGTTCTGGAATACCTGGGCGATCTGCGTGCGGTCCACAGGGACCGTGGGAAGATATCCCACCTCGATCCTCGCCCCGCTCTCCTTCGTGGAGACCGAGAGGCTTTTGAGGGCATCCTCCACCACTACGTTCATGTCGGTCGGGGCAAGCGGTCTTGCCCTTGAATTGATCCTGGAGAACTCGAGGAGGTCGTTTACCAGGGCGTCCATCCTTTTTCCGCCCTCGACCACGTAATCGATGAACTCGTCCGCATCGGCATCGAGTTTTCCCTGGTAGCGCTGCTGGAGCAGCTGGGAGAAACTCGTCACCATGCGAAGCGGTTCGCGGAGGTCGTGGGACGCCACGTACGCGAAACGCTCCAGTTCTTCGTTCGATCTCGCGAGCTCTTCGGCTTTCCTCCGAAGTCTTGCGTCCATCTCTTTCCGGCCCGTGATATCCTGCCCCTGGGCGATCACGGAGTGGACGGTGGTCCCGTCCGGTTCGTACAACGTGGCAGAGTTCCACAACACCGTCCGAATCTCCCCGGTGTTCGTAACAACCGGGATTTCCACGGATTCCCACCGCTCTCCCTTCGAGGTCTTCCGGATCAGGTTCATGTTCGCATCCCTGCATCTGCCGGGAAACAGGCTCTCGAGGGGCATTCCCACCACTTCCTCCGCATTTTTCCCTACAAGTACCTCGAACGCCCGGTTGAACCGTGTGATCCGGTACTCAGGGTTCCATACGATGATCGGGGCATTGGCATATCCGATCAGGTTCTCCAGGTACTGTGTAGTCTCCCGGAGCGTGCGTTCGCTCTTCCCGAGTTCGTCCAGGTTCTGGCGGAGCTCTTCCTCCTTCTCCGCGAGGTCCTCGTTCAGGACGACAAGTTCCTCGTTCTTGGCGGCAAGTTCCTGGTTCTTGGCGGCAAGTTCTTCGGCCGCCCGGATCCTCCCGGTGATATCGTGCACCATTCCGACCGACCTGATGATCGAGCCTGTCCCGTCCCGGTAATGTTCGCACTTTTCGTGGACAGATCTCACCTCGCCGGTGTCTTTCCGTACGATCCTGTGCTCGATCTCGTAGTGATCCACGCCCTCGCGAAGGGACCCCAGGTATGCAGCGTCCACCGCGTCGCGATCATCAGGGTGCACCGCGTCCAGGAAGGCCTCATATGTCGCGCCGAATACACCCGGTTCGAGGCCGAATATCCGGTACACTTCATCCGACCAGGTAAGACGGTTGGTACGCACATCAAGATCCCAGCTCCCGAGGTGGGCAATTGATTCCGCTTTGGAGAACAGTATTGTACTCTCACGGAGCGCACGTTCGCCTCTCACGATCTCATCATAGTTCTGGCGCAGTTCTTCCTCGATCTCGGCAAGCTCTTCATAGAGGACGTTCAGTTTCCGGTTCATATCCGAGAGTTCGGTGTTTTTCCGGAGCAGCTCCTCTTCCACCCTCCGTTTTGCGGTGATGTCACGGATGGTCTCGATGGCCCCGATGGTTCTGCCCTCGTCGTCCCTGATCACCGATGCTTTTGCCCAGAGATGTGCTCCGCTTCCGTTATTGAACCCGGGAGCGAACGTCTCGGCGATCACGACGTCATCGCGGTCCTCGAAGATATCGTAAAGATGCCCGATGTCCCGCTTTCCGGTGATGACGAAGTCATTCAGCATAGGCCTCTCCTCCCCGTAGAACGGGATGGAGTACAGGTAGTTCCCCTTCCCGAGGATATTCTCCTTCGGGACAGAAGTCATCGTCTCAATTGCCCTGTTCCAGGCGATGACCTGCTGGCGGTCGTCAAGGACAAAGGTCGCGTCCGGGAGGAACTCGATGATGTCCATCAGCTCACGATGGGATTTTTTCAGATCCCGTTCGGCCACCTTCATCCTGGTGATGTCCCTTGAGGTGACCAGCGCGGTCTTCTGGTCTCCGCTCTCGTCGCGTAACGGATGGATGGTATAAAGCCGCCACCTGATCCCTTCCGGATCGCGGAAGACATTCTCCCCGGTCTTCGATGTCCCGGTCAGAAATGCAGCGGCGAGGTCTGCCCGGAATGACCCGATGGATTCCATCACCACGCCTGCCCGGTCCCAGATATCCTCGACCGATCTCCCGCAAAGATCGGCGGGCTCACCGGAAACTGCCTTTGCCACCGCGGCATTCACATATACACACGTACCGTCCCGGTCCACGATGTACACGAAGTCTTCCATCGAGGATAGTATACCCTGGAGTTTTCTCTCCTGGAAGGCGACCTTCTCGGAGAACAGGTGAAGTTCATCGTTCTGGGATCTCAGTTCTTCGTTTGCGACCTCGTACTCTTCGTGCAACAGCTGGTAACGGTCCGCAAGGGCCTGGAGATCTTCTTCGGCCTTCTTTCTCACCGTGATGTCCCGGTTGCTCCCGCGGCGACCGATAAATTCTCCCCGGTCGTCGAACAACGGCCTGCAACAATGGTTTATCCATCGGATCTCCCCGTCACGGGCTATTATCCGGAAGTCCAGGCAGCAGGTTTCATCCCTGAATTCATGAAAAATTCGATCCCGGTGTTCTTTCAGGATTCTCCCGTCTTCGGGATGGACGATCGATTCCAACAGGTCCGGGTCCGCAATAAATTCTTCCGGGGAATATCCCGTAATGCGCTCGCACGCCGGAGAGAGGTAGATATACAGGTTATCCGGTCCAAGCAGCTCTTCCCAGTCATGGCTGGTATCGATCAGGTTCCGAAAGAATTGTTCCTCATTATTCACGAGATCTCCTCTCCGATGCGTCGCAGTATTGTTGTTGTTCCCCGGCAAAATTAAAATTTATTATTGACCGATTTACGGACTTCTTTTTCAATTTCCCGGCGGTTGATATTCTGTTTCACTCAGAGATATTAAACACGTCTATTTGGGGTTCTCATAGGCAGGTGTGATGTAAAAGGTTGGGATTCACCCGCCTCCTGCAAAAAACTATAAATACCAATTGTCCGGAGTCATCATAACGAAGGTGGTGTGGTGTGCGATACATAGCGTACTTATCGTTAGTAATCCTGCTCCTTTTCCTCTCGGGTGCGGGGACGGCATCTGCCGACCCCATCCCTCCTCTCGTGGCAGGTTTTTCCGCAAATCAGACTTCAGGATTCTCCCCCCTCACGGTGCAGTTCACCGATACGTCGACCGGGACAGGCATCTTCAGTTATATGTGGAACTTCGGTGACGGTTCTCCTATCGGGACCTATCCCGACCCGATCCATACGTTCACGGCCGAAAGCTCCACGGTCTATAATGTGACCCTCGTAGTGACCAATTTCGAGACTTCGAGCACAGCCTCGACATTTATCACCGTGAATGTCTCCGGCCCGCCGCCCGAGCCCCCGGTGGCTGAGTTCGACGCCGATCCGGATCAGGGACCTTCCCCTCTCGAGGTGCATTTCACCGATCTCTCGACCGGGACCCCTCCCTTGAGCTACCTATGGGACTTTGGGGACGGGGGCCCGGTCTCCACCCAGGAGAACCCGGTTCATATCTTTACCTCGGACTACACCCGGACATTTCCCGTCACTCTCACGGTGACGAATACCGCCGGGTCAAGTTTCGTGGTGCACAATGTGGTCGTAGAGTCCTCCTGCCCGCCCGCTCCCGGACGGCACTTCAACGTCACTTTGCCGAGCGGATGGAACCTCTTCTCGACCCCGATCCTGCTCGACCCGGACCAGGCGAAACTGGAACGGCTTCTCCGGTTCTCCGGCGACGATTGTCTCATCGTCCTTGGGTGGAATGATGGGTCCTGGTTCATTCCTTCCGGGGATTACACCCTCTCCCCGCTCGATGCCCTCTATATCAAGATGAAACGCGCCGGGATAGTCTCCCTGTATCCCTCCGACGAGGTCTCCGCACCCCCGACGAGGGTGCTCGACGCCGGGATAAACCTGATAGGCCCGGCTCCGGCGTTCACTTCCGGCGTGTTCCCTGCGATGCCGCTCGACCAGGCCCTGATCAGCATTCAGGAAGGTGCAAACCACGGACTCGGGTACCTCATGGTGATCAGCCCGTCCCTGAATCAGCCGGGATGGGGGTATGCCAGGGGCGGGCCGGTCCAGGACCTGCTTCCCTATAAGGGCTACTGGGTCGTGATGCAGAACGCAGGGACCCTTATCGGGTTCTCGACCACTCCTCTCCCTCCCGAACCGGCACTGCCAATCGATCCGCACACTATTCCCAAATGGGTGAACCAACTGAACGGACCGCCGCCGGTCTACGTGGGGGACGAGGATGGACGCTACGAAATTACCATGTCAAGTTTCTGCCAGCAGATCCTCCCCCCGCCATTCCCGGAGACCGAGGTCTGGGGCTACGGCGGTGAGGCGAAGGATGGTGTTACCGGTCAGCCCCTCGGATTTGTGAGGAACTCTCCCGCCCCCAGCTTCGAAGCAGAGAAAGACATACCGGTCACGGTGAAGTGGGAGAACCAGATTGAGGACCCCCACCTGTTCGCCGTGGATCCCACGCTCCACTGGGCAAATCCGAACCAGATGCCGCACCCGATCCCGCCGTTCAACCCCTATCCGCCCGGTTATCCCGATGCGCAGTATCCTGTCCCGCTGGTAACCCACCTCCACGGAGCGGAAGTCCAGTCCACTTCGGACGGAGGCCCGGAACAGTGGTTCACCTCGACCGGACTGCACGGGATGGACTACCGGACTGAAGAGCCGACAGACCCGGATTCCGCGGTGTACATCTATCCCAACAGCCAGCAGCCGGCGACCCTGTGGTATCATGACCATGCGCTCGGCATCACCAGGATCAACGTGATGTCCGGACTCGCCGGGTTCTATCTCTTAAGAGACGAGGACGACCCGGTTGGTGCGGTCCTTCCGCAGGGGAAGTACGAGGTACCCCTTGCAATCCAGGACCGTGTGTTCCTCTCTGACGGCTCCATATTCTTCCCGTCCGTTGGAAACGTCCCGGACGTCCACCCCTACTGGAACCCCGAGTTCTTCGGCGATACCATCATGGTGAACGGGATGGTCTGGCCGAACATGAACGTGGACAGGGCGGCATACCGGTTCAGGCTGCTCGACGGGTCCAATGCACGGTTCTACACACTCACGCTGTCGAACGGCATGAATTTCACCCAGATTGGGAGCGATGGCGGATATCTCAAGACGGCGGCGGAGCAAAACGAGCTCACCATCGCCCCGGGAGAGCGTGCGGATATCCTGATTGACTTCTCGAGCCTTGCTCCCGGGACAAAGGTGATCCTGATGAACGACGCACCGACGCCGTTCCCCAGCGGGGATGCCGTCGACCCCGCCACGACAGGCCAGATCATCCAGTTCACCGTGACGTCGGGCGTGGGGCCGGGGATGCCCGTCCTCCCCGCCGAATTGAACCCGACCCTGAACGGGACCTTCCCCACCCTCCCTGATCCGGTGAACACCAGGATCCTGACCCTCCAGGAGGTCGTGAGTCCGGAAGACGAACCGCTGGAGATTCTCCTTGACGGGCAGAAGTGGATGGCGCCGGTATCAGAACTTCCGGTCCAGGGAACCACCGAGGAGTGGATGATCGTTAATCCCACCATGGATACCCACCCCATTCACCTCCACCTGGTACAGTTCCAGCTGGTCAGCAGGCAGGCGTTCGATGTCGACACTTACCAGACCGACTGGATCGCCCTGAACGGCGAGCCCCCGCTCGACCATCCCACGATAAACGTGCCCAACCTTACGCCTTACCTGCTTGGAAGCCCGTCGGGGCCACTCCCGAGCGAGACCGGGTGGAAGGATACCGTCCAGATGAACCCCGGTGAAGTGACTACCATCAGGATCCGCTGGGCCCAGCAGGACGGCGACGAATATCCGTTCGATCCCACGATCGGACCGGGATATGTATGGCACTGCCACATCATCGACCACGAGGATAACGAGATGATGCGGCCCTACATGGTAGTCGCCTGAACTCCACATTTTTTAGCGTCCGGGCTCGGATCCCGGATGTTTTCAAAAGAATTTACTTTGCTGTACCCTGTCACCCTATACGTTTTTGTTTTTAATTTAGCCCTGGCGAAACCTTTGAAAATGCAGGAATACTTGAAAGAAAACATGGATCTGACAGAGCCGAAGAATTTACCGCTCACGCCTGCCGTGCGGAAACCGGGGGGGAGAACCGGGATATCAATTGTATACCCGGGACCGACCCCTCCTTCCATAAGGCACGGACGCAAGTCGGAAACGGTCAGCTGGGAACCAGTTTGAAAAAGAGGTAAATAATATGCCGGCGTGTCCCCTGGCCGCGGGACTACGGGACCCACTCGTATACGATATCGCGGGCTTCAGGCGACCCGCTCTTGCCTTCACCTTCAGTGATGAATACCATCTCGTTCATCCATGCCAGGTTCTTGGCCATGGTCATGTAGGTGACAGGTCCCACCCATGCCTGGACTCCGGGGCTCTTCATTCTCCCGGCAAACATGAATTTCCATACCGCCGTCTCTCCTCCGGTGAAATTTATGAACCCCTGCCCGTTTCCTGTGGTGATTCCACCTGGTCCGACGATATCCTGGAATGTTATCACGGCCATCCCCTTCAGGCCCTTTGCGGGTCCGAACCCGGTCACTTCCCCGCTTGCGGTCATCTCCATGGTCATACCTTCGGGGCCCACGGCCTTTACCGACATTCCCATGCTTTTCCACTCGATTTGAAAGACTTTCTGTCCGATTGGCAAGATATTGCCTCCTTGTCTTTATAATCACGTAGCTCGCCGGAGTGCTCCCCGGTCAGGCACCCCTCACCCTGTGAGTTTAAGTAGTTTATGCCGGTGGAGCGGATGCATTCCGAAACCGGGGAAACCCTTCCGAGCGGGCCCGGACCGATCGGGTTTTGGGCGCTCTGTCAACAGGCTGCAGGTCTGCATCTATTGTGACAGCCCGCAAGCTGCGGGAAAATACGCATAAAAGAGATATTAGGAAATAATTCAGTGTTTCCGGCGCCGGACCCGTACCGATTCCGCGTGGGCGAACAGTCCTTCCGCCTCCGCGATCGTTTCGACGATGTCCCCGATCGCCTCGAGACCGGTCCGGTCTACCATCTCGACCGATGCCGTTTTACAGAAGTGGTTCACATCGAGTCCTGAGTAAAGTTTCGCGTATCCTGCGGTCGGAAGGACGTGGTTTGTCCCTACAGCATAATCACCGCTCGCGACCGCCGAGAACCGCCCGACAAAAATCGCCCCTGCATTCTCAACCCGGGTCACCAGGGCAAGGGAGTCCTCGGTCTGGATCGAGAGATGTTCGGGGGCGACCTGGTCAGAGAGCGCGACCGCCTCATCGAGGTTCCGGACGACCACATACCCGGAATTCAGCAATGCTTTCTCGATTATCTCACGCCGGGGGGCATTCTGTGTCATTGCGGCGACCGCCTTCCCTACCTTCCCGGGCAGGTCCCGGTCCGTGGTGATCAGGAGGCAGGCCGCATCGGGGTCGTGCTCCGCCTGGGCGAGGATGTCGGATGCCACGATCTCGGGATCGGCGGTGCGGTCCGCGATGATCGCGACCTCGCTCGGGCCTGCGGGAAAGTCGATCTCCACCTTCTCCCGGAGCATCATCTTCGCCATGGTGACATACACGTTTCCCGGTCCGACGATCTTCTGCACCGGGCGGACCGTTTCGGTACCGAGCGCCATTGCGGCGATCGCCTGTGCCCCGCCCGCGTTGTAAATTTCGGTCACACCGGCGATGTCGAGGGCGACAAGGGTAAGCGGTTTGACGGGGGGAGGCGAGCAGGCGCATATCTCGCGGACTCCCGCCACCCGTGCGGGTACCGAGCACATCAGGGCGGTCGATGGATAGGCGGCGCGGCCGCCGGGCACGTAGATGCCGACCCTGTGCAGGGGGGTCGTCTTGACCCCGAATACGATCCCCGGTTCGATCGAGTCGAGCCAGAGGCCCCGGGGCCTCTGGAGTTCGTGGAACTGCTCGATGCGTGCCTCGGCCTCGATGAGCCGCTCCACGACCGCATCATCGACGCTCTCGTACGCGGCTGCGATCTCCTCTTCATGCACCGCGACGTCCTCCAGCACCACGTGACGGGACATGGCCTTCAGCGCGGCATCGCCTTCATTCCGCACCCTTTCGATGATCCCGGCTACATTCTGCCGTACATCCTCAAGACTGGAGGCTCTCCCTGCAATCCAGGTGTCGATAGAGACTTCCTTCCACATTGTGAGAACACTTCGGCAGAATGGCTTGTTAAGGTTCCGGGAGGATGAGAGGACCCGTGGGTCGCCGGATCCGGGCTGATGCCTCATTCCGGTTTGCCAAAATTAATGAGATTCTATTCCTAGAGAGGATACTAGTGTGATACGCGTCCTCTATGTCGACGACGAGCCCGGTTTGCTCGAACTCGCCAGGCTCTTCATAGAGAAACTGGGAAATTTCTCCGTCGATACGGTGGAGTCCGCGTATGGTGCCCTCGAAAAGATCGACATCGGGGACTACGACGTAATCGTCTCTGATTACCAGATGCCGGGCATGGACGGGCTCGAACTCCTCAAAAAACTCCGTGCTTCGGGAGATACCACCCCCTTCCTCATCTTCACCGGGAAAGGGCGTGAAGAGGTTGTCATCAAGGCATTCGAGAACGGGGCCGACTTTTATATCCAGAAAGGGGGCGACCCGAATGCACAGTTCGCGGAACTCTCTCACAAGATCCGGCAGGTGATGAACCTCCGCCAGGCGGAAACAGCGCTCCGCGAGAACGAGGAAAAATACCGGAATCTCGTGGAGAAAGCGAACGAGGCGATCCTCATCGCCCAGGACGGGATAATCCTGTTCGCGAACCCGCGTCTGGCGGAGATACTCGGAATCCCGGCGAATGACCTCGAAGGAACGCAGGTTTCGGACTACGTCCACCAGGACGACCTCGAGATGGTGATGTCCCGGCATGTCCACAGGCTCTCGGGAGAGGACGTCCCTGATACCTACGAATTCAGGGTTATCGGCTCCAATGGACAAATTTACTGGGTAGTCGTGCACGCTACGAGGATCCAGTGGAAAGAAAGACCCGCCCTTCTCATACTGCTCGACGACGTGACCGCCCGGAAACAGGCAGAAGAGGAACTCCTGGCCTCGAACGAACAACTGGCAGCTGCAAACGAGGAATTGAAACACCAGTTCCATCTCCTTTCCCAGAAGAACGAGGAACTTCACGGAGCGTACGAACAGCTCGCTGCGGCCGAGGAGGAACTCCGGCAGAATTACGACGAGCTCGCCCAGAACCAGAAACTGCTCACGGAGAGCGAGGGGAGGTTCCGGCGGATAATCGAGACCGCATTCGAAGGCGTCTGGCAGATGGACGACCAGCTCCGCACCACGTTTGTCAACAGCAGAATGGCGGAGATGCTCGGGTATACCCCCGAAGAGATGCTCGGGAGGAAGATCACCGCCTTCATGCCGGAAGAAGAACTCCCCGGCCACGAAGCCCTGATAGAGCGAAGGCACAGGGGCAACGGTGACCATTACGAACGGCGCCTCATCCGGAAGGATGGCAGGGTGATCTGGACACTGGTATCGGCAACCGCGGTTACGGACCGGGATGGGCGGTTCCTCGGTTCGTTCGCCATGCTCTCGGACATCACCGACCGGAAGAAGGCCGAGGAGGAACTGCGCGAGAGCAGGGAACGGCTGGAGAACATCATCGATTTCCTCCCGGACGCAACGTTCGTGATCGACCCCGGGGGCAGGGTGATAGCCTGGAACAGGGCCATCGAGGAGATGACCGGGATCAAGGCGGAAGATATCCTCGGCAAAGGGAATTACGAATATGCACTTCCCTTCTACCGGGAACGCCGGCCGATACTCGTCGACCTTGTCTTAAAAGACGACCCGGACGTGGCGGCACAGTATCCTTTCATCATCCAGGACGGGGAGAAGCTGATCTCCGAAGTCACCCTCCCCCAGTTCCATGAAGGAAAGGGGGGTCATTTCTGGTTCACCTCGACTCCCCTGTATGATACGAATGGCTCGATCGCCGGGGCTATAGAATCCATCCGGGACATCACCGACCGGAAACAGGCGGAGGACGAGCTGCAGCGGGAGACGTACGAACTGGGGGCTGCATACGAGGAACTCGCCGCATCGGAAGAGGAACTGGCCCAGAGCTTCGACGAGATGCAAAAGAGTCATGCGAGGCTCGAGCGGAGCGAGAGAAGGTTCCGGCAGCTCTTCGAGGCGATGTTCGAGGGGGTTGCGCTCCACGAAATCGTGTATGACAAGGACGGGGCCCCGTCCGACTATCGAATCCTCGCGGTAAATCCCTCGTTCGAGAGAATTTTAGGCATCGGACGTGAAAGTGTCCGCGGTAAAACCAGCAGGGCTGTATATGGAATGGCAGAGCCTCCCTTTCTCGATATTTACGCCCGGGTGGTGGAATCCGGGGTGCCGGAATCATTCGAAACCTATGTCCCGGGGATGGACAAATATTTCCGGATATCTGTATATTCCCCGCATATCCACCAGTTTGTCACGATCTTCGAGGACATCACCGACCGGAAAACCGCCGAGATAGCCCTCACCGAGGCTCGGGATCAGGTGAACGCCACGCACCGGCTCGCCCACATCGGGGTATTTTCGTGGAATGCTGAAAAGGACATCATTACGTGGTCGCCCGAACTCTATCGTATCCTGGGAAGAGACCCGGCCTGTCCCATTCCCTCGTTCCAGGGACTGGAACCGTGCTTTACCCCCGCGAGCTGGAAGGATCTCAAGGCCGTATCTTTGCGGACACTGGACCAGGGAGAACCGATCGACATAGAACTGGAGATTGTCCGCCCCGATGGGACAATCTGCCTGACGCATACCATCGGCGGTCCGATCCGCGACAGTTCGGGAAGAATTACCGGCATCCACGGAACGGTCCAGGACACGACACGGCGCAGACAGGCGGAGAATGAACTTCGTGAACGGGAGCGGTTCCTCTCTACGCTGATCAGCAACCTCCCCGGCTTTGCCTACCGGTGCAGGAATGACCGGGACTGGACGATGGAGTTCATCAGCGACGGGTGCGAGGCGGTCACCGGGTATTCACCGGTGGACTTCATCGGAAACGCCACCCTGGCATTCAACGACATCATTCATCCGGAGTACCGGGACAAGCTCTGGGATACCTGGCAGGAAGATCTCGAACACAGGACTGTCTTTGAGGAAGAATACCCCATAATAACCCGTGACGGGAATATCCGCTGGGTGTGGGAGCGGGGACGCGGGGTATTTTCCGGGGACGGGACGCTGCTCTTCCTCGAAGGGTTCATCACCGATATCACCGGGCGCAAGCAGGCGGAGGAGGCGCTCAGGCAGGCATACCGTCAATTGAAGATCCTCACCGGCATCACCCGCCACGATATCCTCAACAGCATCATGGTCGCCGAGGGTTACCTCCAGATCATGGAAGGGTCGGACGGCGCCAGACAGGGAGAGTGCTGCAAAAAGGTCCACCAGTCCATCAGGAAGATCCAGCGGCAGATCGAGTTCACCCGGGAATACGAGGACCTCGGGTCGAACGAACCGATCTGGCACCCGCTCCCTGCAATCCTCCGTGACATGGATATCCCTGACGCGATGAATCCGCAGATCGATGTCGCCGGGGTGGAGATCCTTGCCGACCCTGCACTCCCGAAGGTCTTCGAGAACCTTCTCGACAACACGCTCCGTCACGGGGGGAAGAAGGTCTCCGGGGTCCGGGTCACCTGCGAGGTCTGTGAGGACGAGCTTCTGGTCACCTGGGAGGACGACGGGGTCGGTGTCCCGGAGGATGAGAAAGAAAGGATATTCGACCGCGGTTACGGGAAAAATACCGGTCTCGGGCTGTTCCTGGCCCAGGAGGTCCTTGGAGTGACAGGGATCGGGATCAATGAGAAAGGAATCCCCGGGGATGGAGCCCGGTTCGTGATCCGGGTGCCGAGAGGCGGGTACCGCTTCACTACAGGTTCAGGCAGGGATTAGCTTCCGTTAACTATTCGGGGAGCGAGACCCGCTCACGACGGGATCAGAAGGGGAGAAGAAGTCCGGTCGAGGATTTGTGCTCCGTACCGGGGCTCATCAGGCCCTCCTGAATCGTTACACCTCTTTTACGAGTCCCATCAGGCAGTACTGGTAGGGCAGCCCCTGCGGCACTTCATAAAACCGGTCCTCCAGACGCTTATAAATTTCATCGACAAGACCGGCATGCCCGGGCGACAGCCCCACACGCAGGGAGGACTCGCTCCACGCCCGTACCACCCGGGCAAGGGAATGCGCCAGCCGGTGTCTTTGGCCTGCGTCATGCAAGGATCCGCACGCTCGTGAAAAATATGCGCAGGGGACGGTCATCGTGTCCATGTACTTCAGCGAAAAGTGCTGCCTGATGGCATCTTCTTCGACCAGGTTTCTCATCTCTTCCGGAGTGGCAAAATAATCGGGAATGAAAATATTATCGAGCTCTTCCCGTGAAATACAGCCCTCATCATAAAGGGTGCGGCATATATCCCGGAGGTTATTGTATCCTGGCGACGCCGGCCACTGATCGCCGCCGAAACTGGTCAGGTTCGCAAGCCACAGCATTCCTCCTCCGACCAGTTCACGTGAGCGTTCGCGAAAGAATGACCGCCAGTCGGACTTCCATTTTTCAACGAATTTTCTTCGATCGTACCCGGACAACTGGTTCGCCTGGATGCAGGCAGGGTGCCGGAAGAACCCTGCGGAAATGGTTTTGGTGTCCAGCCAGTGCAGTGACGTGGAAGAAAAGCCGATATGTACGCTGCCGGCCGATCCAAGCGGTTCGTAAAAAGATCTCCGGATATACTGCGCCTCGATATTCTCCATTTCCGCAAGATGAGACTGTGCCCAGAACCGATTGAACGGGGCCGGATCTGCAATATCTACATAGACCAGTCTGATTCTTCGTTGTGGGTGTACCTTCCTGATGTACCCGATACTATTCCCGAACAGCCGGCTTGAATTCGCTCCGTCGGCCGCCCCGTAATCCGCGATCGTAAAGGGAGTTTCGGCCGGCATGCCGGCCAGAACGGGGTGTATCGATTCGAGGTACTCCAAAATCCGCGGTTCAACAAGATGTTCGACCCGCTTCGCGGTATCAGATACCTGGCTGTAATCCGTGGTCATGCTCGGCACGTAGCACCGCGATTCCGGGTCGGGAGGGTTATCGGGAGGCACAGGAATCATCCGGTGACAAATGGCACAGTCATCCTTTCAGCACCATCCCGGGGGATGTGTTTCCGCTGCACTTCTCTGCATGCTCTTTTACGGGAGATCGTTCCGGGAGACATATATCTGTGAAAAAGTCTGGGTTTCCAAAGTCTTCAGCGCACCGCTTTCTTCACGAGTGCCGCGATCCTCGCCTCTTCGGCGTTAGTCACCTCTTTTATCGCAAAGGCGACCGGCCACATTGCGCCTTCGTCAAGGTTTGCCTCGTGCAGAAAGCCGAGGGTCGCATACCGGGTACTGAACTTTTCCGCGCTCTGGAAGAAGCAGACGATCTTACCGTTCCTGGTATACGCAGGCATCCCGTACCAGAGCTTTGGCGAGAGGACGGGCGCGCTGGCCTTGATAATGGCGTGGATCCGCTCGCCAATGACCCGATCCGGATCCTGCATCGTGGCAATCTTCTCGAGCACGGCGCCTTCCCCGTTCTCCTTGTCTGCTTTAGGGACGGGCTTCTTTTGATCGGGGCTTGGAGTTTCTTTTGCTGTTTTTTTCATAAATTGCCTTGCAATACCTGGAAGATTAATAAATTTACCTGTTTCCACAATTACTTTGATCTTATCGACCAAACTGGGGCGAGACCAAGGTATGATCAGAGGTGAGCAGGTCAAATGTTTTACTGTGGAGTGGCCAGTCGACTAAATATACATTTCTGACACATCGAACACCGGCGAGGTATTTTATGCGAATATTGAACCCCGGATTCTTCTGGTTGAAGATACCATGTTGTTGCACGGTTCCCGGAGCAAGACCTCGAATTTATGGGTATCGGGGCAGTTGCACGCAAACGCCAGATCCGGTTCTCACAACAGGTTTGGAGAAAATGATGATATCCTGGGAATCTATTAAAAAAACTGGAGCCTATTGAAGGGTAACGACTCCGTGCGTGGTGTGCCTGGATTCAATCCAACTGATATCATTCAAATTTGCCCAGGAGATTGAGGTACGATGATAAGCCGCCAGGGGGACTTGAACCCCCGACCTGCTGATTACGAATCAGCCGCTATACCGCTAAGCCATGGCGGCGCTCTCTCATAGTATGGTGTTCTCTGGTAATTAATATTGACAAAAGAGGGGTGACGCGGTCAAGAATATCCCCTGATGGTGGTCACGTTCTCGGCCGGCTGCGCACCGGTCTGCTCGATCTTTCCGAACTTCCCTTCGTAATCTGCCATGGTCTTGGTGAGCACCGCAAGGAGGTTCTTCGCGTGGCGGGGGGTGATGCTCACGATCGCCTTTGCCTTGGCCTGGTTGATCCCCGGGATCTGGTGGAGGAATATGAACGTGAACTCGTCGTCCTTGTAGGCGATCTGTATCATATTGGAATAGACCGGGTCGAGCGTCTGGGGGACGTTCACCGCGATCTCGTGCGGTTGTTGTGCCATGAATAGTACTATTCCCTTCCTTTCGGATAAATACATTCGGGAAAACAGGAATCGGGGCAATTTTTCGGTTTAATTGCAGGAGCGGCTGCTCGCGACCGGAACCGGTGTGTGTCCGATATTGGCGATGCGATGACGATGAAATGAGCGAAAGAGATCACAAGAGAGATCGTGCCGGATGCGCGAGCCAATGGATAATCCGCGAGTGGGACCTGAGTTTCATCCACTCAGGTCATCGTTAACGGCAGAATTCAGACAATCCCGGAAGTCATCCCTGATATTTTTACACGGTAATCCGGACCTTCGATATAAAAAAAGGAACATGACATACCGTACGACATATCCCGGTCCGGGGCTCGTCCGGCTCATTCAGTTCGTTGTCGAAAAACGGCGGGATATGCGGTCGATCGCTCCCTGGCTCGCGGCCTGGATGCACTCGTCCTCGTCGAACGCAGAGGTGCGCAACGGTCCCAGTGCCTGCGAGCTCCCGATCTTTCCGAGGACCCATATGGCGAGCAGCCTGACTCCGGTATCGTCATCGTAGATCTTCCGGAGCAGCGGCTCGAGCGCGGTCTCCCCGCATTCGGTAAGTTGTCGGGCGGCCTTCCACCGGAGATTGATATCCCGGCACCTGAGCATGCGGATCAGGCGCATAACCTCCCCCTGGTCTTGCATTCTTCATCATCCCCAAACAAGTCTGTTACATGTTAGCATTGTGCAGGCTGAGGGAGATAAAACTTCTCCCATTGCAGATCTCCCCGGCAATGAATCCTCGAGGGAGATGAAAACCATATTTCCCGCGGATTTTTTTAAGATCCCGGGGCGTTCCCGAACTTTTCCCTTCGGGAGGACTCCCCTGGCTTTTCAGGCAAAGGTTTATACGTCCTTTATACGTTGTATCTGTTTGGCATATCCTGGGATTTTCGGGTTTGCGGCACGCGGTGCTCCGGTAGTGGCAGAGATATATGCCGGCGCAGCAGCGGATGCAATGGGACGATTCCGGGATATTACAAGGTGGCAAATATGTGCGAAATCAACAGGCGACTCCTTCTACTTGCGGGAGTCCTGACTCTGGTCCTTCTCTTCAGTACGGCCCCGGCAATGGCATCACGGCCGACCGTACTGACATTCCAGGCCATGCCGGACGAGATCACCGCCGGCGGGTTCGTGGAGCTCTCGGGAATACTCAAGGATTCTTCCGGATCCGGGCTCACCGCGCAGCCGGTGCTGATCGAGGTATCGAACGATGCGCTCACCTGGAAGACCCTCTCCATTGCGACCACGCGGCTCGGGAATTACTCCGCGGTCAAGACACTTACCGATCCTGGATACTATTATTTCCGGGCGAGTTATGCCGGGAACATCATGTACGGGGCCTCGGCGAGTCCTCCGGCACTCGTTGTGGTGACCTCGCCGGCGGGACCCGGGGAATCGACCATCTCGCTCGAAGTCACTCCCGGTTCGGTTGACCTCGGGGAGACGCTCACGTTCACCGGAACCCTGGCGAACGCCACATCGATGGAGGGCCTCGGCGGGCAGCCGATATTCCTGGACTATTCAACCGACGGGGTAAGCTATTCCATTCTCACGCTGCTGACTTCGGATCCCGATGGAAACTACACCTTCAGCCAGGCCCAGTATGCTCCCGGTGAGTTCTGGTTCAGGGCCAGGTTCGAGGGCAACTCCATGTATTCCGGGTCCGGGAGCGGGATCGCAGACGCGACCGTGAACGGTACCCCGGAGGCCCTCGCCACAACGCTCACGATCACTGCAGATCCGACGAGCGTCGTTACCGGGACGCCCGTGAAGATCACCGGAAAACTTACCGCGACCGCGAGCGGCATGCCGATAAAAGACCAGTTAATCTTCCTACAGGTCTCCAATAACGGGGTGAACTGGAAGCCGGCCGGTCTTTTCACCACCTTCGCAGACGGGAATTATACCGTATACCAGTCCATGGTCAACCCCGGGACGTACTACTTCCGGGCAGAATACCAGGGAAGCGACGGTACCTACCTCCCCTCAGGGAGCGGAACCGTGATGGTGACGGTGACCGGGAAGACGGCGAAGTCGACCATGCTCACCGCAGAGGCAACTCCTGACTCCATCGACCTCGGCCAGCAGGTGAAAATCTCCGGGAACCTCACCGAGACTTCGGGCGGGAAGGGACTCTCCGGCCTCGCGGTGAAAGTCTACTACTCGACCGACGGGTCGGAATGGAAGGCCGCAGGCCTGTCCGCGGCCCGTCTGGGTGAATACCAGGTCAGACATACGCCATCCACGGCCGGAACCTACTATTACAAGGCGGTCTTCTCCGGGAGCGTGGCGTATTCCCCGAGCGAAAGCCCTGTCGTGACGGTTGAGGTCAACGGTCCGCCTCCCCCGAAAGCCACAGCGCTTACCGTAACCACGGATACATCGAACCCCGGGATCGGGCAGATGATCGCCCTTCAGGTAAGGCTCGCGGAAGAGGAGAGCGGCACCGGGATCGGAGGGAGAACCATACACCTCCGCCAGTCCAAGGACGGGGTGAACTATAATTCCGGATGGATATTCACGACCTATGCCAACGGGAATTATACCTTCCTCATTTCGCTCGCAGACGGAGGGAACTACTTCTTCCAGGCGACCTTCGATGGCGACTCTTCGTACCTCGCATCGCAGAGCCAGCCCCTGCAGGTCGTGGTGAAGAAGCAGTCTGCCCTCACCATGGACATATCCCCGGTGGTACAGGAGGAGAACGGTGACTACCAGGTAACCGGAAGGCTGACCGAGGCATTGACCGGGAATGGTATCGGAGGAGCCGAGATCGATATCGAACGATCCGCCGATACCACGAATTGGACCGAGATCGGCTTTGCTACCTCGCTGCAGGACGGAAGTTACCAGTTCACGGGGACTGCAGATGAGGCGGGGACGTTCTATTACAGGACCGAATTCGAAGGATCCGTCCCTTACACCGAATCGGTAAGCAACTCGATAGGGGTTATCGTCAACCCGACGTTCGAGGAATGAAGAGACCGGATAATCCTTTTTTCGGCCGGTACGCATGAAAAAGAAGGAACGAACTGAGCAGGGCTTGTCCTTGTCCTCGGTAATTACCGCTTCGATCTGCCCTCTCAAGTTATATTACGGCTATTCCCCCGATGAACGAGCACTCTGGCGTCATGCCGTCTGCAGGCAGGTCTCGTCCCACCTGGAGCACGACCCCGTGGGGGATACGGTATGGGAGGAGATCCAGTCAATCTATCCCGGGATAGCACCCGAGTTCCGGGAGTACTTGGACCATTGCATCGCCGCCTGTGCGGCCCTGCCCCGCGGGAGAGAGTGGTCGGAGTCGGATGTTCCCGTACGTTCGGAACGGCTGAACGTGTTCGGTAATATTGACAAGATGTTCTCCTCCCCGCCGTTTTTTGCTGTTACCAGGTCTTCCCACGCACCCCGTGCAGGGATCTATGCCACCGACCGGTTGAGGGTGGCCGGCTATGCCATGTGCCTGGAGGAGATGGAGGGAAGGGAAGTAACCTCCGGCATCGTGGAGTATATCCCCGACGGGATCGTGAGGACCTGCATGCTGCAACCCATCGACAGGAGGCGTTTCCTCGCCGCTCTCGGGAGTGCCCGCCGCGTCGCCGCGGGTGAGACGCCGTCCAGGTCCAGAAATGCTCCCTGCGATCGCTGCGGTCACCGGGAGCGGTGTGCTCCCCGGGGAAAAAGACTCTCCGACCTCCTGGGGTGACCGGCCCGCATCTTCTTCTGCCCGAAATCGTAAAACCTAACGGTCTTCAGGGAGAAAACTGGTTCAGGAAAGAGGGGTAGGCACTACCCCGGGAATTCAGGGTGACGAGCATGAAAAAGACACTTCGGTACGGAGCAATCGCGATAATCGTAATTATTCTCATGTGCATCTTTGCGGGCTGCGTGGACCGGCAGACCGCTCCGGCCCTCGCGTCGGGAGAAACCATCCCGATCCGGGTGATCACAGAGGAATTTCCTCCGTATAATTATGCAGGCCCCGACGGAGCCGTGACAGGCCAGTCCACCGCGGTGGTGCAGGAGATCATGCGAAGGACCGGGGTATCGTATCCCATCGAGATCCTTCCCCTCAGCGAGGGTCTCGAGGCTGCCAGGACCGGACCCTCCACCGCCATCTACTCGCTCGCAGTGACCCCGGAGAGAAGAGACAACTTCACCTGGGTGGGGCCAATCGGGACCTACACCATGACATTCTTCGCCAGGAACGGGTCCGGCATCCAGGTCCGGAATATCGACGATATCAGGTCTTCCGGTCCGGTAGGGGTAGTCCAGGGGGACCAGAGAGTGGAAGTGCTGAAAGAGAACCGGGTGACGGACCTCTCGTTCTGCACCAATGACACCGAGTGCCTCCTGCGGGTCGCCGCCGGCGAAGAACCCCTCTGGCTCGGGTCGAAAGAGGGACTGGCATACGACCTCGCGAAGGCCGGACTCGCCCCCGATGCAGTCGTCCCCGTATATACTCTTCAACAGACCGAGCTCTTCATCGCCTTTTCCAGGGATACGCCGGCGAATGTCACTGATGGCTGGCAGCAGGCACTGGACTCGATGTACAAGGACGGCACGTTCCACCAGATCATGGACCGGTGGCAGACACCCGCTTCCGGGATTTCACCGCCGGAGGTGGTCGGATCCGCCGATCAGGACGTAATCCTCGCTGCGGTCACATCCCTCACCGATACGACCCTCGAAGGGGTCCATTCCCTCCTCCGGGCACTGGCCTCCACCGGGGACGTCCGTTCGGGGGATCCCGCAAAAATCGTGCCGGTCCTCAAGTCAGTCCAGGCGGACAACCCTGACATCCTGGTATGGTACTCGTACCCCAACGGGACCTACTTCACCTCGAACGGCCTGGTAAGCGAGAGCCTCGCGGACCGCCCCTACTTCCCCACCCTGCTCTCGGGGACCGAGGTCCTCGGCTATCCGGTGACGAGCAGGTCTACCGGCAGGCTCTCGGCCGTCATTGCGGTCCCGGTCACTGAAGGCGGAGCCGTTACGGGGATCATGGGGTCTTCGGTCTACCTTGACCTGCTGACGGAGAAGATCGCCCGGGCCCTCCCGCTCCCGCCTTCGCTGGAATTCTATGCCCTGACCCCGGACGGTCATTACGTGATACACTCGGTGGAGGCCAGGATCCTCCAGGACCCGGCGCTTCTCGGGAACCGGACCTCCTTCGGGCGGGCAATCCAGGACATACTCCATGGCGGGAATGGCACCGTCGCGTACGACCTGGAAGGAACGTCATGGAATGCCACGTACGGTACTTCCTCCTTCACCGGCTGGAAGTTCGTGGTGGCGGAACCTGATCCGGTTACGACCTGATCCAATCCTTTTTTTAAATCCAGTGGTGATTCGAAATCCGCCTGGCGCCCTGGATTTTTTTGAGACCGAAAGATCCCTGGCCCGATTGAAGCAGGGACCGGAACGCCGGGGTTTAATGTTTCTGCTGTTCCAGCAGGGTCAGTGAACGGATATATTCACCGCGGGCTTCCCGGGTTGTCCCTACGATGAGCCACTTCTCGCCGCCGTGCCGCTCGCATACGCCCCGGGCCTCGATGGTCTCGCCTGCGAGGGCCTGCCCGCTGTAGGTATGGGTGAAAGACAGGACCTTCGAGATCTCCGGGTGTCGCACCAGGTAGACCGCAGGATTATCAAAAGCAAGCGATGCGTCCGTGACTATGGCCCGGAGGGTCATCGTCCCGTCCTTCTCCCCCGGTCCGGGGATCATCCGGTCCAGCTCGCCGTAGGAACGGGTGTAAAGCAGGTCGAAGTACGTGTCCCCGATCACCCCGCGGTTCCATTTCCGCACTTCGTGAAGCATGAACTCATCGAACGAGGTCTCGGGGTTTCTCTTCCTGTACACCCGGTGCCACATCTCGTCGTCGAGGTCCATGACGACCCTCTTTGATATCGCCGTACGGAGGGTTTCCTGGGCCGAGAACCAGGTGGGGCCATAGACCACGAGGTCGATGTCCGATGTCCCGATCTCGAGGCCGCAGAGAAACGAGCCGGTGATCCCCATACACCCCGGGGGGAGCCCGAAGATCTCCAGGAGCGCCCCGATCCGTCGGTCTCTCCGTGCACAACCGGGAAGCTCTTCCTCCGGCTTGAACACCCTCCTGATATCTTCGTAGGGGACCCGCTGTATCCGGTCTGAATACGAAGGTTTCTCCGATGCGATCAGGGCATACGCCTCCTCGAACTCGAGTTTCCGGTAGCGTTGGCCCTCCCGGTTGCTTCGTTCACCACGAGGGTCGGGGACGTACCGGAGCACGCACCCCACCCGGTCCGCATTATCGTACGCGGAGACCGCATAGAGCCAGCCGTCCCGGTCCTCTACAAAGTCCCGCAGGCGTATCGGTTTTTTGGCGTTCATTTCCTTGCAGCTCCGGCCAGGAATCCGGCGACCTCCTCCAGCATCGCCCCGGGCCTGACGATCTCCATGGAGGTAAGGTCGACCACGGTGCTCGGGGTTCCCGGAAGTCTCCCCCCGTCGATAAGGAGGTCGTGGGGTGCCCGGCATTCCTCCGGGGTGACCGGGTCCCGGCCACCGGAAATATTTGCCGAGGTGGCCGTGATCGGAGCATCGAACCGGTCGATCAGCTGCAGGGCGAGGGGGTGGTCCGGGAACCGGATCCCGACCTTTCCGAGGCCCACGGTGAGCATCTCGGGGATGACCTTCTTAGCCGGGAGAATTACCGTGACAGGCCCGGGAAGGAACCGGTCAATGAACTCGCCGGCGAGGTCGTCCACCCTTGCAACCCAGCAGATCATCTCTTCGCTCGAGACCGCGATGGATATGGGCTTCGAGAGGAGACGCTGTTTCGCCTCGTAGACCTTTAAAATTGCCTCTTCGGAGAGTGCGTCCCCTCCGAGGCCGTAAATGGTCTCGGTGGGATAGACCACGAGCCCGTCCTGCCGGAGCACCTGGACGGCCCTGTCGATGATATCCATTAAAATTCCTGGCCCCTGACCCTGGTGATATCAAAGACGGCCTTGGTCGAGACGTGCATGACCGCGAACACGCCTGCCTGGAGCGGGTCGGTGACCACCATGTCCGCATGCCGGGGGACGCTGCCCGCCATCTTCAATGCGATCACGGGGATTCCGGCATCCCGAACGCGGTCCACCGCCCGTGAGATCTCTCCTCCCATCAGGGACCCTGCGAGCACCAGGATCGATGCCCTGGGGAGTCTCGCTACCGCATCGACCGCCTCGGCAACCGTCTTTTCCCCGACGAGGGGGATGGTGTCCACCGAGATACGTTCTCCCCGGATATTGTGCCTGTCGGCCTCGTTCACCGCTCCCATGGCGACCTGCGCCACCTGTGCGCCGCCCCCGATGATGATCACCCTCGTCCCATAGATATGGGAAAAAGATTCCGTGCGGGTGATGTCCCGGACCGAGGAGATCCCGCTCAGTTCGCAGATCATCTGGTCCTGGTCCACGCCGTCCTCATACTCCACGTAGAGTTCGGCCATCCCCTTCCAGGGACCCGAGTCGAAGATCTCCTGGTGGACCATGAGCACATTTGCCCGGCAATGTGCGACAACCGTAAAAATGTCCTTCAGAACGCCTTTTCTGTTCTCGGCAATGATCCTGACGGCGTACACGCCGCTGGAAACCTCGTTCATGAACGAAATGCGATAACCGGGATTCGAACCCGGGCTAGAGGCTTGGGAAGCCCCTGTCCTACCACTAGACTATTATCGCCCGCTGATGCATAATCTTATTGCGGCCATTCTGTCTTAAAACTTGTTTTCGTGGTTTGATGAACAGTTCTCCGATCCGTGGTTCCTGCTGTGTCCGCCAGCCGTAAGCTGTATCTCCCTGATGACCTCCCGGTGATACGCGAGCAGCATATCGCTGATCACTCCGAACATGAAGACCTGGAACCCCACGACGATCAGGAGCACCGTGAGGATGGTGAGGGGCAGGTGGTCGATATGCTGGAACCATTCGTAGAGGACGTAGGCGCCGGTCACAAACCCGGCGATCATGATGACAATCCCGATTATGCCGAAATAAAACAGGGGATTGTTCATCTTCGCGAGCCGGTATATGGTGGAGGTGATCTTGAGCCCGTCGTGAAATGGATTCAGTTTTGTCGGCGTGCCCGGCCTCTTCCTGTACCGGACCGGGACGATGGCGATCTTCTGGTTCATCCGGACCGCCTCCGCGGAGATCTCGGTCTCGATTCCGAACCCGCCCTCGTGGAGCTGCATCTGCCGGACCGCTTCCCCGGAAAATGCACGGTATCCGGAGAGGATGTCGTTCAGGTAGCGGGCGTGCGCGAGTTTGAAAAGTCGGTTAAGAACCTGGTTCCCGAAAAAGTTCAGCCTCGAGAACGCCTCCCGGTTCTGATCGGTCAGCCGGTCCCCGATGACGTGATCGCAGCCTGAGAAGAGGGGCTCGAGCATCCTGTCCGCATCCTCCGGAAGATACGTCCCGTCCCCGTCGACCATGAGGATATAGGGCTTCTCAATCAGGTCGAATGCCTGGATGAGGGCATTACCCTTCCCTTTTCCTGACTGGACCACGACACGTGCTCCTTCGTGCTCCGCGACCGACCGGGTGTTGTCACTGCTCCCCCCGTCGATGACCAGGATGTCACGGTAGCCCTGTTCTCCGAGCTCCCGGATCAGGGAACCGACGGTGAGCCCCTCGTTAAGGGTCGGGATAAGCACGGTGACCTGGTCTTTTTGCACGCTCATCGGGATATTATTTAAATGCTCTTCACATAAGTCCTTGCATGCATCTCCAGAAAAAAGGGGTGCGCGTACTCGGAATCGCAGAAAGCTTCGCGTCCAGGAAGACTTCAGTGCTCGCCGGGGTGGTGATGCGGCGGGACCGGAGGATCGACGGGTTCAGGTGTGCCGCGGTGACTGTCGGCGGCGTGGACGCAACGGATGCGGTCCTTTCTCTCTACGCGGAGATGGATCGCAGGGATATCAACGCGATCATGCTTTCCGGCTGCGTCATCGCGTGGTATAATATCATCGATCCTGCGACGGTTGCGGAAAAGACCGGCCTCCCGGTCGTGGTGGTGACCTACGAGGATTCCACCGGGCTGGAAGAGGACCTTGCGAAACATTTTCCCGGGGATTCAGACCGACTGGAGCGTTACCGGGACCTCGGGTCACGGGAGGCGTTCTCCCTGCACACCGGGCATACCCTCTTTCTCCGGGCATTCGGCATCGATTTCCGTGAAGCGGGAAGGCTCTGCGACATCTTCACCCTCGACGGGAAGATCCCCGAGCCGCTCCGGGTCGCCCGGCTCTGTGCCCGGGGAGTCATGCATTATACGCAAAACTGGAGATGATCCGGTTTCCGGGCCGGTAGTAGACGTCCATCCTGATAGTATCGCCGGGCCGGAACGTCCCGTCGGTAAAATCTACCAGGATTTTCTCGCGCGGGTTCCATGAGAGCCCCGAACATCCCATTCCTCCCATATACTGGACGCCGAAATGGTGTGTGGAGATGAAATTGTACCCGTTGAAGGTCTCTATTGCGCAGTTCACCCGCTCGCCGTTCCGGAAGAACTCGGCCCGAAGATCGTCGTTTGTAAAAGACGCCGTTCCATTGTGGATGAGGAGCACCCGGGAGTCGTAGTTCAGGACGCCGTACTCGTTCGAATGGTAAACTGCCCTGATCTCCATGAACGACGGGACGAACGGGTCACCGGGACCGAACCAGTTCACGAAGCCGAGGAGCACCGCAAGGAGGATCGCCCCGAGCATGATGGTGAGCGCTATCATGATGAGCACCCCGGTGGTCTGGGAGTCGCCGGATTCGGGATCAGGACGCGTCAAACTATTCGAGGTTCATTCCGGGTTCAATAAATTTGCCGGAATGATCCCGGGAGCAGTACCGGACCTGTGCCATTATGAGTATTTAATCCCGGATCGCCTCCCTGACCATGGCGAACCGGGTTCACTCCGTGATCCTGCGTGAACCGGTTCGTTGCACGTGCCCCTGTTCCGGGGCCCGGATCTCAAAGGATGTAACAGGACGGTCAGGACGGAGGGATGAACGTCCGGTTCTCCCTCATAAAGACCCAGTAGCCTTTTCCGGGGACGATGATCTGACTATCGCTGTGCACCCCGCTCCCTCCCTGGATGATGGACGGTTCGTATACCTGGCCGACGGCATCGAACCCTATCATCATCACCCAGGACGAGTTCACCGGCGCCATGCCGTTCGCCGCGGTTGCGCTCGTCATACCGGGGATGCCGAACCCGTTCCACCCGGCCACCAGCGGCCTGCCTGCGTACGTCTGGTTATCCGAGAGGACCAGGCCGACACGCATCGGGTCCCGTGAATAAATCCAGATATTGTCCATCGCACTCAGGTTGTCATCCCTCGCCAGGGTCACCCATTCTTCCGAGGTCGCATTATAGGAGAACAGGCTGTGTGCCATGGTATCGACGCCGAAGAACACCACCCCGGGGGTGTTATACCCTGGTTCCAGGTTGACCGGGATAGAGATGAAGTTCCAGCCGGTGTAGAGCGTCAGGTTCCCCCCCGAGGGAGGCGGGGGCGTAGGGGTCGTGGGCAGTGTGGTCGGTGTCCCGGTCGCGGTGGGGCTCGTGGTCGGAGTGGTGGTGATCGTAGTGAGCGTGGGCGTAGGGCTCAGGGTAGTCGACGTCGGCGTGGGTGTGGCCGTGGTCGGGGTCGGGGTCACGGTAAAGGTGGGTGGAGGGGAGAGCGTGGGGGATATCGTCGGGGTCGGCGTTATCGGGACCAGAGTGGCGATTACCGTCGTGGTAGAGCCCGCCTGGATGGATACCTGGGTCTCGAAGCGTTGATACCCGGTCTTCTCTATTGCCACGCTGTGGGTTCCCGCCTGGACCCCCGGCAGGAACAGCGGGGTGGTCCCCACGACCACATTGTCCAGTATGACCGAGGCATCCGTCGGCGATGAGAACACCTGGAGGGTTCCGCCCCCGGTACCGGTCGTTGTCGGAGTCGGGGTCATTGTCGTTACCGTTGGCGTGGGGGTGCCCGTTGTCGGGGTCGGAGTCACCGTTGTTACTGTCGGGGTAGGAGTGCCCGTTGTCGGGGTTGGGGTTACGGTCGTTACCGTCGGTGTCGGTGTACCCGTTGTCGGAGTCGGGGTTAACGTCGTGACTGTCGGCGTTGGAGTTCCCGTAGTCGGGGTAGGGGTTAGGGTAAATGTGGGAGGCGGGGACAGGGTGGGGGATATCGTCGGGGTCGGCGTTATCGGGACCAGGGTTGCAATCACCGTCGTGGTAGAGCCCGCCTGGATGGACGCCTGTGTCTCGAAGCGATGATACCCGGTCTTCTCTATTGCCACGCTGTGGGTTCCCGCCTGGACCCCCGGCAGGAACAGCGGTGTCACCCCCACCGGAACATTATCGATGAAGACCTGTGCATCGGACGGGGATGAGAATACCTGGAGTGTCCCGGACAAGGTGCCCGTTTGAGTCGGGGTTACCGTCGGTGTCGGTGTACCCGTTGTCGGGGTGGGAGTTATTGTCGTAGTGGTGGGCGTCGGGGTTATCGTTGTCGGGGTTGGGGTTACGGTCGTCACTGTCGGGGTAGGGGTACCGGTTGTCGGGGTCGGGGTTGCTGTCGTTACCGTGGTCGTCGGGGTAACTGTTGTCACGGTGGGGGTCGGGGTGGAAGACCCCGCGGTCAGTCCCAGTTCACGTACCGATCCCGACTGGAAGACCGCGGTCTGGCCGGCAGGGAGTCCGCCCACGGTAAACTGAATGACCGGCGCTCCCCCTGAGAAATCCTGCTCATACGCATGGATGACGAGCCGGGGATCGAAGGGTCCGCTCCCGCCGTATGTCCCCGTCGTCGTTACCGTGATACTCCCCCGGAGTTCTCCGTTAATGTACCCCGACACGACGGTTCCCGGGGGGGCGGAGGCCCCGTTCAGGATGACCGGACCGTAGAACTCCGACGGGGGTACCTCGGGACCGAGAGTCGGGGTTGGGGTAGGAGTTGTCGTCGTGGGAGAAACGGTCGTTGTCGGGGTCGCGGTGGTTACGCTAGTCGTCGGGGTGGGGGTGGGGATCGGCCCGGAGGTGACCTGGATATAGTCGTATTTGATCAGGGAATGCGACCCGAATTCATCGCTCCGGTCCATCCGTACCGAGTAAATGCCGGGGTCGATATACTCGTGAACTACCTGTGCGTCCATGGTTGGGCTTACAGTCCCGTCCCCAAAGTTCCAGCTCCGGAACCGGACCTCCCCGGGAACGGTCGAGATATCGGTAAATTCGACCACAAGCGGAGCTTCCCCGAGGGTGATGTTTGCAATGAAATCGATCACGTATTCCTGGTCCTGGGCCACCACCGGGGAAAAAATCAGGAGGATTGCCAGAGTTCCAAGAATAATGCCGGCGGAATCGGACAGGGTCATTGTAGTGCTCCACGGTGGACGAATGAAATAATATATTAAGATTTCATAGGGGGTGGGGAATATTTACTCTTTTGCAGGTTCGTCGCCCGGTCGGCCTCCCGGCGGAGCATAACTCCCGTGCCCCCTCCCGATCCTGTACAATTATATTTTCGGTAAAACTGCGTGTTTTAATCGGATTTTTGAAACTATTCAGTATTTTTTGCAGGAGATATTCTCCCATACGATATAATGACCATCGACCGGGAATCAGGAGAACCTGCAGATTGAATGAAAGATAAAAAGAAGGGTATGTGAGAGGTGGAGAGGCCCGGCCGGACAAGTGGCAGCCTTCGCCCCGGTCCCGGCGCGAAGGCGGGCTTGTCGCTGACTGATCACTTGTTCTCGTCGCCGGTCCTGATCCGTATCGAACGTTCGACCGGGAGAACGAAGATCTTCCCGTCACCGATCTTCCCGGTCATCGCAGTCTCCTTTACGACCTGGATCACCATCTCGGAGTCCTTCTCCGGCACGATGATCTCCATGACCACCTTGGGCAGGAGGTCCACCCTCATGGCTCTCCCCCGGTACTGGAGGTTGATGCCCCGCTGGTCGCCACGGCCCATGACCTCGTACACGGTCATTCCGTAGATGTTACGGTCTTCGAGCGCCTTTTTTACAAATTCAAACCGCTCGGGTCTGATTACCGCCTTGATCATCTTCATCGGCACACCTCCTTACACTCTCTCCCCATGCTGGGAGATATCGAGTCCCACGTACTCTTCCTCCTCGGATACCCGCATCCCGATGGTCTTGTTCAGCACCCACGCGATGATGAAGGTTACCACGAACGCATAGATCAGTGCCGCGAACGCCCCGGTCGCATTGGCGAGGAACTGCTGGACGTTCCCTTCTATCAACCCCGAGTATCCGCCGATTGCCGCGACGGCAAAGATACCGGTGGCAATCGCTCCCCATAGACCTCCCATGCCGTGAACGGCCCAGGCATCCAGGCTCTCATCGAGGCCTTTGTTGATCCGGTAGAGCATGGCGCCGTAGCAGATCAATCCGGCAATCGCTCCGATCGCGATTGATCCCATGGTGTTCACGTATCCTGCGGCAGGAGTGATCGCCACCAGGCCCGCAATCGCCCCGCTGACCATACCGAGGGAGCTCGGCCTTCCCCTCACCCAGCTCGCGGCAAGCCATGCGAGCGCCCCTGCAGCAGCCGAAATATTGGTCACCACAAACGCGTTTGCGGCGATGCTGTTGGCCGCGAGGGCACTTCCGGCGTTAAACCCGAACCAGCCGAACCAGAGGAGGGCCGCTCCGAGCAGGGTCATGGGGATGTTATGCGGTTCCATGGTATACTGGCCGAAGCCCGCCCGTTTTCCTATGATGAGCGCCACCGCAAGGGCTGCAAACCCGGAACTGATATGCACGACCGTTCCTCCTGCAAAGTCCAGGGATCCGAACGCACCGGCCCAGCCGCCGCCCCATGCCCAGTGTGCGAGGGGATCGTAGACCAGCGTGGTCCAGAGCAGGGCGAACAGGACGAAGGCCGAAAGTTTCACCCGTTCCGCAAACCCTGATGTCACGATCGCCATGGCGATGGCGGCGAACATCAGCTGGAACGCCATGAACAGGATTGGGGGATACCCTGCGTCCCCGGCCTCCAGCCCGACGTTGTTCAGGCCCAGGAAATCAAGGTTCCCGATGAAGCCTCCCAGATCCTGCCCGAATGAGAGCGAGTACCCGAGGATTACCCACTGGATGCTCACCAGTGCGAAGGCGATGAATGAAAGCGCCACCATGGAGATGAAGTTCTTGCGCCGTACGAGACCCCCGTAGAAGAAGCCCACCCCGGGGGTCATCAGCATCACCATTGCGGTTGCTGTCAGGAGCCAGGCCGTTGTTCCGGTATCCAATGCCATATTCAGTTGCCTCGTTCGTCCAATGTTACAGGGTTCTTAAAGTTGAGCTCGTCGTGACGCCCGATGGATCGGACGCATAGTTACAACCGGGAACATCTCATGATGAAAGTTTCCGTCATCACGGGTCCCGGGTGGTGCCGGAGGATTCTCTCGCAGTCACCGGTTGATCAGGATCGGTTCAATGCCGGTTCGTTATTTCCGGCAGTTCATCCGGGATGAGCCTGTAGATTTACAGATTTTCCCGGGGGTTCCCGTTACGGGTGAAATCCGTACCGGGAGCAGATTGGTTCGAAATTACCACACACATCTTTTTTCAGTTCCATTTGATAGAAGGAAGTTGTTTTCTATGTATTATTAAATTATCTATTTTTCAAAGGACTCATATATAAATTTATTTGAAAAAACTACGAAAAAAGGGGCGTCGTCAGCACACGTTCCGTACTTTTTGAGCACCGGGTCGTGATCTCATGTACACTGGATCTACAAAAACACCAAAATTTAAAAAGCACCGTCATAAAAACACTAATATCCGCCGGGAAATTCCGGGCGGCCATATCAGAAGGAGCCCGGAAATCCCGCATGATTCCCGGGCCCCATAGAGCAAAGTTTGCAACCATTGTTGCATCGGAGAGAATTTATTTTGGGAGGCCTGAAATGCCGCTACATATCAGACCTCCACTTCGCCCGTGCGAATCCTGGTCGACCCTTCAACCGGGAGCACGAATATTCTGCCATCACCGATCTTGCCGGTCCTGGCCGAATTGATCACCGCCTCTACCGCGTCATTCTCTTTTTCAGCAGGTACGAAGACCTCCATGCACACCTTAGGGAGAAGGTCGATCGCGAACACCCCGCCCCGGAACTGGAGATGGAGCCCTTTCTGTTCGCCACGCCCCTTTACTTCCCATACGGACATCCCGTGGATCCCCTTCTCCTCCAGTGCCTTCTGGACAAACGGAAGGCGTTCTTCACGGATTATCGCCTTTATCAGTTTCATTCCATCGCTCCGTCCTTCCCGGAACACACGGACGAATCTCCTTCTCCCGGTACTCCCTGAAACATGACGTCGGCCGTTTCCTGGTCTTTCCTGAATATGGGCAGCCATTTGAGCCCCGCTTTCTTCAGCGTGGCGCTTATCAGCTGAACTGGCTGCTCTTCGTGCCCGGAACCTTCTGAATACGGCTGTCCGTCGATCGGAGACACGGTAAGGTACCTCTGTGCTTAGTGGAAGGAAGTAGTTGGTTTGTATATATAATATTTTTGTTTTTTCTACGCGCAAAAAAAATTAGTAGGTTGCCAGGTAGCGGTCAAGCTCCCAGGGGTGGACCGTGAGCCGGAATGCGTCGCTCTCCATTATCGCGATGCTTTCCAGGCACTCCATCACATGGCTTCCCATCGCCTTGGAGAGCACGGTGTTCTTGGAGAGTTCCGCCTGTGCTTCCATGAGGCTGCCGGGGAGCATGGAGATGCCCATCTTCTTCCGCTCTTCTGCGGTGAGGTGATAGATGTTCTTGTCGGTGCTCTCAGGAGGCATGATCTTGTTCTTGATCCCGTCCATTCCTGCGGCGAGCATCGCGGCGAAGGTAAGGTAGGGGTTGCACATCGGATCGGGGCTCCGGAACTCTGCACGGGTGCTGTTGCCACGTGCCGCGGGTACCCGGACCAGTGCCGACCGGTTCGCAGTGCTCCAGGTGATATACACCGGGGCCTCGTATCCGGGAACCAGCCGCTTGTAGGAGTTGATCGTCGGGTTCGCAACACGGGTAATCGCCCGGGCGTGCTTGAGCAGACCGCCGATATAGTACAGGCAGGTGTCCGAGAGCTGCTTCGGTCCGTCGGGGTCATAGAACGCATTCTTGCCGTCCTTCATCAGCGAGCCGTGGGTGTGCATTCCGCTCCCGTTGATCCCGCCGATGGGCTTGGCCATGAAAGTCGCGTGGAGGTTCTCTTTCAGCGCGAGGGTCTTTGTGGCGAACTTGAAAGTGATCACCTTGTCGGCGGTGTCGAGCGCATCGCTGTATTTGAAGTCGATCTCGTGCTGGCTCTCTGCGACCTCGTGGTGGGATGCCTCGATCTCGAATCCCATGTTGGTCAGGGCAAAGACGATGTCCCTCCGGACGTTCTCGGCCGAGTCGGTGGGGGCGAGATCGAAATACCCGCCGTAGTCCTGGAATTCGACCGAGGGTCTGCCGTTGCACATCTTGAAGAGGAAGAACTCGAGTTCGGGGCCGGTATTGAACTTATACCCCATCTGGGCCGCCTCTGCCAGGGTCTTTTTCAGGATGAACCGGGGGTCTCCCTCGAACGGCTTGTTCCCGTACGTGTAGATGTCACAGATGAAGCGGGCCACCCGTGCATCCGCCGGCCTCCAGGGAAGGATCGCGTAGGTGTTGAGGTCCGGTTTGAGGAGCATGTCGGACTCTTCGATCCGGGCGAAACCTTCGATTGAGGAGCCGTCAAACCAGATCCCCTCGGTGAGAGCCTTCTCAGCCTGCTCCACCGGGATGGCCACGTTCTTGGGCTGCCCCTGGATGTCAGTGAACTGAAGCCGCAAAAATTTTACCAGATCGGCGTCAATTCGTTCAAGCATTTCCGATACGACATCTTTGGTCATATGGAAATTAGCTTCTACCCAATTATATTTATACTTACTTAAGCATACATAATAAGGGCAGTCAATACAATTTTCCCGAATTAGCGAGATCTGTGATTTGAATGTGTGGAATCATTGGTGTGATCGACCGCGGCCGCGAACTGATGGACGGGAGTGCGATACGTACAGCTCTCGCCCGGATGGATGAGCGCGGAAGCGGTGAAGGAGCCGGATACGTGGCGTATGGCGTGTACCCCGATTATGCCGATTACTATGCCCTTCATATCTTCTATGACAATGTCCACGAGACCAAGAAGGCCGTGGAACAGGAACTATGCAAATGGGGCATGATCGAGCATCAGGAGGCCATTCCAACCTACGAACAGGGCAATATTCGAAAAGTGCATATTCCGTGGCGATATTTCTTCAAACCCGACCCGCTGCTGATGCCGAAGAGCACCACCCCGGAAGACGATATCGTGATGCACCTGGTGATGAAGGTAAACACCACCATCCCCGGTGCACTGATTTATTCGTCGGGAAAGAACCTGGGAGTGTTCAAGGCATCCGGATGGCCCGAGGAAGTAGCCGATTTTTACCGGATCCAGGACTATAAAGGATACATCTGGCTCGCCCACAACCGGTATCCCACCAACACCCCCGGCTGGTGGGGAGGGGCCCACCCGTTCAACCTCCTCCACTGGAGCGTGGTGCACAACGGGGAGATCACCTCCTACGGTACCAACAGGAGATACATCGAGAGTTTCGGCTACAGCTGCAGCATGTTCACCGACACCGAGGTCGTGGCCTACCTCTTCGACCTCCTCGTCCGGAGGCACGGGCTCGCCCCTGAAATGGCGGTGAAGGCCATGGCGCCAGCGTTCTGGGACGAGATCGACCGGATGCCCGCGAAAGAGCAGCAGATCAACCGGGCCATCAGGATGGCGTACGGGTCGGCGCTGATGAACGGCCCCTTCGCCATCGTGGTCGCCAAGCCCGATGCCATCGTGGGGTTCACCGACCGGATCAAGCTCCGCCCCCTGGTCACGGGCGAATGCGGCGACCGTCTGTACATCTCCAGCGAGGAAGCGGCGATACGGGCGATGGAGCCGGCAGTGGAAAAGATCGCCATGCCCCGTGCGGGCGAACCGGTGATCGGGAGAGTCTACGTATGACCATCGGGAGCGTTCCCCTGAAATTCAAGGTCAGCGTAGATGCCGAGCAGTGCATGCTCTGCGAGCGGTGCATCGAGAACTGTCCCTACGGGGTGTTCCGGAGGGAAGGCGACCAGCTCCGGATCAATTCCCGCCAGTGCGTGGCCTGCCACCGGTGCGTTGCCATGTGCCCCCGCGATGCGATCTCCATCGAGGAGCGGCCGATGGACTACAGGTCTCATCCCCTGTGGACACCGGAGGTCCGGGAGGCGATCTACAACCAGGCGAGGACCGGCAGGATAATCCTCTCCGGGATGGGCAACGCCCTTCCCTACCCGGTAATCTTCGACAGCCTCGTCCTCGATGCCTGCCAGGTCACCAATCCGAGCATCGATCCCCTGCGGGAACCGATGGAGATGCGTACCTACATCGGGAAAAAACCCTCAAGGCTCGAGTTCGTATCCCATAACGGCGATGTCGACCTGGTCACCCAGCTCGTGCCGAACCTCCAGCTCGAGACCCCCATCATGATCGGGCACATGAGCTACGGAGCGATCAGCCTCAATGCGCAGAAGAGCCTTGCCAGGGCGGTGACCGCGTCCGGGACCTTCATGGGGACCGGGGAAGGTGGACTGCACCAGGACCTCTACCCCTACCAGGACCACATGATCGTCCAGGTTGCCTCGGGCCGTTTCGGGGTGGACATCAACTACCTCGAACGGGGAGCGGCGATCGAGATCAAGATCGGCCAGGGAGCGAAGCCAGGTATAGGCGGGCACCTGCCCGGAGAGAAGGTATGTGCCGACGTCTCCTGCACCCGGATGATACCGCTCGGGAGCGATGCGATCAGCCCGGCCCCGCACCATGACATCTACAGTATCGAGGACCTCAAACAGCTGGTCCGGAGCCTGAAAGAGGCGACCGAGTGGAAAAAGCCGGTCTTCGTCAAGATCGCAGCGGTGCACAACTCCGCCGCGATCGCGGCCGGGATCGCCCGTTCGGCCGCGGACGCAGTGGTCATCGACGGGTTCCGCGGCGGCACGGGTGCTGCCCCGCGGGTCTTCCGCGACCACGTGGGGATACCCGTGGAAGCGGCCATCGCGAGCGTGGACGCAAAACTCCGGTCCCAGGGGATCCGGAACGAGGTGTCGCTCATCGCGAGCGGCGGGATCCGGGAGAGTGCGGATATCGCCAAGATCATCGCACTCGGCGCGGATGCAGTATACATAGGGACCGCGGCGCTCGTTGCCATGGGGTGCAGGGTATGCGGGACCTGCTACAAGGGCCTCTGCCCGTGGGGGATCGCCACCCAGCGGGAAGACCTTGTCGCGAGGCTCGACCCCGAAGTCGCCTCGAAAAACGTGGAAAACCTCATCCATGCCTGGACCCTGGAGCTCTCCGAACTGATGGGCGCCGCGGGGATCAACAGCATCGAGAGCCTGCGGGGCAACCGGGACAGGCTCCGGGGATACCTGCTCGATGAGTCCATTCTCAAGGTGCTCGACGTGAAACCCGTGGGGGCCTGAACAGCATGAGCGGGAACACAGTGCACATCGACGCGAAGGGGATGCACTACACCCCCCTGAACCAGGCCGTGAGGAAGGCGGTCGCCGAGGGAGCCGGGGAGGTCATCCTCGAGAATGTCCTCGGGCAGCGGTTCATCGCCGACGGGCTGAAGGGCAACGTCCACCTCGTCATCCACGGAGTCCCCGGGGGCGATCTCTGCATGTTCATGAGCGGCCCGACCTGCACGGTCTACGGGAACTGCGAACACGCACCGGGAAATACCATGGATGCCGGGAAGATTGTCATCCACGGGAGTGCGGGCGACGCGGTGGCCCACTCCATGCGGGGGGGAAAGATCTTCGTCCGGGACAATATCGGATACAGGGGCGGGATCCATATGAAGGAATACCAGGAGAAACGACCGGTGCTTGTCGTCGGAGGCTATGCGAGAGCATTCCTCGGCGAGTACATGGCCGGAGGGACTATCCTCGTCCTGGGACTTGATTCTCCGCAGGCGGTCGGGGAACGGGGTGTAGGGTCGGGAATCCACGGGGGTGAGATCATCCTCCGGGGTGACATCGACGATCTCCTCCTCGGGGTCGGCGCCCGGAAAACGCCGCTCGATGAGCACGAAAAGACCAGGATCGAACCACTCATCCGCGAATTCTGCGACCATTTCGGCAGAGATCCCGAACCGCTCTACCGGGACCGCTACGTCAGGATCACCCCGTCATCCAGCAGGCCGTTCGCGAACAAATATACATGGGAGTGAACCGATGGAGACCAGAAATTATCAGGATCTGAAGAAAGAGGTCTGGGACGCAGGCATCTGTGCAGGCTGCGGTGCCTGTGTCGCGGTCTGCCCTGCGGATGCGCTCTGTTTCGGAAAACCCGGCCAGGAGACCTGCCCGACGAATACCGGGTACTGCAAGAGCGCGAGCGACCAGGTCGCCTGCGGCGCATGCTACTATGCCTGCCCCAGGACCTCGGAGGGCCCGGGAGAGATCATCGGGCCGAACCTGGAGATCATCTCCGCGAAGGCCGGCTTTCCGGTCCCCCGCCGCCAGAGCGGGGGTGCGGTCACCGCACTCCTGGTCAATGCGCTCGAAGAGGGGATGATCGATGCGATCGTCACGGTCAGCGAGGACCGGTGGACCATGAAACCCTCTTCGGTGGTGATCACCTCGACGGAGGAGCTCGTATTCCAGGCGGGAAGCAGGTACAACTGGTGGGTGCCGCTGCTCAGCGCCCTGAAGACCGCGGTGGTCCGGAAGAAGTACCAGCGGATTGCGGTGGTGGGAGTACCATGCGTGGTGCAGGCGATCCAGAAGATCCGGGAGAGCGACCTTGATCTTCTCCGCCCTTACGCGAAGTCCATCCGCCTGGTCATCGGACTTTTCTGCACCGAGAGTTTCGATTACCACGCCCTCATGGAGAAGACCCTGAAGGAGACGTATAAGGTCGATACCTGGCAGATTGAGAAGATGGACGTCAAGGGGAAACTCGAGGTGACCATGAAGGACGGCTCGACCCTTGTGGTGCCACTGCCCGAGCTCGAGGAGACCATCCGGCCCGGATGCCGGTACTGCAGGGACCTCACCTCGGTATACGCGGATATCTCCGCCGGAGCGTTAGGAAGCCCCCGGGGAGAGACCACCCTCATCATCAGGAATCGTACCGGTGAGATCTTCGTAAAGAGCGCGGAAAAAACCGGCCGGCTGGTTACCGGTGCCGGAGTGGATCTTGCCCCGATAGAGAAACTGGGTCGGGCGAAACAGGCACGCCCCTGCAAGCCCTGAATTAACTCTTAAATTCTCTTATTTTCTTTAACCGACTGCATTTCTCACCTTAAATCATACCCGGGAAAAATAAAAACCCTGATTTTTTTTATTTTGTATTTTCAATATTATACAAAAGGAGAATGATTTTCTGCCTCTCAAATACCATTCCAAACCCCGAACAGAAGCATTTAGTCGTGAAAAACGGCGCAAGGTTTATAAGGTATGATTTCATACGCACACATATTCCCTTTTCGGACGGGGGACCATCCATACTCCGTGATCGCGAAACGGAGGATGATGAACTAAGTACATCCGGAAACTCGCAGGAAAAGCGAGATACAATCAAGGTGGCTGAAAATTATAGGATTTGGTGCGTCCAAGGTGGCTCTACTACTGTCATCTCCGTGCTGCAGAGCGACAGGGTAGCCGGCGGACCCAACCATGGGGAGTAAAAGAATATGAGTACTTCGACGAAGCGATCGCGGCGGTCCTATCAGCTGGTGCTGCTGGCTGCCGTGCTCTGCTGTATGGCATTTATTCTCCCGGCCTCGGCAGGCCCGGGTGATCCGACACATGTTGTTCTCAACATTTCGCCGGATATCGTATGTGCAGAAGACCATCAGATCAATATTACGTTCCATGCAAACTCGGGTATGAGTGCCGGGGTGAACGGTTTCCTGATCGGGTTCGACGAGGAGGAGATCGACCTCGAAGACATCACCCCACAGTGTATCACCGTCTATAATAACGGCCAGAGCGGGTCTCCCTCTGAAATCATCGTCTTCGAGACACCGGACCCCGAATACACTCAGTATTATTTCCCGGACGGTCTCACGGTGATAAAACTGTGGACTCCGATACCGATCACGTTCAATACCGACGTGACCATCATCATCGACTGCGCCGAGATCGAATGCCCGTGCAATTGTTCGGGTTACTTTGCATGGGTGGCCCGCGACGGTGGAACCGCGGTCATGAGCTCTCCCGACTACCTGAATGTCCAGATCGACGTGCATTCCGGGCAGAACGGTACCGTGGAGCTGCAGCCTGCAGGACCCGAAGCACCTCCGGACTTCACCGCAACCTTCCCGTGCTGCGATGACGCGACGTTCGAGATCGAGGCCGACCCGTGCTATTACATCTCGTCCGTGATTGTCACCCCGCTCTGCGGAGAGGATGACGAGGAGGAGTGCGTGTTCATTCCGCCGAATCCTGACGATTATTTCGGGGAGAGCGAGTACACTTACACGTTCACCAACCTGACATGCTGCTATGCCCTCGACGCGGAATTTGAGGCTCGCCAGTGCAATATCACCGCGGAGGCCTGCATGGGTGGCCGGATCCAGTCCCCCGACATGACCTGGTCCCCGCCCAACTACACCATGTCGTTCTATTGCGGTGATACTCCGACGTACTTCATCAAGCCGGACCTCTCCAACAAGATCTCCGATGTGACGGTCGACGGCGAGTCGGTCTACGATGACCTTGTGTTCTTCCAGAACGGAAGTGCGACCTACACGTTCGACCCGCTGGTGTGCGACGGGCAGGACATCGTCATCCGGGCCTGCTTCGAGCTTGCCCCCGTGGACGCCTTCCTGAAGTACCAGAACGCGACCCGGGACTGCCGGGGCGTGACCGAGGTCCAGGTCTACGGTGCCGATAACATCCAGGCGGTCCTCGATTATGTCGACCAGGTCTACCTGAGTGGCAACACTTCCTCGTTCGACATCAACGGGACCAGCACCGGGACTCATTTCGGTTCCTATTCTGCCGGGGTCTACGTTGACGATGCGACGAGCGGTGTCGGCGATACCCTGACCATCAACGTGCTCTCGCTGCCGTCGGTAAACCCGGAGACCTACAAGGTGACCTACGATGACGGGACGACGACCCGGTATGCAACGCTCACCATCCTGCTCGACGGAACCCCGGTCTGGGCCCCTGCCCCACCGGTCGGTGTCAGGGACGTGATCGACGTACAGGCCCAGATACCGGCATGGAACATGGTGACACAGGCGTACCTCGATGCGAACCCCGACTTTGAAGGGCTCATCGGCGCCGTCATCTATGTGGATGACGGGGACTACAACGAAGTCATCGAGGTCGACACCCCGGGGCTCCACCTGGTCAACATGACCGGGGCGTTCCCCGAGATCGATGCCGAAGGCCTGACTCCCGCCGGGAGCGGGGACACCAGGTCCGCGGTCTTCCTCTCAGCGGGGTGCACCGGCATCCAGGGCTTCGAGATTGAGGGTGCCGGAGAAGACGCCGGCGTGAACGCAAGCGGTATTGCGGTCTACCCGTCCAGCGAGAAGTGCCAGAGTGCATTTATCTGGGACTACGACCCGGTATCCGAGCAAAACATCCAGGTCCCGTGCCACTACGGCAGGGTGAACATTCTGGATAACGAGATCCATGAAAACACCGCAAGGGGTATCCGTGCGATCAACTGCAGTGTCCTGATCAGCGGCAACATGATCTATGAGAACGGTTTCGACGGGATCGCCGGTGAGGACCTGTTCACCGGAGTCGAGTGCATCGACCCGTTCGCATACACTCACAGCCCCGCCTCGAGCGAGATCATCTTCAACGATATCTTCGATAACGGCCCGAGCGGAAGAGGAGTCTGGGTCGTGTGGGACCCGGTCAGCCAGACGTACCGGTTCACCAGCAATGCGACCGCGTGCGGTACGCTGCCCGGCTGGACCGATTCGGGTATCGAGATCGATGAGATGAGCGAACCCGGCCTCGTCCCGGACCAGGTGCTCTACATCAAGCACAACTGGATCAACGGCAACTATCACGCGGGGATCTTCCTCATGGAAGACTCGACCGATGAGGCGCTGAACAACACTATCCTGATCGACGGGAACGACATCGAGTACAACGGTGTGTTCGGTATCTCCACGTTCGCAGGTGAACCCAGCCAGGTGACCGTCATCTACAACAACATCGTAGGGAACAGGTTCTGGGGAATCAAGAACTGGGAGACCGAGGACGAGGACGATGTCCTGATCGCCAAGGAGAACTTCTGGGGACCCGACGTAGGATCCGGGATCCCGTCGGGCGGACCGCACTGGGGTCCCGAGCCGATCACATCCCCCCTCATTCCCCCCTGCTACTGCCATGAGCCCGACCAGCGGAGCGATGCACTCGGCAACGGTGACAACGTGAGCCACTGGGTGGAGTACAACCCGTGGCTGTACTTCCCGTCCGATGAGATCTTCATGGACGATACCAACCCCATGTGGATGATGCGGGTGCTCGGGTCCGACACCCTCGAACTCCAGAAAGGCTGGAATACTCTCTCCGTCCCCTGCACCCTCTATACCAAGGCAGACACGATATCCGAGATCTCCACGCTCGGTGACTTCATCACCAACAACAACATGGTGATCGCATATTCCTGGAACGCGACCTCGGGTCTGTGGGAGAATATCGGTGCGAGTAATGCGAAGATCATCCCCAGCCAGGGATACTACATCAAGATGAAGGCTCCCACCAAGTTCCCGGTGCTCTATAGCAACAGCACGTCACCCGGGCTTCCCACCTACCCTGTGGTCCAGGGATGGAACCTTATCGGCGCTCCCTGGGGTATCGACCGGGTCGATGACGGCTACGGTGACGAAGGCCGCTGGGCAGTCGCAAGTCCCGAACTCGGCGACCCCGAGGCGTTCATGATGGTCTGGCAGTCGCTCGAATCCATCAAGGAAGGCAGCGGCGGGACCAAGGGAGTGGCCATCGTGATCAGCCCCTCGGTGCCCGGGCAGTACGCCATCTGGAGCGAGTCGGTAACCAGCGGGTTCTGGCAGATCACGAACACCAGGGAGATGGTGACCGGAGAAGGGTACTGGGTCTACATGGTGAACCCCTCGACCTACGCCGGATTCGAGATCACCCCGTTCTACTACACGTGAACGGATGGGACCAGGGGTAACCATGTCTGAACATCACAAGAGGAAGGGGGAACAAGACTCCCCGCCTTCCTCCCCTCGCGGGGCGATGAAGCAGGGACAGAACTGGAATTTCGTGGTGCTCGTAGGAGCAGTGATATTCAGCTTCATCATCTGCGCATCGTTCATCGCCGCGGCGGACAGTTCCCCTATCCTCCCCGCCCGGTTCTACGGCAGCGTAACCATCAACGATCAGCCTGCCCCTCCGGGCACTCTGGTCACTGCCGTGGTCCAGGGAGGCGGGGGGAGCTATACGACGACGGTCCCCGGACGGTATGGAAGCACGTACTTCACCGATCCGAGATTCGAGGTCCAGGGGCAGATCAGCGACGGTGAGCCGATCTCGTTCTTCGTGAATGGGATACGGGCTGAATGTTACCCTGTGGCGACCCATGGGCCATGGCAGGACACGTATCCCTTCTACGCTGACGAGGAGATCAACCTCGACCTCCGGGCGGAGGGGCAGATGTGGACCATCGTAGCCTCAGCCGGAGCGGGCGGGACCATATCCCCGTCTGGCAATGTCCAGGTCATCGACGGTGCCGACCAGACGTTCTGCATCACCCCGGCCTCCTGCTACCGGATCTACGATGTCCTGGTCGACGGATCGTCCGTGGGAGCGGTCTCTGCATATACCTTCGAGGATGTGGACCGCAACCATACCATCGCCGCCAGTTTCTCACCGATCACCTACACCCTGTCCGGGTCGGCGGGATACGGCGGATCGATAAGTCCCCAGGGGAGCATGACCGTTCCCTGCGGCGGATCGCAGAACTTCACCATCACCCCCGACGAATGTTACAGGATCGCCGATGTCCTTGTCAACGGGTATTCGGTGGGGCCGCTCGATGTTGTAGTGCTCACCAACGTCCACCAGGATTACAGCGTTGAGGCATTCTTTGCACCCATCGTCTACAGCATCTCGTCCAGTGCGGGGGCCGGAGGGTCCATTGATCCATTGGGAGAGGTCCCGGTGGCGTGCGGGGACGACCAGACCTTCATCATAGCTCCCGATTCCTGTCACACTATCGGGGACGTCCTGGTGGACGGCTCATCGGTAGGACCGGTCGGGTCCTATACGTTCTACGACCTCGACGACAACCACACCATCGCTGCGGAATTTACCACGATCACCTACACTATCGTATCCTCCGCAGGAGCGGGGGGAACGATCAGCCCGTCCGGGGAGGGTGAATTTCCCTGCGGGTCCGACCAGACCTACCTCATCACCCCCGACCCGTGTTACATGATCAGCGATGTACTTGTGGACGGGGTATCGGTGGGACCGGTCGGGTCGATAACGTTCTACGACCTTAACGACGACCACACCATCGCCGCCGAGTTTGCCCCGATCACCTACACGATCGTCGCCTCCGCAGGTCCCGGGGGATATATCTCGCCGTCCGGGGAAAGTGAATTTCCCTGCGGGTCCGACCAGACCTTCACCATCTCCCCCGACGGCTGCTACGTGATCGCCGACGTGCTCGTTGACGGTGTATCGGTGGGACCGGTGGGTTCCTACACATTCTATGATCTCGCCGATGACCATACCATCACCGCCGAATTTTCGGTAATCGTCTATAATTACACTGCGACCGCCGGTCCCGGGGGCTCCATTTCTCCGTCGGGCATCATCCAGGTCCCCTGCATGACAATACAATATTTCCATATCAATCCCGACAGCGGGTACCACATCGAGGATGTAGTGGTTGACGGAGTCTCGGAAGGTCCCGTCCCGTTGTATATTTTCGGTCCCGCCGATGCGGACCACACCATAGAGGCATATTTTGCTGAAGGAGGACCCGTGTTCTTCGATGAGACCCTCTACGGCGGGTGGAATCTCTTCTCCACCCCGATCCTGCTCGAACCCGGGCATAAGAACCTCGACGAGATCTTCGCCCCGGACCAGCTGGAAAATATCGATATGATCCTCGCATGGTCGGGCTCGTACTGGTTTATCCCGGATGCAGATTACGATCTCAACCCGCTCTACGCGGTGTACGTGAAGGTTCACGACAATGAGTCCGCGACCGCCACGATCTACCCGGCGACTTCGGTATCATCGCTCCCCGCGAGGTATCTCGAGAGCGGGCTCTCGCTGATCGGGTCCGCACCTGCGTACAGCGGCGCCCCCTTCCCGTCGATGCCGGTCGACCAGGCACTGATCAGCATCAGGGAGGCGCCGGGCAACCTCACCGGATACACCATGGTCATCAGCCCGGGGCTCGGCCAGCCCGCCTGGGTATACGTCCAGGGTGCGCCGGTGCAGAGCGTCCTTCCCTTCAAGGGTTACTGGGTGGTGATGGAAAACCCCGACACGCTGTTCGGGTTTTCTACCACCCCTATCGCCTAAATTTATGAGGTAAAAGAGAAATAAAGTGTTATTACATGTGGAAAGAGGAAAAAACCAACTTTCCGAGGTAATGATCATGAAGAAAGGAATACTCCCCGTCATTGCTACCCTCGTCATCCTGCTCTCCTGCGTGGCCGTGGCCACGGCAGCCGACCAGCAGCCCACGCTTCCCCACGTGTTCTATGGCGCAATCGTAATGCCCGATGATCAACCTGTACCGGTTAACCAGGTCGTCGAAGTCCACGGCGAAGGTATCGCAACCGGCATCGCCGGAAACCCGCTCCTCTCTGGCGAAGGAGGATTCGGAAGCAGTGGCGCGACCTCTCCGAAGCTGATGGCCCAGGGAGCCATCGCGGCAGGCACTCCGCTCACGTTCACCGTCGGCGGAGTCCCGGCACAGATCTATGTGGTCTCGAATCCGGACGGGTGGCAGGACAGCATACCGTACGCACCCGGCGAGGTCACGGTGGTGACCCTCCGCATCAACACGACACTGACCGCAGGGACCACCCCCACCAATGTCTATGTCTATCCCACGGTAACGCTGAATGAGGGAAGCGTCGTTGCGTACAACGAAGTCGTCGGTACCGGCGGGGTCCAGTCCACCGGAGGAGCCGTGAACCCCGGATCGGTACCGGCATACACGACCCCCCCCACTCGTTCGCCCGGAGTTTCGGGAACCTCTTCCTCCTCCGGTGAAGTATCCGGTGCAGCAGCGTTACAGGGCGGAAACGGCGCGGCGTCCCCCGGCCTTGTCCAGGCACAGAGCCCGTCCGAAGGACAGCCGATCCCCGCGTCCTGGTACATCGGAGGCATCCTGATCATCGTGATCATCGCCATAGGCGGGTTCTACTTCGGCAGGATGAAAAAAGAGGGTTCGGACAAGAACGAGAAGAAATAATTTTTTTTTTGGAACACTGCGGGCCCCGACTATCCGCTCCCCGATCGCGGGCCCCGGGTGTTCCGGTACACCGCCCAAAATTTTACCCGGTCCTGTTCCGGATCCGCATTTCTCAAAAACCGGGCTCGCCGTTTTTTCGTTGAACCTTCCCTATCCGATCATTTTAAGTACGTGTATGTAAAACTTCCTTTACATATCACCGCGGCAGGACCGGAATACCGGACCGGCGCACCCTCGCCATGGGGAGTACCCGGCCAGGACGATCACGACGACGAAACGGCCGGCACTTCGGGAGCCGGGCGGTAATCGGTCCTGTTCTCATCCGAGGACGAAATATGGCTGTTCACCCTGTACGATATACCACATTTTTCCTGATCGCGATCCTGATTTTTTCGTATGTGTCCGCAGATCAGGGTAGTTCTGCCGCCATCACGGACGGGACCGGCCTCTCCGGAGATCGGAGCGGAGCGGGCGCCGTTACCGCATTCTCTTCGTACTCCTCGCTCCTTCTCGAGGAAAAGAGTACCGTGTCGTCATCGCCGGGAACCGTCATAGGGCAGGGAGAAGAAGAACCGGCGTCATCTTTTCTGTTCGAAACCCTCGGGACCACACTCCTCGGTACCCTGCGGGAGCGGGTATCCCCCCTCCAGGCATATGTCGAGGGAAAGCAGGCAGCCGCTCTCGCCGGGATCACGACCGTCCAGTTTACCAGTCTCAACAAGACGGTTGAATTCGAGCTCTCTCCTATCAACCCCGATTTCCTCGAATATCTCAATACCCAGGGATCGGAACAGGGGAGCGGCGTCCACGCCCTGGGGTACGTCCCCCCGCCCGCGGACCTCTCCCAGAACAAGGGAAAGCAGGTGAGTTCGTTCGACGAGAGCTTCAGTTCCGCCCTGCAGTCCCTGCGGGCCGAGTACGTTACCGCAGCGTCCGGAGCTGATTCCGCGACCGTCTCCGCACAGAGCGGGGGGACCTCGTTCGACCTCCGCAACCAGGGGAAGGTGACCGACGTAAAAGACCAGGGGCAGTGCGGGAGCTGCTGGGCCTTCGCCTCGCTCGCATCGCTCGAGTCGACCCTCCGCCCGGGGGAGACCTGGGACCTCTCCGAGAACAACATGAAAAATACCCATGGATACGACCTCACGCCCTGCCAGGGCGGGAACTACATCATGTCGACCGGGTACCTGACCAGGTGGAGCGGCCCGGTCACCGAGTCGCAGGACCCGTACGTGGCAGGGTCGGGCACGTCGTCCACAACCTCCACGCCGGTGAAACATGTCCAGGAGGTGATCTACCTCCCGGCGAGGAGCGGCCCGCTGGACAACCAGAACATCAAACTGGCGCTCCAGGAGAAAGGAGCGGTATACTCATCGATCCGGTGGGAGGACTCGTGTTACAACGCAAGGACCGCGAGTTACTACTACGGCGGGGCCTCCATCTCCAACCACGCGGTCACTATCGTGGGCTGGGACGACAACTACGACCGGTCAAACTTTGCGAAGGCCCCTTCGGGGAACGGGGCGTTCATCGTGAAGAACAGCTGGGGACCCGACTGGGGTGACCAGGGGTACTTCTACGTTTCCTATTACGACAGCCGGATCGGAGGAGAAGGAGCCATATTCACCGCTGAGAGCCAGAACAACTATGAAAACCAGTACGAGTACGACCCCCTCGGGTGGGTGGTGAGTTACGGCCTGAACAGCGACAGCGCCTACTTCGCCAATGTCTTCACCTCCGAAGGCCAGGAAGACCTGGCCGCCATATCGTTCTATACCGTTGCCACGAACGCCCAGTGGAAGGCCACGGTCTATACCGGGGTCTCCGGGGGGCCGGTCAGCAGGACGCCGGCGGCCACGGTCTCCGGGACCTTCGGCATGCCCGGATATCATACCGTAACGCTGGATAACCCCGTCCCGTTGAAGAAAGGGGAGAAATTTTCGGTGGTGGTCTGGATACAGACCCCCGGATACGAGTACCCGGTCGCAGTGGAGTATCCCTACAAGGGATTCTCAAGCAAGGCGACCGCCCACAAGGGCGAGAGCTACGTGAGCACGGACGGCAGTACCTGGACGGACATCACCACCACCCTCGCCAACACCAATGTCTGCCTGAAAGCGTTCACCGTGGCCGGTTCCTCGCAGCCGACACCCACGGTCACTCCTACCCCGACCGTATCACCCACGCCGAGCCCCTCGCCGACTCCCTCCCCGACCCCCGTGGTCACGGATCGCACGGCTCCCCGGGTGAGCATCACCGCTCCCCGGTCCTATAGCAGCGTGACCCCCGGGGAGTCCGTTGAGGTCCGGTGGACCGCGACCGACTCGGGCGGGATAGCCACGGTAATCCTCGAGTATTCGACGGACCACGGGGCGGACTGGACCAGGGCCGCAACGGGCCTCGCCTCCTCGGGCACGTACTCCCTGAAGGTCCCCGACGACGCCTCGGGGACGCTGCAGGTCCGGGTCACCGCGACCGACAAGGCAGGGAACGCGGGGAGCGCGACAAAGACCCTGATGGTGAAGTCCGCGTCCGGAGGTATCTCGGACTTCCTCTCCTCCCGGACGGAGGCGGCTCCCGTTCCCCTGCCTACTTTTACCCGCACAGCCATCACCGCGGGCTCAACCGTCGGCTCGTTCCAGTCCGAGGCGGGGACGCTCCTTGCACGGTGGGAAGACGACGCGGTCTCCTTCCCGGCGGTCGCCCGTGCCCTGAAGCAAGAAACCAATATCCCCGCGACCAAATAACGTGGTGTGATACCCCTGGAGCGAACCCCTCCCACCCCGGAACCTTCCCTTTCTCCGGGCTGCGTGCTGTGCCACGAAGGCGCGAAAATGGTCCTCTTCGTGACGGGCACCTGCAGGAAGGCCTGCTGGTACTGCCCGCTCTCGAAGGAGCGCAAAGGGCATGACCGGGTGTACGCGAACGAGAAGTGCATCGCGACTCCCGGGGATGCCGTCGCCGAGGCACGGAGGATGAGCGCACTGGGAACAGGGGTCACCGGGGGGGAACCCCTGGACAAACTCGACCGCGTGGTGGAATACTGCAGGGCCCTGAAGAGGGAGTTGGGACCCGGGCACCAGATCCACCTCTACACCGCCCTCGCACCCACCAGGGACCAGCTGGAGAGGCTGTCGGGCCTCGTCGACGAGATCCGGCTCCACCCCCCGCACGACCAGTGGGAGACCATCGCCCAGAGCGATTTTATCGCGTCCGCCCGCCTTGCAAAGCACATGGGGTTCGTCACCGGTATCGAGGTCCCCTCCCTTCCGGGGATGGACCTCCTGGAAGCAGCACTCCCCTATCTCGATTTTCTCAATATCAACGAGCTGGAATGGGGAGAGAGCAACGCGGAAGAGATGCGGAGAAGGGGCATGGTCCCCGAGGACGGGGTGCATAACGCGGTCATGGGCGCAAGGGAATGGGGCGCCGGGCTGTGCTCCCACCAAAAAGTCCACTGGTGCTCGTCGGGCTTCAAGGACTCGGTCCAGCTACGAAAGCGCCTGCTGCGAATCGCCCGGAACACCGCACGCCCGTTCGACGAGGTCACCGAGGACGGGACCGTGGTATACGGGCTGGTCGAGGGACTCGGGGAAGTCCCGGAGATCATCCGCGAACTCGGGGATGACGGGTACGAGCTCCGGGAAGAAGGATTGGAGACCGCGTGGTGGATCCTTGCCGAGCATGGAGACGAGATCTCCGGTACCCGGTACATCGTGGAGAGGTATCCCGACCGGGGAATCATCGTGGAGGTGACACCGCTCTGATGCTCCGGAGTATCGCGGACTCGCTGTACGAGCGGAGACTCCTGCTCCAGTGCCGCCACATCCCCCGGCACATCGCCATCATCCAGGACGGGAACCGCAGGTTCGCCCGCATGATGAAGATGCAGAAGAGCGAGGGGCACCGGCTCGGGGCTGACCGCACCGAGGAGATGCTCGACTGGGCGAGCGAACTCGGGATCCGGTACATCACCCTCTACTCGTTCTCCACCGAGAACTTCAACCGGGAATCCGAGGAGGTGAAGATGCTCTTCGCGCTCTTCAAGAACAAGTTCACCAGCATCACCTCCGACCACCGCGTGCACAGGAAGCACATCAGGGTGCAGATGGTGGGTGACCGTTCGCTCCTTCCGAAAGACCTCCTCGGGGCGATCGAGGCCGCGGAGGAGTCTACCGCAGGGTACACCGACTTTTACCTTAACATCGCGCTCGCGTACGGAGGGAGGAACGAGATCGTCCGGGCGACAAGAAATATTCTCCGGGAAGTGTACGACGGGAGCTGTGCTCCGGAGGAGATCGACCCCGACCGGTTCGAGCAGAACCTCCACGCGGGGAGGAACCTCCCCCCGGTGGACCTCATCATCCGGACCGGGAACGAGTACCGGACCTCAAACTTCCTCCCCTGGCTTGCGAACGGTCACGAATGTGCCGTCTATTTCTGCGCCCCCTACTGGCCGATGTTCCGGAAGATCGACCTCCTCCGTGCGATCAGGCTCTACTCCCAACGGGTGGAGTCAAAGGCAGGTAATTCCTGATCGTGAAGTCCCGTGCCAGGGAAAAAACCGAAAAATCAGTTGGATTTTATTTTCCGAACCTTCGCGCCCTCGACTGGTAGTCGCGGAGCGCACGAAGGAAGTCCACTTTCCGGAACCCCCTCCAGTTGATGTCCGAGAAGAAGAGCTCCGAATATACCGACTGCCAGATGAGGAAATCGGTGAGGTGGTCTCCCCCGGTCTTGATCACCAGGTCCGGGCTGTAGGAGAAGGTCAGGAACCGCTCGAAGGTCTCCTCGGTGACCGATTCCGGGGGGATGCGGTCGTTCGCCATCCTCCTGATGCATTCCACGATCTCCTCGCGCCCGCTCTTCCCCACCGCGACACATACGTGCATCCCGGAACCTGAGACCGTCTTCTCCTCTCCCGAATGGAGTTCGAGCCGGGCGATCTTCTCCACCTTCCGTATCTCGGGGAGAATGGGTTCGAGCGAACCGGGGTCCGTGGTGCTGATGTGAAACGTGAGGCTCACGATACCGGGAATTTCGTTTTCCCCCGCACTTTCGGCCCTGCTCCGCACGATGTGACTGATATCCCTGCTCCACCGGGTCACCTCGAGGATCCTCTGGGGGGCGAGCCGCACGTCCTGCTCGCTCAGCATAAAGCAGATATGCCCGGGGAGGAGGGAGATCCTTCGGAGCAGCGCCCGTTCGTAGAGCCAGTAGAGCACCTATACCCACTCCATGAGTTCCTTGTGCGACATAGTGTTCAGCAGGTCGGCGGCGGTCGCCCAGCCCCGCCGGCAGGTTATGACCCCGTACCGGATGTTTCCGAACTCTTCCGGGTGATGGGCGTCGGTCCCTATGGCGATCTTCACCTTCTTCCGGGTGGCTTCCCGGATGTAGAGGTCGTCAAGGTCGAGACGGAACGGCGAGGCGTTGCATTCGAGCGCGGTCCCGGTCTCGGCCGCTCTCTCGATCACCCGGGGGATGTCGATCTCCGCGGGCTGGCGGCGCCCGAGGATCCTCCCCGTGGGGTGGCCGATGATGTCCACGTGCTCGTTCTCCACCGCGGCGAGCACTCTCCTGGTCATCACGTCCCGTTCCTGGGAGAAGGCCGAATGGATCGAGGCGATCACCACGTCGACATCGGCGAGCACCCGTGCAGGGAGCCCGAGTGTCCCGTCGGCCATGATGTCCACCTCGGTGCCCTGGATCAGCCGGCATGAAGAAGACCTGTTCGTCACTTCCACCTCGTGCATCTGTTTTCTCAGTCCCTCCTCGTCGAGCCCGTGCGCGATGCCCAGGGTTGCGGAGTGGTCGGAGATCAGGATGTACTCGTATCCCCTCGCCTCTCCGGCACGGGCGATCTCTTCGAGGCTCATCACCCCGTCGCTCCATGTGCTGTGGACGTGGAGATCGCCGCGAACCTCCCTGTCCTCCACGAGGACCGGGAGCCGGCGTGCAAGGGCCGCCTCCACCTCTCCCCAGTCCTCCCGCAGTTCCGGAACAATATAGTCCATCCCCAGGAATGAAAAGATCTCCTCTTCGGTGGCGAACTCCGAAAGGTGGCCGGAAGACCTGTCCTCGAGTCCGTATTCGTTTAATTTAAACCCTTTGAAGATGGCGTACTCCCTCATCCGGATGTTAAACGGTTTGGACCCGGTGAGGTAGAGGAGCATCGAGCCGAACTGCTCCGGCCTGCTGAACCGTACGTCCACCCGCTTCCCGAGGCACCGGAACGAGGTCTTCTTTGCCCCCTCGTCGATCATCTCTTCGGCGACGGTACGGATCTTCGGGTTCGCCACCGACGGTGGTTCCTTACTCACGATATCGATATCACCGATGGTGCTCTTCCCCCTCCGGTAGCTCCCCGCCATGGCGAACGTTCCCGGTTCGAGCACCGGCACCACCATGCCCACTACCGCGTCCGCCTCGGCCCGGGTCATCCTTCCAGACCGTTCCCGGTAGAGCGCGATCGCTTTTAGGAACGATTCCTCTTTCTTCTCGCCGAATCCTTTAATGGCCCGGATCCGGTGCTGTTTCGCCTCCCGTTCCAGGTCGGCGATGCTCTGCACGTTGAGTTTTTTCCACAGCTTGTTGACCGTTTTCGGTCCGATCCCCTCGAGGGAGAGGAGTTCGATCAACGGTTCCGGGATCCCCGCCCGCACCGTCTCGAGCTCGTGGAACGTCCCGGTCTCCACGATCTCCCGTATTTTCTTGGCGATCGCCGAACCGATCCCCGGAATTTCCCGGAGCTGTTCCTCGTCAAGGCGGCTCACCGGGGTGGCGAGCCGTTCCACCACCTCGGCGGACTTGTAGTACGCCCGGACCTTGAACGGGTTCTCCCCGAGCACCTCGAGGAGCTGTCCCATGAAATAGAGCGTCTCTCCCACCTGGCGATTGGAACGTTCTGCCATCTCATTCATCCTGTCGTGTCATGCGGTTCTTTCATTACAGGGCCCGGAACTGGTCCCCGGCATCACAGGGAGATCTCTGTCCCGCCGCTCCTCTGCATCATATTCGTTCATATCGGATTTGCATACTCCGGCATTGCCGGATACATGGCGTATGCGTTGCACGGACGTGTGCAATGAAACTCCCGCCCGCAGCGGGCCGATGCGGCCGGACCCGGGATCGACCGGCGGTTTTTTGCGCCCATGCCCCGGATTCTCCTTTTTTAGTCCCGGGCCCGGTACCTGCGGAATTGTTCCCGGAGGCCCCCCCCGGCTCCCCCGATATCGCCTCAATCTTTGTAACTGACTTACCACGGATATATATTCCCTTCCTTTCGTACGATGGGACGGTGAACACTCTCCCGTAACCGGGAAAAAACCGGGGTTCCCGGGGGAATGTCCTCCGGCAATACCGGCATTATCCAAATCCATAAGAGTGTACAGGCATAAATTCTGGTATGGATCCTTCCGTCCGGGAAGACTACCTCGAGTCCCTGTGCAACCTGGAGAGCGAACGCGGAAGCCCTGCCGCCATCAGGGATCTCGCCGCGTTCCTGGACCGGGATGTCCCGTCCGTGACGAAGGATATTCTCGAGCTCGCCGGCACGGGGGATCTCCTCGCGGGTGAGGACGGCATGGTGACCCTCACCGTGAAAGGGCGGCAGGAGGGGATGAGGGTGGTAAGAAAACACCGCATCCTGGAATGTTTCTTCACCGAGATGCTCGGAATGGAACCCGACGCGGCCTCCCGGGACGCCTGCGTCCTCGAGCACGATATCCCCGACGAAGCGGTGCTCAAATTAAAAAATCTCATCTCGGGGTGCCCGCCGGGGAACTGCGCTCCCTGCGCCCGGCGGGGGTGGAACCGTGCCCTGCTCCCCACGCTCCTCGACGTAGACGAGGGATCGGAGGTGATCGTGCGGGACCTGATGCAGAAGGGCAGGCTCCACCGGCTCGCGGACCTGGGGATCCTCCCCGGTGAGCACATCGTGCTCCGGCGGCGGCTCAGCAACAGGTCCGTGGTGGTGGAGGTGAAGGGCGCCGATATCGCCCTCTCCGCGGAGATCGCCGGTATGGTCCTGGTGGAGAAGTCTCCATGAAGATAGGCCTCGTCGGCAACCCCAACGTCGGAAAATCGCTCATTTTCCAGCAACTCACCGGTCTCGGCGTCGAGATCAGCAATTATCCGGGCACCACCGTCGATATCAAATACGGGAGCGTCTGCTACGAGAAGGAACGCCTCCAGGTGGTGGACCTTCCGGGAATCTACTCTCTCGACGGTGATTCGGACGAGGAGCGGATGGTCCGTGCGTTCCTCGAGTCGGCAGCGGTCGATTGCCTTATCGCGGTGGTGGACGCGACACACCTGGAGAGGAACCTTTACCTGCTCATCCAGGTCGCCGAATACGGCATTCCGACGCTTATCGTGCTCAACATGACCGATGAGGCCGAGAAGAAAGGGCTGATAATCGATCCCGTGAAGCTCGGGGCGCTGCTCGGTACCGAGGTGATCCCCACCGCCGCGATCCAGGGCAAGAACGTGGAGCAGATCATCCCTTCGGCCCTCGCGAAGGCGAAGGTACCGCATATCGAGGTCCATTACGACACCCATATCGAGGCCGCGGTGAGGAGCCTGCAGTCGCTCCACGAGATCGACCGGCATGGCGCCCTCATGGCCCTCCAGGGAACGGGGACCGACGAGGCCCTTCTCGAGTCCGCAGGGGTGCTTTCGACCGAGATAGAGCAGCGGCACCGGATGACGGTCCACCAGATCATCGCCGGGAACCGCCACCACTGTGCGGCGAGCCTGGTCCGCCAGGTCGAGAAGGAGAAAACCCCGGGGCCCCGGTTCGACCCGGACCGGATCCTCTCCACGACATGGCCCGGACTTCCCGTACTCGCGGGGATCCTTATCCTCATCCTTATCACGGTCTTCTTCATCGGGTCGTGGCTGGAGGGGCTGATCGTCGAGGCATTCAATATCTATGCCGTCCAGCCGCTCCTCTCCCTCGGCCTCCCCCCCCTCGCCCAGGAGCTTGCCCTCTCCTTCATCCTCGCCCTCCAGGCAGGGCTCGGTATCGCGTTCCCCTTCATCTTCACCTTTTACATCTTCATCTCCATCCTTGAGGACACAGGATACCTCACCCGAGCGGCCTTCCTCGCCGACCGGGGCATGCACCGGGTGGGTATGCACGGGGTGGGGATCATCCCCATGGTGCTCGGGTTCGGGTGCAACGTCCCTGCGATCATGAGCATAAGGCTCCTGGGGAGCAGGAGGGAACGGGTCATCGCCTCGTTCCTGGTCACCATGATCCCCTGCTCGGCCAGGACCGTGATCATCGCCGGGATCCTGGCGAGTTTCGTGAGTATCCTCTCGGCACTGAGCGTGTACCTCTTCGTGTTCGTGCTGATCGTCATCACCGGTTTTTTCCTCTCCCGGATCACCCCGGGGGAGCAGTTCGGGATGATCCTGGAGATGGCTCCCCTGCGGGCCCCGAGGGCGGGACTGGTCCTGAAAAAGTCGTGGACCAAGATCAAGGAGTTCCTCTTCATCGCCATGCCCCTCCTGCTCGCGGCGAGCCTTGTCCTCGGGCTGCTCCAGTATTACGGCGTGTTCGATCTCTTCGAGCAGATCATCGAACCTTTTTCGATGGCGGTGCTCGGGCTCCCCGCGTACGCCGTAACCGCCCTGATATTCGGGATACTCAGGAAAGAGATGGCCCTCGAGACCCTGGTCATCCTTGCCGGAAACGCAGACCTCTCCGCCGTGCTCACCGCCGGACAACTCTATACCTTCGCGATCGTGAGCGTGCTCTTCGTACCCTGCATCTCGACCATCGCGGTGCTCTCCCGGGAGGTGGGGGCGAAAATTGCCTTCCTTGTGTCGCTCTATACTCTTATGCTCGGAATTTTGATAGGAGCTCTTATAAACCTCTTAATTGTATGTTGTGTGGGAAATGTATAGTTACAAGACCGGGATACGGCCTATAGACGACGCTATCGGAGGCCTTGAACCCGGGTCCAACATCCTGATCCTCGCACCGCCCATGAGCGGTGCGGAAAGGGTTGGATTTGTGCTAGCAAGACCAAGAAACGGAGAATATACCATTATTCTCTCGACAGACCAATCTTCACTCGAACTCACCGAAGATCTTATGGGCCGTACAGGGTCGGACGATCACATCGGGGTGATCGACAGCATCACCAAGATGTCGACCCCCGATGCGACCGATACCCTGAGGGTCAAATACATCGCCAGCCCGAGCGACCTCACCGGTATCGGGATCAAGTTCTCCCAGCTGGCGGAATCGATCTTCAAAGGTGAACTTGACAGGTCGGGGGAGCTGTTCCCTCCCCCGGTGAGGTTTTACACGAATTCGCTCTCCACCCTCCTGATGTACAGGAAACTCGAGGTGCTCTACCAGTTCCTCCATGTCCTGAACGCCAAGATCAAAAAGATGGATGCCATCGGGATCTACACGCTCAACAGCGAGTCGTTCGACGAGCGGACCATCTCACTTATGAAGCAGCTCATGACCCTGGTCATCGAGATAAAAGAGGAGAACGACGGGGGATATCTCAGGATACGGGGAAAACCCGAGATATCCCCGGAATGGAAGAAGTTCCGTATCGAACATGATGAACTGATGGTGGGACCATGATCAGGACTGGAATAACCGGGATCGACGAGATGCTGGGGAGCGGGATACCAAGGGGGAGCCGGGTGCTCTTTTCCCTGGAGCCCGGGGTCGATGCGAGGGTGTTCATGTACAGCACGCTCAATGCCGCCCTCTCCCAGGGACTCCGATGCGTGATCGTCAACCCCCTCGCGACGGAAGAGGTCTTTCGGAGCGACCTGCTAGAGGCGAAGGGGATCGACATCGATTCGTTCGGGGATTACGCGGTAATCCTCGACTCCAGGGAGCGTGACCGGATAAACAAAATGTGCTCCCGGAGAGAAGATCGCAGGAGAGAGTGGGATTCACTGCTGAAGGCAGTCTGCGAGCGCCAGAAGACCGAGGTCGTATTCGTGTACTTCGACCTCATGTACGAGGATCTCGGGCTCGAGGCGGCCGTCGACGTCTTCGGGGCCTCGTGCTGCGGAGGAAAACTGACCCTGGTGATGGAGAACCTGAACCTCGAGGGGCAGCAGCTCGTCTCCAGGTTCTCGGATGATTTCGCGTTCGACCTGATCATCACCCTGAAGTCCGGATACACCACCATGCCGTTCTTCAACTTTTTCACCCTCGAATACACGTCATGGTCGAAGGTGCCCACCCGTTCGATCCCCTATCTCATCTCGGACGGGACGATCCGGCTCTATATCCCGAAGATTGTGGTCACCGGCCCCGCGTCGTCGGGGAAGTCCACCTTCGTCTCCAATGCCTCGGACCGGGGCGTCTCCGTCGACCGTGGAGGCCAGGGCGACCAGACCACGGTGGCGATGGACCTCGGGTGGCTCCACCTCAAGGGGTTCGAGATCACCATCTACGGCACCCCGGGGAAGCCGAGGTTCGATCCCATCATCCCCCAGCTGGTCCTCCACGCGATGGGGATCGTCCTGGTCATCGATGTCACCCGGAAGGATACCCTTGAACGGGCGAAGGAGCTGATGCAGCTGGCCCATGCGGAACGGCTCCCCATGGTTGTCGCGGCGAACAAGATCGATCTCCCCCATTCCCTCACCGAGGAAGAGATCAGGTCGATCCTGGGCCTGCGGGAAGACACCCCGGTGTATTTCATCTCTGCGCTCAGGCGTGCAGAGGTCCGCCACGTGATCGAGTCTATGGTGGACCAGATCACCCGTTTTCCCTATTGAACGGGCTGATAGCGGGATAACGAATTACGGAACAATCGACCCTCGCTGAATACCGGATCGGGGAACAGGCCAGGCGTGAATGCGGGATGACGAACAGGATACAGGACAAAATACCATGCTGACATTCGTAGGACTCGGGTTGTTCGATCACCGGGACATCTCCGTGAAGGGGCTGGAATGCATCCGGCAGGCGGATGCGGTCTTCATCGAGCGTTATACCTCCATGCTCGCGGGGACCACCCTCGAGGAGATGGAACGGTTCTACGGAAAACGCGTGGAACTGCTGGCCCGAGAAGAGGTGGAGCAGGACCCCGAGCGGCTCCTCGCGTGTGCCGCCGGGCAGGATGTCGTGTTCCTCACCGGAGGGGACCCCATGGTCTCCACCACGCACATGGACCTCCGGCTCCGGGCCCACGAGCGGGGTATCCGGACCGCGATCATCCATGGCGCCTCCATCTCGAGCGCGGTGTGCGGGCTGACCGGGCTGCAGAACTACCGGTTCGGCAAGTCGTGCTCGCTCCCCTTCCCGGCGAAGAACTGGTTCCCCCACACTCCCATCGAGGTGGTGGCAAAGAACCTCTCTCTCGACCTCCATACCCTGGTCTACCTGGATATCCAGAAAGACCGTTACATGACGGTCTCCCAGGCGGTCGGACTCATGGAGGAGCTCGCGGAGATCAAGGGGTTCCCCATCCCGCTCTACGTGGGGGTCGCCCGGGCGGGCTCCGACCACCCGGTGGTAGCGGCCGGGAGCGGGGAGAAGATGCGGAATATCGACCTCGGCCCCCCGCTCCACATCCTGGTGGTACCGGCCCGGCTCCACGTGGTGGAGCAGGAGTACCTGGAGGCCTTTGCGGGCCTATGACGGTCCCTTCACCCTGCGACGAGCTCAGAGCCCGGCTTTCGGGAAGCAATGCACTCCACGCACCGGAGGGGAGCATCTTCCACCGGGAAGGAGAAGAGATCCTTGGAATGGCCCGGGCATATTGCAGGGATGCCGCAACGTTTTCCCGCGATTCCGACCTGGTGAACGAGTTCGCGGCCTGCTGGTACGCGCTCGCCTGGCTTGACTGCGGGGAATGCCTGGGAATCGTATCCACCTCCGGAGCCCGCCGGGAGTGGCCGCCGGGTCCTTCGGGGATCGGACCGGAGGAAAAGGAAAAACTCGACGAAAAGACGTTTCGTTACCAGCGGCTGCTCTCCGGAGCCTGCACCGGCCTGGAACCTGCCGCCGAGCGGGAGACGGTCCCGTGCGAGGCAGCGGACCGGGTCCTGACTGTCGGGCGGGTATTCCTCGCATGGGGTGGGGAGTATATCCGGATGGGCCAAATGGACGCCGCCCTCGCGTGCTTCAGTTACGGTCACGGGTGGCTGGACTGCGGGGTCCGGACCGGGCTGTTCAGGATTACCGGCGAACGGGACCTCTTCACGGTGTGATTTTCAGGCGCTCCCGGGGCTTCCCCCGCTATTGCGGCGACCCCACACGGGATATGCCTGGATTGTCAGGACAAGCGACTTCTAGCGGGTCAAGGAACCACATCCCGTTCACTGCCTCTCCCTTGGGAGAGGAGGAGCCCGGCCCGGAGGGTGACGAGCGGAGGGGACACTCGCCTGTCCCCGGTGCGAGGAAAGGGCGAGGGAGTGGGGCATGCTCACCAGTGCTTCCTGGTTTTTTTCATGTTCATTTGATGAACTCATCGGGAGGCTGTGCCACATGCTATCGTGGTGCATAGTCGCATAAACACGAGATTAAACCTATTATGTCCGGAGTTCTACATCCTGTCAATGGATCCGGTCAGGTGCACGGTCAAGGGAGTGTATGTGGCGGTGGGAGCCGCGGGGGCATCACCCGCGGTGATCCTGAATACGGGGGAGAACAGGTTCCTCCCCATCTATATCGGGCTCTGGGAGGCAATCTCCATCAATAACGCCCTGAACAACGAACTCTCCCCGAGGCCGCTCACCCACGACCTTTTCGTGGAGTTTTTCAAAAAATTCAATATCCGGCTCCTCTCCCTGAAGATCGATTCCCTTGAGGAGGGGGTATATTATGCCACCATGCTGCTTGACCGGGACTCGGTCGAGGCGACCATGGACTGCCGGCCAAGCGACGGGATCGCGCTCTCCGTCCGGTGCGATGCCGAGATCCTCATCGACCCCGGGGTGGTGGAATCGTCCTCGGTCCCCTTCGACGAGCTTCCCCGGTTAGTCGATCTCAATTCGTATTTCTCGGGTTAATTATACGGTCTGTGGATTTCCTGAACATGCCAGGCAGAATTATTTCTTCCGGGCCGCAAGCTCGTCGAGGACTTCGTCGAACTCCACGCCGGCGCCCCGGAGCGCGACCATGAGGTGGAACTGCAGGTCCGCCGCCTCTTCGACGATCCTCGCCCTTTCCCCGTTCTTCACCGCGATGATGAACTCGGTCGCCTCTTCGCCGACCTTCTCGAGCGCCTTGTCGATCCCCTTTGCATGAGTCGCGAGGCCGGACACGTAGGACCCGGGACTTGGGTTATTGTACCGGTCGTCGATGACCGCCCATAGTTCCCCGAGCTGGTCGCACGGGCTCATTCCGCCGCCTCCGTGAGGAGTACCTCACCGATCTCCAGGTTGAAAAACCTCCTGGTGAGGAGCCGCGCCTTCTCGATATTGCAGCCGCCTTTCCCGATGGCGATCCCGAGGTCGCTCTTTCGCCTGACATACACGTTCAGGTGACCGCTCGCCGGGTCATGCTCCACCCGCTCCACCTCTGCCGGCTTGAAGATATTCGTGACGAACTCATCGCGGTCTTCGGAGTATTCCACCATCTCCACCCGCTTTCCGAGGACATTCTGGAGTCTTTTAATATTTTCTCCTTTCTTCCCGATTGCAAGCCCCATATCACCCTGTTTCACGATATAGATGACGCGTTCGAACCTGTCGTCGATGATACAATCAAGGGCGGTGGATTTGGTGAGTATACGTAATTCTTCGATATATCTTCGTTCTTTAAATCCGATACTACGATCCATTTATAAATCCTGCATAATATATTCCCGATCTCCCATTAAATGTATTGGTTTCGGCCACAGGATGTGCCGAATGGATATTATCGTTACGATTCCGGCCTGTTTCCGACTGTGGCCAAAGGATACAGAACTTTACCAGGTCATCAGATGCCGGCCCCCGACAGGTGTCACATCGGTAGCATTGGTAGGTCGATTGTTGCGTCCCGTAGCGATAGGTGTCTTTTCCGGAATATGAAACTTTTTTAGTTCCGGAACCAGGTTCCAGGATACATGCGGGGTTATTCCGGGAGGCCGGTCATGGAGGACGCTCGAGGTGGGGTGAAATCTCACGGCGTAGCCGGTCACGCTTCGTGAATAACGCGACGGCCCACTGGTGATCAAAAAAGATTAATTTATGAGATAGTTTACCGACACCGTAGCACTTACCGTGACCTGGCCCGGTTCGACGGGGGTCGGGACCGCCGCGGACATGTCCGCCGCACCCGCATTTACCGAGCGGTACATCACCGGCGGGTAATAGGATCCCACGGTGGCGTCCTGCACCCCGATGATAGTCACCCCGAGGGCTGCCGCGACTGCGTCCGCGTCGGCCCGGGTGCGTGTGACCGCCTCGGTAAGGACCTCGTTACGGAGCGATTGCTCCTTTTCGGGGCTCAGACTGAACGCGATGTTCTGCACCTGGTTCGCACCGGCTGCGATCGCGGCATCGATCACCGCACCGGTCATGCCTACATCGGTCAGCGTGACCTGCACGGTGTTGGTGACCTGGTAATACTTCACCTTCTGGCCGAAGAGGTTCGAGCTCTGGTCATACACAGGGTAGACCGAATATCCCGTGGTCTGGATGTTCTCCTTCGGGACTCCGGTCGCGAGGATGGCATCCACCACCTTGTTCATGATCTGTGCGTTCTCCTGCTGTGCGGTCATCACGTCGGCGTTCTCGGTCTGGACCCCGAGATACACGTCGGCACGGTCAGGCGTTGCAAGCACTTCTCCCGTTGCAGAGGTGGAGATGGTCTTCACATCGGGCGAGACCCCGGTCTGTGCCGTGACGGGTGCGAAGCAGAGTGCGCAGAGCACCATGATCACCGCCGCCATGAGCGTTATTTTTCGCGTTAAATAACTCATACGGCATAGTAGCACACAAATATTCAAAAACTTTTCTTAAAATGCGAAAATATTCGCAATTATCTGGAAGACCCGCCCTCCCGCTCACCCATGAAACCTCCCGGCCTGGCAAAAGTAGAATAGTCTGGAAAGACCATGAATATGTGAATTTTATGGGCAAGACCATAGTTGAGAAGATATTCTCTTCCCGTTGCGGAAGGGACGTGGAGGCAGGGGAGGTTGTCATGGCGCCGATAGATGCGGCGATGATCCATGACATCACCGGCCCCCTGGCCATCCAGAAGTTCCGTGAGATGAACGGCGGCAGGGTCTTTGACAAGAAGGGTGTCATCATCCTTTTCGACCACCAGGTCCCGGCGGATTCGATCCCTGCAGCCGAGAATCATGCATACATGCGGCAGTTTGCAAAGGAGCAGGATATTCACAACTATGATCTTCGGGAAGGGGTCTGCCACCAGGTGGTTATGGAGAAGGGTCTTGCCACCCCGGGTAAGATCGTGGTGGGTGCCGACTCCCATACCTGCATGTACGGTGCCGGAGGAGCGTTCGCGACCGGGATCGGGTCCACGGACATGGGATTTGTCCTGAAGTTCGGGGCCCTCTACTTCCGGGTGCCTCAGACGATCCTGGCCCGGGTGAAGGGCACGTTCCAGCCCCGGGTTGGGGCAAAAGACCTGATACTCTCCATCGTCCACGATATCGGGGCCGACGGGGCGACCTACCAGGCGGTGGAGTTCGCGGGCCCGACGATCCGCGACATGGACATGGCGGGCAGGATGACCTGCTGCAACATGGCCATCGAGATGGGAGGAAAGGCCGGGATTGTGGCCCCGGACGAGACGACCTGGGCGTACTTTAAGGAAAGAAGCGACGTCGCCCCGTTCCCGCTGGAAAGCGACCCGGATGCGAAGTATTCCGGGGTCCGGGACTACGACGTGAGCAGGCTTGCCCCGCAGGTGGCGGTCCCCCACAATGTCGACCAGGGAGTGGACGTGAAGGAGGTGGCCGGGACACACGTCGACCAGGTCTTCATCGGCTCCTGCACGAACGGGCGTTTCGAGGACCTCGCGGAGGCCGCAGAGGTGCTCGGGACCCACAGGTTCTCGGACGAGGTCCGGGTCCTGATCATCCCGGCATCGCGGGACGAGTACCTGAAGGCACTCAGGGCCGGGTTGATCGAGCGGTTCGTGGAAGCGGGAGCCCTCGTAGAAGCTCCCTGCTGCGGCCCCTGCATGGGGGGTGCGATCGGGCTGATCGGGCCCGGAGAGGTCTCGCTCTCCACCTCGAACAGGAACTTCAAGGGCAGGCAGGGGAGTGCGGAGGGGAAGGTATACCTCTGCTCTCCGGCTACCGCCGCGGCAAGTGCCATCTATGGCGAGATCACCGACCCGAGGGAGGTGCGGTCATGAGGGCATGGAAATTCGGGGACAACATCGATACCGATGCGATCATCCCCGGGAGGTTCCTGACCATCTACGACCCGAAGGAGCTCGCCTCCCACGCGTTCGAGGGGATCAGGCATGAATTCGCGAAGTCCGTCCGGCCGGGAGACGTGATCGTGGCCGGGCGTAACTTCGGGTGCGGCTCCTCAAGGGAGCACGCCCCTCATGCACTCTCCGGGGCCGGCGTCCGGTTCGTCATCGCCCGCACGTTCGCCCGCATATTCTACCGGAACGCCATCAATGTGGGGCTGCTCCCCCTGGTATGCGAGGACGCCGACAGGATCCGGGACGGTGCGGAGATCTCGGTCGATATCGAAAAGGGATTCGTCGAATCGGAGGGGGCGAGGTATCGCATCGAGCCCGTCCCCGACTTCCTCCAGCAGATCGTCAATGCCGGAGGGCTGGTTGACTACGCGAAGGACTTAACCGAGGTGGAGACATGTACAGGATCGCGTCGATAGGCGGGGACGGCATCGGCCCCGAGATCATCACCGAAGGAAAGAAGGTGGTGGAGGCCGCGGGGGATGCCTACGGCTTCGGGGTTGCGTGGGAGGACTTCGATATCGGCGCCGAGAGGTATCTCTCCACCGGGGACGTTCTCACCGAGGAGGACCTTTCCGAGCTGGCAAAATTCAGGGCGATCTATTTCGGTGCGATAGGCGACGACCGGGTAAAGCCGGGGATCCTGGAGAAGGGGATCCTGCTCCGGCTCCGGTTCCATTTCGACCAGTACATCAACCTGCGGCCTATCCGGCTGCTCCATGGAGTATCCACCCCTCTCGCCGGGAAAAGTCCCGATGATATCGATTTCGTGGTGGTTCGTGAGAACACCGAGGACTTCTACGTGGGTATCGGCTCCCGGTTCACGGGACACGAGAAGAAGACCCTGGACGTTTTCCGGGAGATGTACCAGGTGCGGTTCGGGCTCGACGTAGAGAGCGATGCCGAGGAGATCGCCTACCAGATCGGGGTCATCACCCGGGAAGGCGCGAGGAGGGCGATCAAATACTCCTTCGACCTGGCCGGGAAGCGGAGGAAGAAAGTGACCTCGGTGGATAAAGCCAATGTACTCTCGGAGGTCTACGGCCTGTGGAGGGATGTATTTACAGGAGTTGCGTCGGAATATCCCGGGATCCAGACCGAGTTCAATTTCGTCGATGCCGTTACCATGTGGTTCGTAAAGAACCCGGAGTGGTTCGACGTGGTGGTCACCCCGAACATGTTCGGGGATATCATCACCGACCTCGGGGCCATGATCCAGGGGGGTATGGGGCTCGCCCCCGGCGGGAACATCAACCCGTCCGGGACCTCCATGTTCGAACCTATCCACGGTTCTGCCCCGAAATACAAGGGAATGGGAGTGGCGAACCCCTTCGCCACCATATGGGCCGGCGCCATGATGCTCGAGCACATCGGGGAACCGGCAGCGGGGGCAGCGATCGTATCGGCCATAGAGCGGGCCATCGCGGAGAAGAAGGTCACCCGCGACATGGGCGGGTCGCTCTCCACCTCGGAGGTCGGGGATTTCGTAGCCTCGGCAGTGAAAAAATAATTTTTTTGCTCTGGTGAAATCCTTCTCCCAACGCGCTCAGGGGAAATGCGAGGGTGACTATGGTTTCGATCTTATGAGATGCCCTGAAACCGTCATTCTCCACGGGGCAGGGGTCGACAGACCCCGGGCACCCGTGGCCCCATCACCATCCCACGTCCATCCGATCAGGCTATCAACAGAGCCGGAATTTTATTTTTGTTATTGAGAAGGCAGGGATGCCATGAGGGCATAGAAAAATTCCGGTTTCCTTAACGTAAAGAGCCCGTACCATGCGTCGAGGGTTGCGGGATTCATGACATCCAGTTTCCTGAATATGCTGTAGGCAAATTCAACCGGTGCAAGCCCGCTTCCCGTGATAAGGTTCCCGTCTGTCACTGCAGGCTCTGTCCGGTAAAATTGCGCTCCTTTGTATCCGGGGCAGAACATTTTGAGCGCTCCGGGATCATTGCTGGTGTGGGGCCGGTTGTCAAGCAGCCCGGCATTGGCCAGGCCGAGGGTAGCCCCGCAGATTGCTGCAACAACCATCTCCTGCTCCAGGAGCGTGGCTACCTTACTGATAATCGGCGCATGGGCGGGATCAAGCCAGGTGTCTGCGCCGGGCAGGATCAGGAGATCTCCTTTTTTTGCCCTGATATTCTCAATGGTGATATCCGGTGTCAACTTCAGTCCGCCCATCGTCGTTATCGTATCCAGGGATTTTCCGCACAGGACAACATCGTACTTCAGCGACGGGTCTTTGAGATACCTTCCGGAATGGAGTTCGCCAAGGGCATGGCCGGTTTCCCAGTCGGAAAGCGTATCAAGGATATAGAGATAGAGTATCGGCATTTGGCATCACTTTCGCCATCAACACTTGGCAAGGCGGGATATCAATTTTACTTCCTTAAATTACCGGCAATTTAAAAAAAAGTGCGCGGTTGAAATCCGAAATTAAAAAGGGGGATTTTTTTCTTCTGTCCCCACCGCTTCACACGGTCTAATTGTACGAAGTACCTGATTTATGCGGCCATCTCTCCCCCGGCCCGCCTGACCTGGTAGCGGGGGGAGAAGAGCCCGGAGTATTCGGTGATGGTGTGATCGCGGGGGATGTTCTGGCTCGCCCGGGGCGGGAGCTCCGCGATCGGCGCGAACCGTTCGTCGCGGCTGAGCACGGCCCGGAGCGAATCGAGCGAGAGGGTGAACCGGTCCCCGTTCACCAGCTCGATGTTCAGCGCCCGGCCGGACCTGGAGATACTCGCATTCCCTGCAGTCCCGTCGAGATACTGCATCCAGTTCTGCCTGATTCGCTCGACACTCGCAGAAAATCCGCCCGAAAGGAGATCGTGCAGCCCGGCGAGACGCATCCCCAGGGTCGCGCCATGGATCCGGAGCTCCACGATCTCACGGGGGATACCCTCTTCATCGAGGACCGTCAGGCCGTTTCGCTGCAGATATCCTGCTCGTTTCATTTCCACCGTCTCCTTGTGACAATCCAACATCTGGCGGAAAATGCATATAAAGGCTCGATATGCGCAGGGTGAAAGTGAAAAGAAGGTCCGACCGGTCGGAGAGTAACGCCTATACCCGTTTCTTTTCGTCGATACAGGCATTAATGGCGTCTTCCATGAAGGACAGCGCCCCTTCGGTCCCCGCAAGGGGAGTGGCCCTGAGCCTGACCCTGCCCCGGAGCGGAGGGGTTATCCCTACGAACGGGGTGCCCGGCATGAGCGACTGTTCGAACGAAGACCCTGCGATAAGGTCGGGAGGGTCCGCCCGGAGGATCTCCTCCTCGACCCCCAGATCCAGGACCTGCCGGATCCCGCGGTCACCGGTGGTTGAACCGGGCGGACTTCCTGGCGGCGTTCCGGGAGGTTTCCCGGTCTGAGTCAATGCCCCGTTTCCAGGCGGGTTCCGGGAGAAGATCCCGGTGATCCCGGCGTCGAGGTACGTTGAGAGCATATCCGCGGCGAATCCCGCATAGCCCGCCTGGGCAAATATCGCGACGGAGGGAGGGTCGTACCGGCGGAGGTACTTGTCGCACGCCCGGACCACCCGTTCCTCGGCCTCCCGGAGTTCTTCCTCGAGGACACCGGTATCGGCGTCAGGGAACCGGAGGGAGAGCCCGGGAAGGCTCCCCCGTATCGCGGGGAACCCAAGCATCGACCCGATCTCCTCGCCGAACCGTCCGGCGATGTCGGGATTCGCGGAGAGCGTTGCCGGGGGAAGGCGGGAGAGGGAGGAGAACCTGTCCCGGCAGAGCACCGCTCCCACCCGGATCCCTGCGAGGGAACAGAGCCTCCTGATCTCAAGTTCATTCCCCCTTCCGAAAGGATCCGCGGCGCTGATCCCTGCGAGGGTTACCCCGGAGTGCTCCGGGTCGCTCCGGAGGGGCAGTGCCTCGAGTGCCGCGGAGAAGCCCTGTTCGAACTCCCCCATGAACCCCGGGCTGTCCACCACCAGGATATCGTCCCTCCCGGTGATGCGGTGGATATCGTCTCCGGTCAGGGCGGTCGCGCAGGTGGTCACCACCGCGAGCCGGTCGAACCGGGGAAGCAGCCGCTCCACCGTTTCCCTGACCCGTTCCTCGGCCCCGAAGACTACGTCCTCCTCCACGAGAAAGGTGGAGGAGAGGTCGGTCCGGAGCACGGTCGCCGGGTAGAAGTAACACCCGCTCGACCCGTGGATGATCACCCCGAGCCCCGAGAACCCGGAGAGGCACGCGACCGCACCCGCCATAGCGCAGGGCCAGAGCGGGTTCTCCCCTTCATGCACGGGTCCTCGCCCTCCACCGGTGGAGCACCCGTCGGACCCCGGAAGTGCCCGCAGGGAACGGGGACGGGAGGGGGAGGGAGGCTCCCCGCTCGTCGACCGAGAGGTCGAACAGTTCCGCGAGCTCGCGGACGGCCTCCTGCTCTCCGGGATCCGTCACTCCCTCGAGCCTCACCGACCTGCCTCTGATGTCCCCGAACTCCTCGACGAGAGCCCGCTGGCGTCTTTTTTCCTTCTCCAACGCCGGGTCTGCCGTTTTCCCCTCTGACTCCGCAACCTGACTTAAAAAGACGAGCGTCCCTTCGAGACCAAGGGGAAATGAAGAGATAAACGGGGTCCCGAACCGGACCTCAAGGGCCTCCCCGACGGGGGTGAGCCCCGTCTCCCGGAGGATGTTTAATGACCCCCTCCCGAGGAGCCCGACCTCCCGGGAATCGATCTCCCGGACGAACCGGAGCCGGACCTCCACCCCGAGGAGCGAGAGCAGCCTGACAATCTCGGCATAGTTCTGGTCCACCTCGTACTCCAGGTTCTTCTCCCCCACAAGGGTGATTCCCCCGGGTCCTTCCCGGGCCGGCCGGCCATGGTCTTCCATGGTCGCGAGGGCGATCAGGGCATTCCTCTCCCCGTCGTGGAACCCCCCGCCGAGGAACCCGGAGGTGGGGATGTGGACCACCGGGACGGGCCGGTCCTCCCTGCAGACCATGGCGGTGTCGTCCCCGATGGTATCGGCGACACAGCTGGTGAGCACGAAGATGCACGCCGGGTCCATCTGCACGGCCCGGTGAAGCGCCCGCTCGAGGGCTTCTTCCCCCCCGAAGACCACGTCCTTCTCGGTGACCATGGACGAGAGAATCCGGGGCGGAGGTCTTCCCCGGTCCACGGCGACCGTATGGAAGAGCGAAAAATTGTGGTGGGCGCAGCCCCGGGGCCCGTGAATTATGCTGACCGCGTCACGGACCGCCGTGGTGATCGAGAGGGCCCCGGTGAGGGTGCATCCTTCAGATCGCGATGAACTCATATGCGAGGGATTCCAGTTCCTCGATCTCGAGCGGCTCGGGGACGTCGAGCCGGGTGTTCTCCAGGACTTTTCCTGCAAGGTCCCGGTAGGCGCCCGCCTGCGAGGATTCGGGGGCGTATTCGATCACGGTCATCTTGTTCAGTTCCGCGAGCTGGACCACCGGGTCCCGGGGGATGAACTGTACCATGGTGCTCCCGATCTGCTCGGCGAAGCGGGCCACGAGCTCGTCCTCCCGGGGAAGGTTCTTCGCGTTGCAGATCACGCCCGCGAGGCGCGTCTTGCTCTTCGCACGCGACGAGAGCCGTTTTATGGCCTTGCAGATGTTGTTCGCCGCGTAGAGGGACATCAGCTCCCCCGAAGTGACCAGGTAGACCTCCTCGGCATAGCCCTCCCGCATGGGCATGGCGAATCCCCCGCACACCACGTCCCCGAGCACGTCGTACACCACCACGTCCCCGTGGAGCGCCCCGAGCCGCTCCAGGATCTGGAACGTGGCGATGATCCCCCTCCCGGCACACCCGACGCCGGGTTCGGGCCCGCCCGCTTCCACGCAACGGACGCCCCGGTAGCCCTCGAAGACCACGTCGTCCAGGGTGAGGGAGCGGTCGCCCCGTTCCCTGACCAGGTCCATCACGGTAGGGATCAGCCGGCCCCTCATCAGCATCCGGGTGCTGTCACGTTTCGGGTCGCACCCGATCTGCAGGATATCCAGGCCCCGGTCCGAGAGCGCGGCTGAAAGATTTGCAGATGTCGTCGATTTTCCAATCCCTCCCTTCCCGTAGAGGGCTATCTGCTTCATTGGGTACTACTTGGCGTCGTTCGTTTATTAGATATTCTGATGTTAAAAAAAGTACACTTGCGTTAGCCTGATTTTGACCCGATTTTCAGTCCGTACCACGGAACAGGGCCATCAGCATCACGATCACGGGGATCACTTCCAGCCGGCCGATCCACATCACGATGATAAAGACCCATTTCGAGACGAACGGCATGGTGGGGGAGACGTATCCGGCAGAGAGCCCGCACGAGGAGAAGGCCGAGACGATATCGAAGACCAGTCCGGTCACCCCGATGGAGATCAGGTGGAACTGGAGGATGATCAGGGTCGCCACGACGACCGTCAGCACCGCGAGGATGATGACCAGCATGTTCTTCGCGAGTTCGGGTTCCGCGACCTTGTTGGAGATGGTGTGCCCCCCGAACTTGAACGGCACGAGCACCTTCCCCCGGACGAACGCCCGACGGAACCACCAGATGATTCCCCGGTATCCGAGCGCGATGCGGGAGAGTTTCACCCCGCCGGCGGTACTGCCCGACGACCCGCCGATGAAGACCAGCATGGTGAGGAAGATCACCGTGACGCTCGCGTAGAGATGGATGTTCCCGTTCTGGAACCCGGTGGTGCTCACCGCGGCAGTGGTCATGAACAACCCCTGGCGGATCGCCTCGGAGACCGTGTAGTGCTCCAGGAAATAGAGGTCGCCGATCACGATCAGGGCCCCGAAGATGATGAAGGTGAGAAGGAGTTTCACCTGTTCGTCCGAGAAGAGGGAGATCTTCCGCTTGCGGTACATGGTGTACCAGATGAGGAACGGGGTTGAGCCTATCACCATCACCGGAATTAAGAGCGCCTCGAGAAGGGCGCTGTGGTAGTAGAGGATCCCGCCGGGGTGGGGGATGAACCCCCCGGTGGAGATCCCGGAAAGCCCCAGGTTGATCGCGTCCCACAGCGGGATCCTCGCCATGAGGACCAGGCCGATGGCGAGCAGGGTAAGAACGATGTAACTCGCCCAGATCTGCCTCCCGGTGGAGATCACGTTGGGGAGGATACGCTCGCTCCGGGAGTCCGACCGGAAATACGAGGGCTGGAAGAGTGCGGAGCGGTTCGCCACGGTGATAGTGAGCGCGATCACCCCGAACCCCCCGATCCACTGCATGTACACCCGCCAGAATGCGAGGCTCCGGGGGAGGTCCTGGGGAGCGGAGAGAAGGGTGAACCCGGTCCCGGTCCACCCTGCCATCGCCTCGAAGAACGCGTCGGTGAAGGTCATCCCGCTATACAGGATGAACGGGATGCAGCTGACGAGGGCGAAGGCGAGCCAGACAAGGGCAACCGAGCTATAGGCAGATGAGAGACGGATCTCCCTTCCCAGACGGGGGATATGGTTGAGCAGGATGCCGAGGACAAAGAAGAGGGCGGGGACGGTGGCCATCGGCAGGATCATCTGCCACTCCTGGAATATCAGGGCTACCGCGAGGGGTACCAGGGTGAGGGGGGAGACGAAGAGCAGCATGCCGCCCAGCTCTCCGAAAACCGTGGAAAAATACTGGATCCTGCCCATCTGTACACAGATGGAGGGATATCCACAAAATGCTTTTCGAAGCGGGGAGCCGGGATCCCCCCTCCTTCAGGGATGAATCTTACCGGAGGGAGCGATTTTTTCTTTCGGTGCCGGACAGCCCGACCCGCGTGGATCAGGACAAAGGCATTCGCCCGGGGAGTTCCCGGATGATCCGTACCGGCCAGCCCGATCCTCGTGGATCAGGACGAGTCATTCACCTGGGTAGTTCCCGGATGATCCATCCGGGAAGCGTAAGGGATTCCTTCGATCCTCCGGCCGGCCGGAGCGGAAAGGGCAGCCGCGGCATCGTCATTTTCGGTTTTTCAGTTCTCTTTTCATCCGGGCGAGCGTCTTCTCGAGGACCTCCTCGCTCATCCCGGGGTCCCTGAAACGGGTGAATCGTTCGCAAACCAGATCGGGACATTTCCCGCAGTGCGAAAGCCCGCGAAGGTTGACGCAGCAGTCATAGACCGGACACAGGTCCGCCCCGACATACGCCGTCCAGAACGGTTTTCCGCGGGTCTTTTCACACCCGGCACATTCGCGTCCCAGATGCTCGCAATCGCTGCACGAGTACCCGCAGACCATCTCGATCTGTTCACTCATCACCGGATCGTCTTCAGGTTGACCACTTAAATACTCCCCCTGCATTGTGAAAGTCCTGAACTCAACCCGGGGAGCTGTCGGGGAGCTAATCTTCTCCGCAGGAGACCCGGAACGGGCGATCCGGGTCCCGGATCTCCAGCCAGCGGGATATGATCCGGATCGCGAGGATAATGCGGATGCACGCGGTGGCGTTCACCGTATCGTCGGGATGGACGAGGCCTGGGGGATACACGCCGGTCTGCCGTGCGACGCAGCCTTCGAGGCCGGAGATCACCTCCTTTCCCGGTTCGCCATCGAAGGTGAGGGTGGCCACCTTCCTCCCGAACAGTTCCCTCTTCCGGTACTCGAAGAGGAAGTTCCCGTCCGGGAGGGAGAAGAGCCTGCCGAGGTCGATCCGAAGATCCGCATCGTCGCCGGCGAGCTCGTTCCGGGCGAGGGAGAGCGAGACCCGGTACACGTCCCGAAGCCAGCCGAGGTCCCGCCCGAACCGGGAGAACCCGATCTCCACCAGCGCATCGGCGTACGACTTCTGGGGGGCGATGAAGGCGTCATAGTCCTCGGCACGACGGGCGATCTCCTTCTCCACCTCGCCCCGGTCGTATCCCCGTTTCTGCATATCGCGCTTGATCTTCCATTCCCGCTTCACCTCCGTGGCGGGGTCGACGTAGAGGGAGAAGTCGAGGAGTTCGCGGAGCCGGGGGGTGTAGAGCGGGTGGAGGCCCTCGAGGATCAGGATCCGGGACGGGGTGAAAGGGACCGGCCCCTGGATCGTCCCCCGGTCGTGGTTGTAGACCGTCTTTAGGACGGTTTTCCCCTGTTTCAGGAGGGAAAGGTCCTCCTCGAGCCCCCGGAGGTCGTTCGCCGCGGGATCGAGCGGGGTGATGTCCCTCCGCTTCCGCTCCTCCCGGTCGTAGAGGTGGTAGTCGTCGAGGGTAATGGTCGATACCAGGTCCTCCCCGAAGATAGTGCGGATCGCCTGGGTGAAGGTGGTCTTTCCCGACCCGCTGTCGCCCGCGACCCCGAGGGTGAAGACCGAGGGTGACGCGGCGATGAGATCGTGAAAATGCGGGGATTCTTTCATGGAAATTCCGTAACGGGTTGTACATCCGGCCGGTTGTCCGCCCGGCCGCTCATTTCATTCCGGGTTTTCCGGCGACCCTGTACCGGTGCTCGGGGACCCAGAGCTCGAACCTGACGCCCTCGCCCGGCTCGCCGGTCTCCCTGATGCTGATATCGGTGATGGAGAGGATCTCCCGGGAGACGAAGAGTCCGTACCCGGCGACCTTCCCGTACTCCCGCTCGAAGATCAGCTCTTTTTCGTCTTTCTCCACGCCGGGGCCGTCGTCCTGGTAGATCAGGACCCATGCCCGTCCCTCCTTCCGCGCCGAGAGCGCGATCGTCCGGACCCCTTCGGTCCTGATCGAGTTGTTGAAGAGGTTGAAGAAGACTTTCTCGAGGAGAGGGTTGGCATAGATCTCGATCTCCGGGAGGTCGAGTGAGAGCCGGATCTTTCCCAGGTTGAGGGTCATGAGGGCCTTGTTCAGGGTAGAGGAGAGGTTCTGCCACTGGGGGGAGTGCACCCCGATGTCCTGGTAGTCCTTGTTGAACCGGATCTGGTTCTTGATCCGCTCTGCCGCGACTTCTTCCTTCTCGATGAACTCCCGCATGCTCTCGTCCATCCGGTCGTGCTTCATCAGCTCCAGGTTCCCGAGGAGGATGGTGAGCTGATTATTGATGTCGTGCCGGGTCACGCTGGAGAGCAGGCTTAATTTCTTGTTCGCCTGCTTGAGTGCCTCCTCCATGGACTTCCACTCGGTGAAGTCTTCGAGTGCGGCGAGGATCCCGCTGATCTTCTTCTTCCCGGCATAGAGGGGCCGTATCCGGTAGCGGAGGAAGATTTTCTTCCCCTTCTCGTTCACGTAGTAATGTTCGAACGTCCCTCCCTCCCCGGACTGGAGGCAGTGCTCGAAGTCGACTAATATCCCCGACTTCACCATGGGCGGGTAGGTGAGCACATTGATCTTTTTTACGTCCTCCTCCGTATCCGTGCCGAGGATGGACATGAGGAGCGGGTTTGAGTCCACTACGTTCCCCCCCGCGTCCGTGGCGAGGATCCCGATGGGGGCGTACTGCACGAGGGCCCGGTATTTCTTCTCGCTCTCCACGATCAGGCTGGTGGTCTGCCGCTTCACCACCGCATCCCGGATCATCTGCTGGAGCTGCTGCATCTTCTCCCGGGGGTCGCTCCCTTTCTGGAGGTAGAAATCGGCGCCGTTGTTGAGCGCCTCGATCACTACCTCCTCGTTTCCCTTCCCGGTAAAGATGATGATCGGGATGGTCAGGTCCATCCCCCGGAGCGTCTTTAACAGTTCGATCCCGTTCATCCCGGGCATCATGTAGTCACACACGATCGCATCGAACCGGGAGGCCGCGAGGAACCGGAGCCCTTCCTGTGCGGACTCCGCGGTGGTCACTTCCAGGTCCCCGTCCTGTTCAAGAAACAGTTTTACCATGACAAGCAGGTCGGGTTCGTCGTCGATAAGGAGGACACGGATCATGGGAGGCACCTTGGGTGTTGTCTGATATGCCATATCCCCTGCGGTATATAATTGCTTTTCCAGAAGTGCACCGGGCCCCGGGGAAAGGGAGGAGTCCGGGGACCTGGCTCATAAGACCTGCAGTGCCGCAATTCATTTTCCTGAAGTGTTCCGGGCCCTTCCACGGCAAAGGACCGGAATCTTGCTCATGAGCCCTGCGGTGCCGTAATTCCTTTTCCGGAAGTGTTCCGGGCCCTTCCACGGCAAAGGACCGGAATCTTGCTCATGAGCCCTGCGGTGCCGTAATTCCTTTTCCGGAAGTACGCAGGGCCCTTCCACGGCAAAGGACCGGATCCAAAAGAAAGTGAGGGTTTATTGCACGAGCCCTGCGGCCCGGTGCTTCCCGAGGATGGCCTCGGCAAGGTCGTCGAGCCGTTTCTGTGCCGGGACGTCGGGGACCCCCTGGATGTACACCGGCTCGATTATCTCGGGCTTGACATGGGTGAGGAGCCCCTCGATCGTCTCCACCGCCTGGCCGCCCCACCCGTAGGAGCCGATGATGCTCATGAACCGTGTCTTCGGGCGGAGGATGTTGACCAGGTAGGCGGCGGTGACCGCCTTGGGGTGGGGACCGAAGAGGACGGTCGGGCAGGCGATGACCACGGTCGCCGCGTCCACCAGCGCCATGCCGAGCGCCCCGTTGTCCGTCGTTTCGAGGTTGAGCGGTTTTACGCGTATGCCCCGCCGGATCAGGGCGTCGGTGAGGAAATCCACCATTTTGCGCGTGCTCCCGTGCATGCTCACGAAGGGGATGACCACCTCGTTCTTCACGTCGTCCGAGATCCAGTCCCGGTACGCGTCGAAGATCCGGTCCGGCGGCCGGTAGAGCGGGCCGTGGCTCGGCGCGACGATGGCGATATCGTACCCGGCGAGTTTCTCCATGTGCCCGGCGATGCTCTTCCGAAACGGCATCATGATCTCGGCGTAGTAGCGCTTGGCGGCCGGGTAGAGGTCCGGGTCGTCCCCCGCGAAGAGGTCGCTCGTCGCGTAGTGGGCGCCGAAGAGGTCGCAGGTGAAGAGGAGCCGGTCTTCCCGGACGTAGGTGAGCATGGTCTCGGGCCAGTGGACCCAGGGCGCGACGATGAACTCGAGGGTCTTCCCCCCGAGGGATATCGTCTCCTTGTCCCCCACCACCTGCACCCGGTCGGGGTCGATCTCCAGGAGCCGGACCAGGAGGTCCCTGCATTTCTCCGTGCAGAGAACCTTTGCCCGGGGGAAGAGTTCCATGATCATGGGGAGGCTCCCGGTGTGGTCCTGCTCCGCGTGGTTGGCCACTACGTAGTCTATCCCTTCGACCTCCGCCCTGACCAGGTTGTAGATCAACTCGTACTCTTTCGTCGGGTCGACCGTCTCGATCAACGCCGTCTTCTCGCTCCCCTTCACCAGGTAACAGTTATAACTTGTCCCGTCGGGGAGGGGGACCAGGGCATCGAAAACCTTCCGGTCCCAGTCCTGCGCCCCCACCGCCGCGATCCCGGGGACGACTTCGCGCACGGCCATCGGGTCACCCGGCGATAAACTTGTCCTTGCTCGCGTTGCAGACCGGGCAGTGCCAGTCGTCGGGGAGCGCCGAAAATTCAGTTCCCGGTGCGACTCCTTCGAGGGGTTCTCCCTTCAGCGGGTTATAGACGTGCCCGCATATTGTGCAGATATACGATTTCATCATTGACATACCTCGTTTTCATAAATCGGGTATTGCAGACTAAAAATGAAACGGATCCGGGATAATCCTTTCCGGTCTTATCCCGGGGTCTCCCGCGCTCATCCCCGGATGAACAGACATTTAATTGACCCGGCTCTACTCTACACCATGAACGTGGAACAGGACGCAACGGGATACGTCCTCTCCCTGATGGCACTCTCCGCACGGACCGCACCGAAGGGAAAAGGCATGGACTCCCTGGCGATCTCGGGGGTCCGGGGAAACGACCTCCACCGGCTCGCGGAGGCGATGCGGGAGTTCGGACAGGAATACGACCTCGGCTTTTTCCAGCGCGATGCCGGGAACATCGAAGCGGCCGATGCCTGCCTCCTGATCGGGGCGAGGGGGAACGAGCCGGTCGGGGTGAACTGCCAGGGGTGCGGGCACCCCTCGTGCCAGGCGATGGCCGAGGAGTACCGGTCCCGCGATATCGCGGGGATGCCGTTCCGGGGCCCGAACTGCGTGGTGAAGATGGCCGACCTGGGGATTGCGATCGGGTCCGCGGTGAAGACCGCATCGATGCTCAACATGGACAACCGGGTGATGTACAGTGCGGGCGTAGGAGGGCTTCGCCTCGGATGGCTCGGGGAGTCCACGGTGGCATACGGAATACCGCTCAAGGGAGCGGGGAAGAACATCTTCTTCGATCGGGGCTGAAGGGAGGGAGCACGCGATGCCGGTAATGATGATCCGCGGCGGCGACCTCGACCTCGTCGAGTACGAGTTCAGCTCGTTCTCGCCCGGGGAGCATATCAACACCCTGGGGCTCGACCGCGCCTACAGCCTGAAGACTATCGACGGGACGGTCACGGTGCGGGCGCCGGCCCGCATCCACCTCACGGTCATGGACATGAACCGGTTCGCCCCGAACCGGCCGGGCGGGGGAGGGGTCGGGTTCGCGATCCAGCTCTACTGCAGCGTCGAGGTGCGTTGTACCCCGGGAGGGGTGGAGATCGACTACAACCGGGCGCCGATCATCCGTCATTTCGTGGAGGTCTTCCGGAAAGTGACCGGGTATTCCGGCGGGTTCGCCATCGTCGCCAGGGACCACGAACACCCGCACGTCGGGCTCGGCTCGACGAGCACGATCATGATCGCACTCGCCAAGGCGCTCAACTTCGCGGTGGGGTCGCCCCTTTCCGACGAGCAGCTGCGGAAACTCGTGGGGAACAACTACGTGGAGGAGACCGCCGAAGGGACCATCGCGTCGGGGTTCGAGACCGGTGTCGGGCCCGCGGCGAGCATCCACGGGGGGATGGCGATCATGGGGGACGAGCTCACCCTGATCTACCACCACCCCTTCGCCCGGGGAAAGAACGTGTACATCGTCATCCCGCCGAGCGACATCTCCTCGGCAGGAACCCGTGAGTTCGACCTCCTCATGAACAAGGCCCGGCTCCTGGACTACCGCGACCGCGAACTGAAGGCCTACCTGGTCTTAATGGACCTCATCCCCGCCCTGGAGCGGGACGACCTCGCCGCGATGGGCGTGGTGATCGGGGAGATCGACTTCCGTGGTTCGAAACGGGCAGAGGTGGAGCACCACAGTTTCCGGATCTACCAGTACATGAGCGCCATGCGGGACGCGGGACTCGAGTTCGTGGGGATGAGTTCGGTCGGTCCTTCCATCGCGATCATCACGGAGAAGGACAGGGACGAGGTCGCCCGGATCGTCGAGCCCCTGGGACTCCGCATCGGGATCGCCACGCAGATCGACAACGAGGGTCTCAGCCTCACCCACCACTGCTAAAAAAGCCTTTCCCGGAGCTATTCCCGCGAACAGATGAACCTCTTCACGCACGAGCCGGCTGGTGAACCTCATTTCCACGCCATTGCCCGATGACCCCCCGGGGGGAAAAACTATCCCTCCGGGCCGGGAAGACCCGCCCCACGTAGTCCTGGCCTACCTTCTGCTGCCGTTCCTCTTCATCGGGGTCTATATCTGGATCCTCTACCTTGCGGTCCCTTACGAAGACTTCCTGCTCCTCGCCGGGCTGATGCTCGCCTACCTTATCCCTCCCGCGGGGAAGGAGAGCGTGATCCCGCTCGGTATCGCGCTCGGCCTGCCCTGGTACCTGGTCGCCACCTCGGTGGCCATGCTCGATATCGCCGCTGCGCTGTTCATGGCCTGGAACTTCGACCTCGCCCTGAACATCCCGGTGCTCGGGCCGTGGATCGGGAAGTTCATGCACCACGGGCAGGAGTTCGTCCGGCAGAGGCCCTGGCTCGAGCGCCTCTATTTCACAGGGCTGGCGCTCTTCGTCATGTTCCCCCTCCAGGGGAGCGGCGGGATCGGGGCGTCGATCGTGGGGAGGATCCTCGGCATGCCGAAGCACGAGGTGGTGGCGGCGATCGCCATCGGGGCCTTTGCAGGGAGCTTCCTCCTCGCGCTGGGGTTCGAGTTCCTAAAAGACATCCTGCTCGCCAATATCTGGGTCGGGATCGCGGTGATCGTCGCGGTCCTTGCCGGAGTCCTGGTCGGATACCTGTATCTCTCCCGGAGGGGCAGGAAGAACCGGGAAAAATTGCGGTAAACTACCGGGGAAAATCCGGGGAGCGGTCTTCGGACACTTTTTTTCCGGGCGTGGGCGGCCCTCCCCCGGCGCGGCGTCCCGGGCTGCACCGGCCGGGAGCGAACACAACGCCGGGAGAGGGTTATCGTTCCGGGGGGACCGGTTATACGTCGGGGAATGAACGTGAGAGGGTATCCCATGCAGAAAATCCTGTTCATTGTCGGGTTTATGCATCGCCCTGACGGCTGCTGCGCTCCTGTTCTTCCATATCGTTGAGTCCGGAATCGCCACGATGATCGGAATCGTGGGTATCGGGCTCACCGGGGCTTCGGGAGTAGGGAATGCAATGAAGGAGCGATGAGAATTATTCCTGTTCGGGGGTCTTTTGGGCCCGCGAGTGCAGGAACCCCTTGACCAGCCCCCACACGATGATCCCTATTGTGATCAGGGTGACCGCGATCACCAGGTAGATCAGGATGTTGATGTGCGCCTGGACGAGTGCGCTGGTGCCTAAGACGTACCCGAGCACCGTGATGCCGATCGACCAGGCGATCGCCCCGAGCACGTTGAAGATGATGAACCGCCGGTAGGTCATCCTCCCCACCCCGGCGAGGAACGGGGCGAACGTCCGGACGATGGGGATGAACCGGGCGATGAAGATGGTCTTGCCCCCGTACTTTTCGAAATACCCGTAGGTCCTGTCGATATACTCTTTCTTGATCAGGCCGGGGAACTTCTGGAGGAACACTTTCGTACCGAAGTAGTGCCCGATCCAGTAGTTCATGGTGTCCCCGATGATCGCCGCGGCGATGAAGACCAGGATGATCGCGTAGATATCCAGGAGCCCGGAGGCGGCGGCCGCTCCCGCGACGAAGAGGAGGGAGTCCCCGGGGAGGAACGGGGTCACGACCAGCCCGGTCTCCAGCACGATGATGACGAACAGTATCAGGTAGGCGTAGATCCCGTAGTGGCTGATGAGCGGCCCCAGGTTCTGGTCTATATTGAGCAGGAAATCGAGGAATCCGGGGAGCATGTATCTCCTTAAGGTTGCCACGGGTCCTATATGAAGTACTGCTACAAGGTAACCGGAGGGCCCGATTGGAACATTTTATGCGGGAAAGATGGCATAAATGTACTGCTAATTCCCGGTTGTCCGCAGGAGACGTGGGTTTCCCCGGGTCCGGGCCGCCGGGCACCACGAAAGAGGATGTCACACGATGCACGAATTCGGAATCGCATACGATATTTTCGCGACTACCCGGCGTGCGGCGCTGGAGAACCGGGCGACGCAGGTCACGAGGGTAAGGGTGGAGATCGGGGAGATGTCCATGGTGAACCCCGAGCAGGTGATCTTCCTCTTCGACACGCTCGCGGAGGAGGACCCGCTGGTCCGGGGGGCGAAACTCGACACCGTCGTGGTGCCACCCCTCTCCCGCTGCACGTGCGGGTACGAGGGGGACGAGAAGTTCGTCTGTCCCCGGTGCGGGGCGCTCCCCGAGCTGGTCCGCGGCCGGGAGATCGTGGTGACCAATATCGAGATCGAGGTGGATGAGGAATGCAAGTAAACCTGATGCACGGTGCGGGCGGCGAGGTGATGGGCGAGCTCCTCAAGGTGCTCACCCGGTTCACCCACAATAACGCGGGAGGGATCGGGCTCGAGTCCCTCGACGACGGGGCGGTGATCCCGTTCGCCGGAAAGAACCTGGTGTTTACCACGGACTCCCACGTGGTCCGTCCGATATTCTTCCCCGGCGGGGACATCGGGAGGATCGCGGTCTCCGGGACGATCAATGACCTCGCCATGATGGGCGGGAGGCCGATCGCCCTCTCCTGCGGGATGGTGATCGAGGAGGGGTTCGAGGTCTCGGACCTTGAGCGGATCGTGAGTTCCATGGACGAGGCTCTGGGCGAAGCGGGGGCGTCGATGGTCACCGGCGACACCAAGGTCCTCGAGAAGGGGGCGCTCGACGGGATCATGATCAACACCGCGGGGATCGGGGTGGCGGACACGGTCATCCGCGACTGCTGCCTCGAGCCCGGCGACCGGATCATCGTCTCCGGCACCCTGGGCGACCACGGGATCGCCATCATGGCGGAGCGTGCGAGCCTCGATCTCGGGGAGCAGATCCGCTCGGACGTTGCCCCGATGTGGAGCCTCGTAGAAAAGGCGATGGCCGCCGGGACGATCCACGCCATGAAGGACCCCACCCGGGGAGGCTTCGCGGCAGCCATCAACGAGATGGCGAGGAAGAGCGGGGTCCAGATCCGGATCGAGGAAGAGGCGGTCCCCATCCGCCGGAGCGTCAGGAGCGCCTCGGGGATGCTCGGGATCGACCCGCTCCAGGTGGCGAACGAGGGCAAGGTCGTGATGGGGGTCCCCGAAAAGGACGCGGATGCCATCCTCGCGGCGATCCGGTCCCATAAGTACGGGAAGGACGCAGCCATCATCGGGACGGTAAAAGCAGGCTCCCACGTGATCATGGAGACCGGTATCGGCGGTGAACGGTTCATCGAGCCGCCGATCGGGGACCCGGTGCCCCGGGTCTGCTGAATTTTTTTTCTTTGATTTCGGATGAAATTGGTTCTTTCTAGTACTCCTGACTTTCCCCCGAGCGGACGTCCGGTTCCCGGACCTTTCCTTGAATATCCGAACTATCGTTATTTGATGAGATGAACATCGATAGCCGGGCCTCTGAAAAAATATACAAATAAGCTAATAAGAGACGCGATAAACGCCGCCGCCCCCGAAGGGCACCCCGGCGGCGGATCAGTGACTAACCTGCGGTGTTCAAGTTTCAATTAAATTTCAATTTTGACCAGAAACCACTTGGCTATGGTACCCAACCGTCAACCGAACCGGCCCAGGCGCGACCCGACGAGGCATCGCGCCGACACCGCGGAGCGGGGTGGGAATCGGGTACTTTCCTATACCTTACACCAGCCCCGCCGGCCTGTCAGAACCCGATATACGAATAGAGCAGGTTGAGCGCCTCGACGTCCCGCGGTGAGCCGCAGCGGTGCACCAGCCGGGCATGGTGCCGGATCAGGTCCGCGAGCGCCGGGTCCTTATTCCGAATGTACCGGGTGGCATGCACGGTCGCCTCGATGACGCCGTTGAACCCCCTGTTCACCGGGTGCATATGCCAGGAGCGGACCTCTTCCTTGAGGGGGGTGAGTCTGACCACGATCGTCTCCGGGGTCGAGCGTTCGACCTCGGCCTTGAAGCCTGCCCAGGCCTCCGCCCCCGCAAGACGCTGCATCGTGAGGCCCTGGACCTGCTCAGGAACCAGGTCGCCGGGTTCGAGGTCGTCGAATGCGGTCCGGACGTAGAGCAGCGGGTCGAAGACCAGGTTCGCCATGACCCATCCGTGCGCCTCGATGCGGGCCGCGGTATGGCTCTCCCGGTAGACCACCATGCCGTACCTCCCGTTCCGGAAGATGATCCCCATGGGTGCGGCATTGTCCCGGGTGGTCGCGATAACCTCGTTAATCCCTTCTTTTAGCAGTCCCACTCCCATCCTTCTCCCAGTGCGATATAGATAGAAGCGATGATAATGTCTGCGATGGAGCCCGGGTTGATCCCTTTCCCGATCAGCTCCTCGTCGAGGTCGTAAATGTCCCGGAGCCCGGACCTCACCTCGAGGGCGTGCTCCATGGTCCGGACCGCCACGGCTTCCCCGTGTTTCTTGACGATGAACGTGTCGGGCTCGGTGGCGAGGAGGAAGAGGAAAGTCTCGACCACCGCCTCCTGCCCGCATCCGAACTGCTTGAGGAGGTCCGCCGCTTTCCTCGTGAGGTGGAACCCGTTCACCCATTCCCGGGCGACCATGTCCCGGGGGGCGGAGTGGAGCATGACGTCGTAGAGCGTGAGTTCCCTCTTTTTGAGCTCGTCGATCGCCCCCGGGTCGTTGATGTCGAGCTCGTCCCCGGGGTTGACACGGACGCTCGTCTCCTGGAACGCCCGGTAGAACTCCACCGCGTCCTCGACCGTGGTCGTCGCCACCAGCCGCCTCGCCCCCTCTATCCCGTCGCCCATTATCAGGGGGACGAGGAGGAGGAATGCCCCGAAGTGAGTGTTTCCACCCCTGTGGGTGTTGGTGAGGGCGACTGCACGATGGATGATCTCCCCCGGGCCGGCGGCCTTCTCCGCCGCCATCTCCAGGGCGGGGCGGGCGAGGATAGTGGAGGCGAGGAAATGCTCGAGCCGGGTGTCGTCGTAATCGTGGCACCGGTCCACGTTCCCGGGTTTCGGGAATGCGCAGACCTCGAGCATCATGGCCATCTGGGCCCGTTCAACAGGTGTCATTCCGTGCTTTTTCATAAAACAGGTGCTGGAGTATCTTATCGGCGAGGATATGTTTCTGCCGCATGTACTCCCGGTTGTCGATCCCCACCTGCCGGATGGTCATCTCCCGGAACATGCAGGGCGAGGAGTCTTTGCAGCACCAGGCGAGGCTCCCGAAGCAGGTGTGTTTGCCTTCGCTCAGGGGAGTCTCCACCACCGCGTGCTGCTTGAAGGCCATGTACTCGTCCCGGGTCATCCCGATCTTGTCGAGGGTGGGGATCAGGGGGCAGCTCTTCACCGGCATGCAGCAGAAGGCGAGGGAGCGGATGTCCCCTCCCCGGCAGAGCTGCTTCGGGGAGTTGTACCACCCGTGCTCGTCGGCATAACGAGTGATCGCCGCGTCGAGCCCGGCGAGGGTACGCTCGTCCGAGTGGCGGGCGAGAGAGACCAGGTCCGCCCCGTGGGAGAACATGTCCTTCATCTTCTCGAAGGTGTTGACGGAGTTGTTCGCGATCAGGACCAGGGGGCACGCGTTTCGCAGCTGGCGGACCTTCTGGTACCCGAAGTCCATGAGGTCGGCGTGGAGGATGTCCGCTCCCGCGGTCCAGATCTTCTTCGCGAGCTGGCGGTCGTCGCCCGCAACGCCGGTCCTGATCTTCACCGAGACCGTCACGTCCTGTGCCTTGAGTGCGGCGATGATCTCCGCGAGCCTCTGCTGGTTGTGGAGGAGGGCCTCTCCGCACCCGGCGTCTATCATGGGTTGCTGCCGGCAGTGGGCGTCGATCTCGTAGATGACCGAGTCCCCGAGGGCTTCTGCGACGGCAGCGTAGGCCGCAGGGGTGCTCCCCCGGAGGTTCAACCCGAGGACCACGTCGCTCTCCTTCATCTTCTCCATCTGCGAGGCGAGCTCTTCCACGGGGTCCTCGTAGGAAAACTCGGCCCTCCCCGCACGGGCCATCTCCCGGCTCGCCTCCATGGTCGGTGCGTCGATGGAATACCCGCCGATAAAGGCGACCCCCACGTGGTCCGCCCGTGCGAGCACATAGTCGGCGTTCACGACACCTGCCATGGATGCGATGGCCACCGGAGTCCTTACCACCCGGTCATTGAGCACCAGGCCGAACCGCTGGAAGTGTCGCATTGAGTCCATTTAAAAAACACACCCTCCGAATCCTAGAGAAATTGCTTATAACATTCGACGTATGGGCATATAAACAAATGGATACTTTTGACCCGATAGACCCCCTCGCACCCGACGGTCCGGGGTGGCTGCGAACCCGGATTCGGCCCCAGAATTCAGGTCTGGCCGAAAATTAGCAGGTACAATAGTATTCGTTAACCGCGCGCAGAAAGCGGCACGATCCGGTCCGGGGGTCCCCGGGGTATCCGCCGGTCCGGGACCGGGACCGGATCGGATCCTGCATCGCGGAGAGCGCCCGGGTTTTGGTGAAATATGAGAAATTTCCGGTGATTTCCACCCCGGCGGAAAAATTTAGTAGAATTTTTATCAGTTCCGGTAATACATTGTACAATATGAGTAAGAAGGGCTTGTTACTAGTCGGTCACGGAAGCAAACTCCCCTATAACAAGGAGCTTGTGGAATCGACCGCCCGGATCATCGCCGATGCAAATCCCAGTTTTATGGTGAAATGCGGGTTCATGAACATGAACTCCCCGAGCATCGGGGAGAGCCTCGGCGAGTTCAAGGGCGAGGACATCGACGCCCTCGTGGTGGTACCTCTTTTCCTGGCCAAGGGCGTGCATATCCTGAAGGATATCCCCGAGATCCTCGGCCTGCCCGAGGGGACCACCCACGGTTCGTTCATAAAGAACGGCAGCACCATCCCGCTGGTCTACGCGGACCCCATCGGAAGCGACCCCCTTCTTGCCGAACTCATGGTAAAGAACGCCAAGAAGGCGCTCTCGTCGCTCTGACGCCGGTATGAGGGTCCTGGTCCTCGACAGTATCCACGGCGGTCTGGTGATCGCCCGGTCCCTCGAAGACCGGGGGCACCGGGTGGAGACGCTCGACGTGTACCGGGGCGACCCTGCGGAGAACTCCGCGGTCGCGTCGCGGGGGGGCTGGGACCTTCTGGTCGCCCCAGTGCACCTGGACCCGTCCCACCCTCTTTTACGGGAACTTAAGGTCCCGTGTATCACCCACCACCAGGCGGTGCGCTGGATCCTCGGGGACCACCCGGTCTCCCCTTTCGTCGAGATCACCGGCGCCCGGGGCAAGACCACCACGGCGTTCGCCCTCGCGTCCCTGATGCACGGAGAGGGTATACTCCACTCCACGGGAGGGACGGTGCGCTTCCCGGAAGGGATCCGTACAGGGAAGACGAGCATCACGCCGGCCTCCTTAATCGGGCCCGCGATGGAGGCGTCCCGGGAAAGACGCTGGATGATCGGGGAGGTATCGCTCGGGTTCACCGGGGCGGGAGACCTCGGTATCCTCACCTCCCCGGAGGATTACGTGTTCGCCGGGGGCTGGAAGCACGCCATCGAAGAGAAACTTCGGTCCGCAATGCAGATGCGGGAACTTGTCCTCGCACCGGGTATACCCCCGCTCCCGGGCGCCCACATGGCAGACGAGCTGGCGACCTGCGGCGGTGATACGTGCCGTTACCGGTACGGGGATATCAGGGGCACGTTCGAGAACCCGCTTCTCCGCACCGGGGCATACCGGGAGCCGCTCATGCTTGCGGCGGCGGCCGCGATGATCTTCGATATCGACCCGGCGCCGCTCGCGGGGTTCGCACCGCTCGCGGGGCGGCTCTCGGTCAGGAAGGCCGGCGGGTCGCTCGTGGTGGACAACGCGAACAGCGGGGCCTGCGCCCGGACGGCCATCGACGCCGCGGAGTACGCCCGGTCCCTCACCGGGGACGACCCCCTGGTGCTGGTGATCGGGCAGGCGGAGCACGCGGTCTGCGAGGGGTTCCCCCCGGTGGAAGTGGGGCGGGCGGTCGACGCCGTCCGGCCCTCGGCACTGGTCCTGGTCGGGAACGACTATTCCGACCTGGCCGGGCAGGGGTGTTCCGGGTACCTCCGGGAGACCCCCGCGGTCCCGGTCCGGTACGCAGAGACACTGGAAGCGGCGGAGGCACTCGCCCGCACCCTTGTCCCGGGTGCGGCGGTGGTGCTCTCGGTCAAGACATGGAGATGACGAGATGAAGTACATGCAACCGCGGCCGAGCTCGATCGTTGCCGCACTCTACACCGCCCGGGACCTGGGGGTCGACGTGGCCATCCTCCACGGGCCGTCGGGCTGTTCGTTCAAGCACGCCCGGCTCCTCGAAGAGGACGGGCTCCGGGTGCTCACCACCTCGCTCGCGGACAACGAGTTCATATTCGGCGGGCAGCAGACCCTGGAGGACGTGCTCCGCTACGCCGAGGATAACTTCTCCCCCCGGAGGATGGCGGTGGTCGGGACCTGCGTCTCCATGATCATCGGGGAGGACCTCCAGTCGGCCATCGACGGCGCGGGGATCGCCACCCCGACCATTGCGGTCGATATCCACGCGGGATACCCGGAGAACATCGACGGGGTGATCGCCACGCTCGAACCGGCGGCGGAGGAGGGGTGGATCAGCGAAGACGAGCTCGACCGGCAGAAGTTCCTCCTTGCAAAGGCGAACGAGGTTGAGCGGCTCCGCGGTGCGGCCTGCAAGCCGTACATCGAGCCGTCCCGGGGAGACCTGAAACACGTCGCCGCCCGGAGGCTCCTCGACCTGGCGAGGGCAGGGAAGAAGGGCGTCGCCATTCTGAACGCGAAGAAGGAGACCGCGTACATGTTCGCCGACGCCCTGATCGCCCTCCACGACATGGCTCCCGGTGCGGACGTCACCTACGTGGCGAACCTCGAGAACCGGGGGCTCCCCAAGGTCCGGGCTGATGCGGCGAGGATCCGGGAGGAGATGGAGGCCCGGGGAGTCCCGGTCCGGCTGGAGGGGGCACTCGACGAGTACGGGGCGAACGGCGACCGGCTGGGTGAAGTGCTCAGGGAGATCGCGCCCGATTTCGCCCTGATCGTCGGCGTGCCCCACGCGATACCGGGGGAGTATACTGAAGGGATCGAGTGCTTCTCGATCACGAACGGCCCCCGGCAGGTGGAGCCGCTCCGGGATCTCGGCCACCGGCACGTGATGGTGGAGGTCGACCTCCACCCGAAGACGCTCGGAGTGCAGCAGGTCGTGGAGAGCGAGTTCGGCGCAGTGCTCCGGAGCCTCGCATGATAGCAGCCCGCGGAGCGGATTTACCCTTGCGAACACCTCGCTCACGGCCGGAATCGCTCGCCGCCCGATATCCGGGGGTCCTCGCATGAAAGCCCTGATGGTCGCCGGGGACCGGTCCGGGAGTGGGAAGACGAGCATCAGCCTCGCCATCGCCGCCCTGCTCTCCTCGCGGTTCACCGTCCAGACCTTCAAGGTGGGGATGGACTACATCGACCCTTCCTACCTCACCGGGGTGACCGGGAGGCCGTGCCGGAACCTGGACACCTTCGTGATGTCCCCGGACGAACTCCGCCAAATCTTTTTCCACGGCTGCACCGGTGCGGACCTCGCCCTGGTCGAGGGCGTGCGGGGGCTCTTCGAGGGGGCCGAGGCGCTGGGGGACCCGGGGAGCTCGGCCGACGTGGCCAAGGCGCTCGACCTCCCCGTGGTCCTGGTGATCAACGCCCGGAGCATCACCCGGAGCGCCGCCGCCATCGTGAAGGGCTTCCAGGCGATGGACCCGCAGATCAGGATCGCGGGGGTGATCCTCAACAACGTGACCGGGCCGAAGCACCGGGACAAGGCCGTCGCCGCGGTGGAGCACTACTGCGGAATCCCGGTCATCGGCGCCATCCCCCGGAAGCAGGAGATGGAGCTCGCCATGCGCCACCTTGGGCTGGTCCCCTACCTCGAGGGGAAGACCGACCGGGAGTTCGACCAGCGGATCTCCACCGTGACCGGGGTGATCGGCGAACACCTGGACCTCGACCGGCTCCTCACCCTGGCCCGGGACTGCCCGGCGACGCTCCCCCCGGCGCCCCTGTTCGCCCCGGCCGCTTCGATGGACCTCTCCATCGGGGTGGCGCTCGACGAGGCGTTCAACTTCTACTACGGGGACCTCTTCGACATCCTCGCCACGTACGGGGCGAAGGCGGTCCCCTTCAGCCCGATCCACGACCGGCTCCCGGAAGTCGACGGGGTGATCATCGGGGGAGGGTACCCCGAGCTCTTCCTCCCCGAACTGGAGGCGAACTCCGCCATGAGGGACGCGATCCGGGAAATGTCCCGGAACGGCACCCCGGTCTACGCCGAGTGCGGGGGGCTGATGTACCTCACCGACTCGGTCATCCTCCGCGAGGGGTGGCAGGGCTCCGAGGAGGAGCAGTCCTGCGGGATGTGCGGGGTCTTCCCCGGCGACACGGTGATGCCCGCCCGCCGGGTGGTCAGCTACGTGGAGGGCGAGAGCGTGAAGGAAAGCCCGCTTGGAGCGGCCCGGTTCCGGGGGCACGAGTTCCACTACTCGGACGTGCAGCTCCCCGCCGACACCCGGTTCGCCTACCGGCTCTCCCGGGGGATCGGGATCAAGGGGTCGATGGACGGGGCCTGGCGGGATAACACCGTCGGGAGCTACACCCACCTCCACCCGGTGAGCAGCCGGGAGATGTTTGCGCAGTTCCTGGACGGCTGCCGGGCGGAAAGAGGAAGAAGGTAATTCCCCCGGTTCTTTTTCCAGGATGCTCATGAAAGGGATTCCTTCCTTATCCACGGTTCTATTTCCAGGATGCTCATGAAAGGTTTTCTCCATTTTTCCCTGGTTCTTTTCCAGGATGACGAGAAAGAGATTGATCCATTTTTCCCTGGTTCTTTTCCAGGATGACGAGAAAGAGATTGATCCATTTTTCCCTGGTTCTTTTCCAGGATGACAAAAAGGGTTGATCCATTTTTCCCCGGTTCTTTTTCCAGGATGCTAAAAAAGGATACCTCCCATATCCATGGTTCTATTTCCAGAATACTCAGGAAAGGGATTCCTCCCTTACCCTCGGCTCTTCTTTCACTGGTGGACGGGAACGCTACGGTCTCTTCACGACCGCGGTGTCGTTATTTTCCCACGTGAGGTGGACTTCCCCGTATGCGAGAGCATTCCCTCCTCCGTGGTATCGTGTCGGTTCCCATACGGTGAGAAGGATGGTGACCGGTGGTTTCTCCTTCCCCATATCCTCCGGGGAATAGGTCCAGTAAATTGAGGGATCGGGGGTCTCGACGTACCCGTCGTGGGTCGTGACCTTCCCGTCGGTGGCATTCCACGAGACGAAATGTCCGTAGTCCGTCCCCCAGCTGTAGAACACGGGGATTGTTGCGTTATATCCGGCGTCGAGCCGGATCCCGACGGTGGACGACATGAGGGGGATATACCGGTCCGGGGTCGTCAGGATGGGGACGCTCCAGTCGTGCGGGTCTATGACCGGTCCGGCCTGGGTGACCGGGACGGTCCCGGGGGAGGGAACCGGGGTCCCGGGAGAGGTGAGCATATCCGTGGGCAGGGAGGGTCCTTCCGTACCCGGTATCGTGCACCCCGCAAGAAGGAGTGCCGAAACGATGATGAGGGAGAGTAAGATCGGCCGGAATCGCATGGTTGAAAGAGAATAGCGGGGCGGAATCATTAATTCTTCCGGAACGGTCGGAACCTTCGTTCTCCTTAAGGAAATGAACGGGAAAGTAGTAATCAGGGGTAAACAGAATAGGTGAAGGAAGGATTCTTATGGAAGATTCGGGGAACGATCAAAAAACCCTCAAATCGATCATCATCGTCTTCTCGTACCACCACCATAACACGGAGAAGATCGCCCGGGCCATCGCCGGGGTCCTCGGCGCACCGGTGAAGACCCCGCAGCAGGTCACGCCCGGAGAACTCGCGGAATACGACCTGGTCGGGTTCGGCTCGGGCGTTTACAGTGCGACGTTCGGCCGGCCGATCCTCGCCCTTGCCGACAGCCTCCCGCAGTCAGCAGGGAAGCGGGCGTTCCTCTTCTCGACCTACGGAGCCCCCGGCTTTGTCGCGAACCGGGAATTCATCGAGAAAAACCATGCCGAAATGCGCCGGAAGCTGGAGGTGAAAGGGTACCGGATGGTCGGCGGGTTCGGGTGCGCAGGCTGGAACACGAACAGTTTCCTGAAATATTTCGGGGGTCTGAACAAAGGCCGGCCGGATGAAAACGACCTGAAGAATGCGGGAGCATTCGCCCGGGAGATGAGGGAGAAGGCAGGGGCACAGGGCACCTAGAAGGGGAATACAGCCTGCCTGACCGACACTCCACGGGGAGATTCCGGACCGCTGATCCCCGGGGGAGGTTTCTCTGGCAATCGTGTTCACAGGGAAGATCCGGGGAACGCGGCGAAACGTAAATGAAAGGAAACGCCTTTGTTCGACGTGAAACAAATGGCTTTTTCACTGTTCGTTATGATTTCACCCCCCTTTTCGTCCTCCTTCGACTGAGTCGGGGCCGGGCCCGCGGAAGTGCCGCCACAAAAAAGGGGATTATGGGAACCTGACGATCATGTTGTTGTCCGGCAGCCGGTTCTCCTGAAGGACGGGGTGTTCAAGATACGTGACGAAACTGTCAAACTCCGACCATAACTGCAGTACGGAATACCCCGGTTCGGACATCCGTTCTTCGCCACGCGTCATATTAATCCCCCCGGTCGCGTCGAACGATCGGTACACATGGGGATACCCTTCGGCACCGAGGAACGACGGGGTGCCCGTGACGACCTGGAAGTGAAGGTGCGGGATGTCGGAGTTCCCGGAATTGCCGAGGAGCCCGATGACCTGTCCCTCCCTGACGATGTCGCCTTTCTTTACAAGGACCGACCCGTTGACCATATGGGCGTAACAGGCGTACTTGTCGTTCCCGAGATCGATGATGACGTAGTTACCCGCAATGGTGGGGATCGTGACCCCCAGCGGGGAGTAGATGGCGGGGGAATCGGGAAGACCGTCGACTGCATCCACCACGGTCCCGTTCGCAACCGCGTAGATCTCCTTCCCGAACCCGAAATATTCAAGGGCGAGGCTCACGTTGCCGGGAGCGACTTTGCCGGTCTCCGGGTCCAGATACACCCAGTCCTGCGCATAACGCTGGGGGACGCGGGTAGTGCCGTTCATCGTGATCTGGCCCTTGAAATGGTGGGTCTCCGGCGAGGTCGTTTCCATGGCCAGCCACCCCGGACCACGCATCGGGGAGCCGATGACCACCGGCGAAAGGTCCTTCCTCACGACTATGTCTCCGCCGGTGACGGTTTCCGGAGACTGGCCGTCAGCGGTCCGGTTCAGGGTGAGACGATGGGTGAGACGGTCCGGTACGGCGTCGGGGGCGACCCTGAACCAGATCGATACGCGGGGGACGGAGAGTTTCCCGGTTCCTTCCATGATCTCGGCCTGCGTGGGGGGCGGGACAGATGCCGGGTGGTACAGGTCTGCAAGAAGTTCGCCTTCAAGAGTATAGATCACATTTCCCGTGGCCGGGTCGATGACCTCGACCTTCTCCGGCACGGGCGTGGTGCCGGTCGCCGGTTTCAGCACCAATTCGTAGGCAATGTTGACTCCGTCGTTACTGGCGACCGGTACCGGCGGAAACGGGACGGTGATGGTCACTGCGGGCATTTCTGCGGTCGTCGGCGGGACCGCGGGCTGTGTGCAGCCGGCGGCAAGGACCAGGGCGACTGCGATGACGATGAGAAGAAAGGAATGCGGGGGAGACATGGAAATAACATCAGATCCTTCGCGTATCAGGGAATAAATGGATATGTTTTTGAGATCCGGCCGGACCTGATAATCTCCCTCTCAAAGATCAGCGTTGTGGGCGATCTTTTCGCCCCTGCGGTAAGGAGAAACCTGTCTTTCGTTCAGACAGGGCCTCCTATCAGCCTGGAATTTAATATCTGATACATTTTCATTTTTTCCGCCACAATTTCGGGAGATCGTATTGGATCAGGGACCCGTTTTTCTTTGTTGGAGTTCCCGGCAGATGAGGGATTGCGGGATGAAATCCGCAGATCCCGCAGGAACTGGCTTAGGAAAAAAATAATCAGGGGAAACTGACGATCACGTCGTTTTCCATGAGCCGGTATTCCTGAGGGATCGGCTGATCAAAGATCGTGGCGGTCTCGTTGTCCTCGAAGATCGTTCCGGTGATATTGAACGAGCGGTACACGATCGGGTAGCCCTCGGCTCCGAGGACCACCGGGCTGCCGGTGATGACCTGGAAGTGCAGGTGCGGGACGTCGGAGTTGCCGGTGTTGCCCATGAGCCCGATCACCTGCCCCTCCGTAACGGTATCGCCCACCTTCACCCGGACCGACCCGTTCACCATGTGACCGTAGCAGGCGTACTTCTCGTCGCCGAGGTCGATGACCACGCCGTTCCCGAGCGCGGTAGCGATCGTCGCAGGGGGTTTCTCGGTCGTGATCTCGATGTCCGGGACACCGTTGCTGACATAGACGACAGTCCCGTTGTCCACTGCATAGAGTTCCTTTCCGAACCCGTAATAGTTCCGGGCGACCGTTTCGTCGCCGGAGGCTACCTGCCCTGTCGCCGGGTCCAGGTAGATGAAGTCCTGTGCGTACCGCTGCGGGACGCGGGTGACCCCGTTGATCGTGATCTGGGAGCCGGCGTGGTGCACGAGCGGGGAGGTCGTCTCGATGATGCCCCACCCATCCCCTCTCACGGGAGCGCCGACGACGACGGGCGACAGGTCCTTACGCACCGCGACATCACCGCCCGTGACGGTGAGCGGGGACAGGCCGTCCGCGGTGCGGTTCAGGGTGACCCGGTGCGTGAGCCGGTCCGGCACGGCGCCGGGGGCCACTTTGAACCAGAGGTTGATCCGCGGCAGGGACAGTTTCGCCGTCCCGTTCTGCATCTCGGCCGCCGTCGGCGGCGGGACAGCCGCCGGATGGAGCGTTGCGGAGAGCAGCGTGCCGTCCGCAGTGTAGAGGACCTCTCCCGTGGCCGGGTCGATGACCTCGACCTTCCGGGGCATGAACGTCATGTTCTCCGTCCCGGAGAACTCGAGTTCGTACGCGAGGTTGATGCCGTCCGTGCTCTCGACCGGGATCGGCGGGAACGGGACGGTCATGGTTATTGCAGGCGTTTCCGGTGCCGGGTGCTCCGGGGCAGGCTGGGTGCAGCCGGCGGCGAGGACCAGGAAGGCTGCGATGAAGAAAATGAGCAGGGTATGCCGTAGAGACATAGTAAGACATCAGGTGCTTCGCGTATCAGGGAATAAAGGAGTATGCTTTGAGATCCGGGGCGGAGGCCCCCAGCCCACGCAGGAGGCCGACTTGTCCGGGACCCGGGAATCCTGCAGGAAACCGGTTATTCACATCATCGGGCCTGGGAAGCGGGTTTTCCTGCGGTCCGCACGTACTTTTCACTCCAGGTTACCAGCGGCCAGATGAGGAGAACAGGAGCAGTGCTCAGGATAATGAACACCCACTGGGCTGCAGTGAGCGGAACCGTTGAGAACAGGGCCCCGCCGTACTGGACGATCAGGATCTGGATCGCCACGATCCCCGCCATGATCCCGAAAAATGCCGGATTTCCCTTGAAAAACGGGGGCATGATACCGTTGATCCCGCGGCAGTTGATCCCGTTCCAGACCTGAGCCACGACGAACGCCGCAAAGAATGCCGTGGCCTGCCGTTCCGGAGATTCCATAAATGGGAGGCCGAACACCACGGCCAGCATACCAACCACGATATAGACTGCTGCCGTGATCAGGATCGCTCTGATCATATACGGGGTGATCACCGGGTCGTCCCGCGGCACCGGCCGCCTGTTCATCAGTGCAGGATGGGGTGCCTCGGAACAGAGGGCGAGGGCTGCCAGCGAGTCCATCACGATATTGATCCAGAGGAGCTGGATGATGGTGAACGGGGGTGGGTATCCGAGGACGGGTGCAAGAAACGATAACACTGCGGCCGATATGTTGATCGTCAGCTGGAAGATGAGGAACCTCTGGATGTTCTCATAGAGTGCCCTCCCCCACCAGACGGCATTCTTGATGGTCGGGAAGGAATCGTCGAGGAGGATGATGTCGCTCGCTTCCCTGGCGACCTCGGTCCCTGCAATTCCCATGGCAAGGCCGACGTCGGCGTGGCGGAGGGCCGGGGCATCGTTCGTACCGTCGCCGGTAACGGCAACCACCTCTCCTTCACCCTGCAGGGTCTTGACCAGGAGCAGTTTATCAGAGGGTTCCGACCGGGCCATGACCTCGAGCCGCCGGGCCGCTACGCCGCGTTCGTCCTCTGGCAATGCACGGAACTCGCTGCCGAGAAGGACAGTTCCCGAGGAAAGGATACCGGTCTCGCGTGCGATAGCCGTGGCCGTCTCAGGGCTGTCTCCCGTAACCATCTTCACTGTGATGCCTGCATCATGGCAGGTCCGGACGGCATCGGGGACATCAGGTCTCACCTCATCGCGGATTCCCACGTATCCGTCCCAGTTCAATGAAGGAGGTTCGGATCCATCGGGGAGGAGTTCGGCGTGGGCGAACGCAAGTGTGCGCATGGCACGGCCGGCGAGCGTACGGATGTGCGAGAGGTCCGGTGATGGCGTACACCGCGTTGCGACGATCTCGGGTGCTCCCTTGACCAGGAGAAATGACATGCCTTCGAGCCTGACGACCGTCGACATCTGTTTCCTGTTCGAATCAAAGAGTTCCTGGGTGACGGGATGGTGGAGCGAACGAAGCTCCTGATACGAGAGCCCTGCACGGTGAAGCCAGCGGAGAAGCGCCGCCTCGGTCGAATTTCCTACCGTCACGAGCCTGTCCTCGCGCGATTCGAGTTCCGCGGTGCTGTTCACCGCTGCATTGAGGGTGACCCAGCTGTTGGGCGACATGGGGATCCCCGCCTCTAATTCCGGATACTCGACCGATGAAGCGACCACGTCCATCTGGTTCATTGTCAGGGTGCCGGTCTTGTCGGTGCAGATCACCGTCACCGACCCCACTGTTTCGCAGGCGATCAGGCGACGCACGAGACTGGATGCCCGGGTCATCTTCCGCATGGTGAGCGCCAGGGAGACCGTGACACTGACCGGCAGGCCTTCCGGAACCGAGACAACGATGATGATCACGGCGAACATGAAACTTTCAAGGACATACTGGGCAATGGCGACCGGGCTTTCCAGGTATACCCCGGTAAATATCCCGTCGATCAGCAGGGTCGCGATGATCAGGCCTGCCATTATATAGCCGAATTTGCTGACGAGTTTTGCAAGCCGCCGGAGTTTCAGCTGCAACGGGGTCTCCGGGCGGGAACCTTCGGCAAGTTCCGCGGCAATCAGTCCCATACGGGTAGCATTTCCCGTTGCACCGACTATCATGCGCCCGCGGCCGGCAGTGACCAGGGTTCCTTTCAGGGCAACATCCTCGACCTTCCTGACCATGGGCTCGCTTTCTCCGGTGAACGCGGATTCATCCACCTCAAATCCCGACGCGGTGAGAAGATACCCGTCGGCCGGAACGACATCCCCTGCTTCCAGAATGACGAGATCCCCCACCACCAGGTCCCTCATGGGTACGGTGGCAGCCCGGCCGTCCCGGACCACCTTGATGCCGGTGTCCTCCCGCATGGCATTCAGGGCTTCGAACTCCCTGTTGCTCCGGTATTCGGTAACAAACGAGATGCCGGTCGCGAGGAGCACGGCAAGGAGAATCCCGATAGTGTCGATCAGGCTTCCTCCTTCGATAACCGAGACCATTGCCGAAATGAAAACGGCAACAAGGAGGATATGGATGATCGGATCGTTGAACTTCGAAAGGAATTGGCGCCACAACGGGGTACGCCGGGGCGGGGTAAGCTCGTTCTTCCCGTACCGCTCCCTCATGGCATTGACGGACTCGGAAGAGAGTCCGTGCACGCGGGCAGATTCAGGGAGGTCCCCGAGGGGGATCATTGGTTAAGGTATAGTTAGGGTAAGTTTTTGATGCTTTTCACCGCCGGCACCACGATCGGGCCCGGGGTGCGTATCCCGGTACACCGCGGTGTGCCAGGGACAAAGGGAGACCCTATGAGAGCCGGCACCCTGCAGACCAGGAGTATCCCCCTGCAGTCATATCCGGAAGAATGTTAAGTATTCACGCCCGGCGTCGGTAGTACGGACTGGCCTGAAAGAGATTCTGCCTCGTCATACCTATCTTGCCTTCGATGTGTCTACCGGGTGATAGATCAAATCGGCTCTTATTGCCTTCATCATCTCACACTCGGCATGGTCCTGAATTTCTTCGGTGGGAGGGGTGATGGATCCGGTGTGACGCGGGGGTGAGAACTCATGCCTCGTCAACCCGGTTCCTCATGGTTCGCGGCGTACCGCCCTGTCATCTGTGGAGGTCGAACCGGTCGAGGTTCATTATTTTGGTCCACGCCGCCACGAAGTCCTTCACAAACTTCGCCTTGGCGTCCGCACTTCCGTAGACCTCGGCGAGGGCCCGGAGCTGGGAGTTCGAACCGAAGACGAGGTCGACGCGGGTGCCGGTCCACTTTACTTGTCCCGTCCTGCGATCGCGCCCCTCAAACACATCGGCGTCGTTCGTGACCGGCTTCCACTCGGTGTACATGTCGAGCAGGTTCACGAAGAAGTCGTTGGTGAGGGTCCCCGGACGCGTGGTGAAGACCCCGTGGCGGGTGTGTCCGAAGTTCGTGTCCAGCACCCGCATCCCTCCGACCAGGACCGTCATCTCGGGAGCGGTCAGGGTCAGCAGTTGCGCTTTGTCGACCAGCAACGCTTCGGCCGGGACGGCGTAGCGGCGGGGGAGGTAGTTCCGGAATCCATCCGCTTTCGGCTCGAGGACGCTAAACGACGCCGCATCGGTCTGTTCCTGCGAGGCGTCCATGCGGCCCGGCGTGAAGGGGACCGTCACCGGGTGGCCGGCGTTCTTCGCGGCCTGTTCGACCCCCGCACACCCGGCCAGGACGATAAGGTCCGCGAGCGAGACCTTCTTCCCCCCGGACGCGGTGCGGTTGAACTCGTGCCGGATCCCTTCGAGGACCTTGAGCACCTTCGCGAGCTCCGCCGGCTGGTTGACCTCCCAGTCTTTCTGGGGGGCAAGGCGGATTCGCGCTCCGTTCGCGCCTCCGCGCCGGTCTGAGCCGCGGAAGGAGGACGCCGACGCCCAGGCGGTGGATACGAGCTGGGATACGGAAAGCCCTGATGCAAGGATCTTCTCCTTCAGGACGGCACAGTCATGTTCCCCGATCAACGCGTGATCGACCGCAGGGATGGGGTCCTGCCAGATGAGCGCTTCGGCGGGGACCTCCGGGCCGAGATAGCGGGAACGCGGGCCCATGTCGCGGTGGGTGAGCTTGAACCAGGCCCGTGCGAACGCGTCTGCGAACTCGTCCGGGTGCTCCATGAAACGCCGTGAAATCTTTTCATAGACCGGGTCGAACCGCAGGGAGAGGTCAGTGGTGAGCATAGAGGGTGCGTGACGCTTCGAGGGGTCGTGTGCATCCGGCACGGTGCCGGCCCCCGCATCGCCCTTCGGCTTCCACTGGTGGGCCCCGGCCGGACTCTCCGTCAGCTCCCATTCGTAGGCGAAAAGGGTCCGGAAGAAGTTGTTGCTCCACTGCGTGGGTGTGGGCGTCCAGGTGACCTCCAGGCCGCTGGTGATCGCATCGCCGCCTTTCCCGGTGCCGAAACTGCTCTTCCAGCCGAGGCCCTGCGCTTCGAGCGGGGCCGCCTCGGGCTCGGGTCCCACGTGCGACGCGGGGCCGGCGCCATGAGTCTTGCCGAAACTGTGCCCCCCGGCGATGAGCGCCACGGTCTCTTCGTCGTCCATTGCCATGCGGGCGAACGTCTCGCGGATATCTACGGCTGCCGCGACCGGGTCCGGGTTGCGGTTCGGACCTTCCGGGTTGACGTAGATCAACCCCATCTCCACGGCGGCGAGCGGGTTCTCGAGGTCCCGGTCCCCGGTGTACCGTTCGTCACCAAGCCAGGTGTGCTCTTTTCCCCAGTACACGTCATCCTGCGGTTCCCAGACGTCCTCGCGCCCGCCGCCGAAGCCGAACGTCCTGAACCCCATCGATTCCAGGGCGACGTTCCCGGAAAGGATCATGAGGTCGCCCCACGAGATCTTCCTGCCGTATTTCTGCTTGATCGGCCAGAGCAGCCGTCTCGCCTTGTCGAGGTTCGCGTTGTCAGGCCAGCTGTTGAGCGGCGCAAAGCGCTGGGTGCCGCGTCCTGCGCCCCCGCGACCGTCGCCCATGCGGTAGGTGCCGGCGCTGTGCCAGGCCATGCGGATGAGCAGCGGTCCGTAGTGGCCGAAGTCCGCCGGCCACCAGTCCTGCGAGGTGGTCATCAGTTCGCGGAGGTCCTTCTTCACCGCCGCGAAGTCGAGACTTTCGAACTCCCGGGCGTAGTCGAAGTCCTTCCCCATCGGGTTGCTCAACGAAGAGTTCTGGTGAAGGACCTTCAGGTTTAACTGGTTGGGCCACCAGTCACGGTTCGACATCGCCCTCCCCATCGCATGTTCATGAACCCCGCCCGTTTCCGGGCCCATCTTATTGTCAGTCATAGGTTCTCCTTCCTCTACGGTGATTCCCCTGTTGTATTCTTCCCCATAAATAGGATGTGGAGTGTCCGATCGGCACCGCCCGGGATCATGAGGAGGCCGGACGGGGAGAATGCTCTCCGCTCTCCGCGCCAGCCTCCGTTCCGGCGGAAAATGGCGCTTCACCTCCCTGCACTCCCCAGCCCTCTCGATCCAATAGATAACCTACATAACACAGTACGAAAGAACTACTACCATGGAGATCTACATCGACGGCCGCTTCTACCCCCGGGAAGAGGCCAAAATCTCGGTTTTTGACCACGGCCTTCTCTACGGGGACGGGGTGTTCGAAGGGATCCGTATGTACAACGGAAGGATCTTCCGGCTCGACGAGCACCTGGACCGGCTCTACGACTCGGCGAAGACGATCGACCTCTGCCCGCCCCTCTCCAAGAAGGAGATGGAGCAGGCGATCATCGATACGGTGAAGAAGAACAACCTCAAGGACGCCTACATCCGGCCCATCATCACCCGCGGAGTAGGCGACCTGGGCCTCTGCCCCACCAAGTGCCCGAAGCCCTCTGTCATCATCATCGCCACCGAGTGGGGCGCCATGTACGGCGACCTCTACGAGAAGGGACTCAAGGCGACGACCGTATCGGTCCGGAGGAACCCGGCCTGCTCCCTCCCGCCGAACGTAAAGAGCCTCAACTACCTCAACAATATCCTCGCCAAGATCGAGGCGAACTGCAAGGGCGGCGACGAGGCCATCATGTTCGACATGCAGGGGCACATCTCCGAGGGTTCGGGCGACAACATCTTCGTGGTCAAGAACGGGGTCATCTACACCCCGCCGACCCTGAACAACCTCCGGGGCATCACCCGGGCGGTCGTCCTGGAGATCGCGAAGTCCATGGGGATATCGGTTGTCGAGACCGACCTCGGGTACTTCGACCTCTACACCGCGGACGAGGTCTTCGTCACCGGGACGGCAGCCGAGGTCGCCCCCATCGTGTACGTCGACGGGCGTCACGTCGGGACCGGGAAACCCGGCCCCATCACCCGCCAGCTGATGGCAGGGTTCCACACCGTCACCGCGAAGGAAGGCACCCCGGCGTATTAGTGAAAAATATCAAATCCACTTACATCGGTATCCCGGGATACTGACTCACCACTCCTTTTTTCAGGGAAACGATCGACCGAAACAGGAACTGCACTGTCAGGGAGTCTTTGACCTGGTCCCCGGTCCAATGTACCCGGCCGACGCCCTCCAGGACGTTCTTTTTATCAGCTGGTCCGGAAGCGAGAACCGAAGGGGGTGTAGGGAAATAGGGGTTCTCCGGACCGGGCCGGGGCAATTCGGCCTGATATGCGACCGCTGTCGATGGCGCTGACCGCCGTTTCGGAGGCCGGGGCGACGAATTGTACGTCGGGAAAAGTGCATGGATTCTCAACCGAATAAAAGGGACCTTTTATTTCGCTGCAATGAACGTTATTTCGAAAAATATTTGATTATACAGGTACTTTCCATACGGGTGAACCCCATTTCCCCTGGAAGTCATCTTACCGGAGTTAAATAAGGGAAACGGAGGCCATACAGGGCGTATATTTTGGACCCTCGAAAAGGCCGGAGGATCGAGAGTTCTCATATCGGAGAGGACTGTTCCCAACCGGCCGGTCACGGGGATATACCGGATCCGAAGCACCCTTTCGGGGTTGATGTCCCCGGGATGCGTCCGCCCGTGCGGGGAGGTGCCGTCACCCATTTCCCCGGCCAATCCAGGGAGGTTTGACCTGCTGATTCCACAATTTATTTTTACCGGGATGGATAACTATTACAGGCAACCTTTGCTGCTATAGTGTAGTCCGGCCAATCATGTCGGCCTTTCACGCCGACGACTGGGGTTCGAATCCCCATAGCAGCATTCTGAGGCTATTTTTGGGTTATTTTATGGAATTGCCGGTTATATCATCGTATTTTCCTCAAATTTGGGAGAGGGGATTCGAACCCATAATCATTGTTCGGAATATCTCCTTACCTGTCATGTAGGAGCGAGTCACCGAGCGTCCGGGTCCGGTCCACAGCGACGAGCGGTCTGCGGAGCAGTCCGTGAGGAGCGGGACGGTAACAGCCGGCGGGGAGAAGCCTGCCACGAACCGCGGGCGTCATCGGTTTCCCGGAAAGGTCCCGCTGAAAAACGTCTATCGACTCTCATCCAGGGATCGTATTCCTTCCATGGCGTCTGCCTTTTCCTACATTTTATATCCGAATGCCTCCAAGTGGTATGCGAGAACGCTCTATGAAATTCAGTCTCCTCATTGAACAGGATGAAGAAGGGCGATACGTCGTGGAGTGCACCGATCTCCCCGGGTGCATGACTGAGGGCGAAACACTGGATGAGGCCATCGGGAATATCAACGAAGCCATCATCGGGTGCATCAAGTCGCGTCTTAAGACCGCGACCGAAAAGATCCACATTACCTCGCTCCCCACCCACATGAGTATTGACGTCGATACTAGTGGTATCACGTATGCCTAAGCTCCCACGGGCAGGCGGCGAGAAACATATCGCCGCGTTTGTACGTGCAGGGTGGATTGTGAACCATATCGAAGGGAGCCACCATATCCTTATAAAGAAAACAGCCCCATCCATCTTTCAATCCCTGTTCATTCCGGAAAAATCCTTGGTCCTGGCCTTCTTCGCAAATTGATCGGAAAGGCGGGAATGACTCCCGAAGAATATTGCGACTATTTTTATCGATAGGCTCTCGGAGCGATCTCCCCTAAAAATCATAACTCAACCTCGGGCCCGTCACCCCCACCGGAGCGGTCCCTCCCCTCGAACACCGTTCGGGAAAAAACGGGGGACCACCGGGAAGGGCTGCCGGACCCGGGGCAGGGTCGCGGAGAAGATGTGTATGCAACCTCCCGGTTGCATGAGCTAAATCCAAAGATCAGGACTATCGGAAAGTATTTTTCATGTTGAATACAAGTGATGACATAGAAGCGCGAGGTCCGTCCGCACCGGTGCCGGGACCTTGATGCTGACAATATGCAACCACTATACTCATTCAGAATAATGGGGGAAATAGAATGAAAACGAACCGAATAACAATTCTGTCGATTGCAATCGCATTTGCGATGCTCCTGATGATTATCCCCGTCAGCGCTGAACAGCTCAACATCACAACGCCGGACGGAAAATATTCCAACCCTTATCCGGACAAAGTATTCGGTGAGCAATTCCGAAGCCCGGAGAGACCTTGGGCTATTGGACGTAGTGTGACGAACATGGGACCTACGTGGGATGTTACCTGGACTTTTGTGATTTGTTTCACAGATGAGCAGATGGATCAGTATGTGGAATGGAGGGATAATAACTGGGATATGCCACTAATTGACGCATTAACACAACTAGTTCCGGAGCAGGTAGCTGCTCTGCCCGAAGACCTGGTGAGGTATCTCAAGGATACCAATGTACCAATCTACAATCGACCCCAGCCCCCCTGCTGGAGCAATCCTGGGAACGGCGATGTTTGGAAAGATCCCTGTAACACGGTAGTCCCACTGGAAGACGTTCCGCTGGTTATTAAAGATGGCATCAATTACCAAGGGGTTCCTCTTTACGACGACGTCAATACCTACGAGTATACTGATGCAGTAAAAATGCATCTCACGAACCTTGGATTATCAACCGATGCCCATACGGCCGATATTACCATCACTACATCGATTCCGAACGGTCGCTATACCATAACGATTCAGGCGAATACTCCCGATGGCACACAAAAGAGCTGGACATTCAGGAAAGAGTCGGACGGAACATGGATCGATGTGAATACGGGGTTGCAGATGAATGAGGACATGCAATATGTACTCGCAGCATGGAGATATGTGGACCCTCCAACCGAATCCGGTGCGCCAGTCTCACAAGTCCAACCCACGAATACATTCAACCTAGCAGCTCAGTCAAAGACCCTCTACCCCCATTCATTAAGCACCCTCGCGAACACTTTCCTCTCCCAGGCAGGAACCTCGAAAGTTTCCAAGGTAAACATCAGCTCGTTCGCCGGGACCAGGGCGACCACCGCCTCGACCGCCTCCACGGCCTTGCTCGTGTCGCAGGCTACGGTCTCATTGTCAGATGAGACCACAACGGGCGGGACCTTCGACATGGCATCGTTCGCGGCCTCGTACAGGAGCGGCGGCTCAGCGATCGCATCGAAGAGCTTCGGGTCGGATGTACTGGCGGCACGGGGGATCGGGGGATAAACGGGAAAATTGGCTGAATAAATTCATTCACTCCCCCCTTTCCCACCTCCTTTCAGCAGCCCATATTCGATTTCGTAATAGCACCCAGGGACCGAGATGAAGTACCGCATCTTCTTTTTCTCCTCAGCATCAGCAATCTGCTGAAGCAGCGAAGCCTGATCCTCGGGCGAGTGCCCGCAGATGACCCACTTCTTTGTCTCGTCGGTCATCTTCCAGGACCTGGCCGCCACCTCGGGCGGGGCCTTGACCACCGACTCGTCCTCCGGGTCGAAGAACGAGATCACGTTATCCTTCAGCGCTTCCGATTCCCACTGCCGGGCCTCGGCCAGGTCCCGCTTGACCAGGGCCTCGTCCTTGGCGTCAACCGCAACGAGTTTCTGCCGGTGCTGCTAGAAGGCGACCTAGTTCATATACTTTATATTCATCGCAGCGATGAACCTTCATCGTCCTGGTGAAGATTCACTGAACTTCCTGGTTATATGAAATAATCGAATTACCCGGAAAGTATTTGGAAGGTTAATCAAAATTGGAAAAGTGTCACAGGGGGGATTTGACGCTCTATCAAATCTTTATTCCCCACTGTGGCCCGTAGGCATAATGAGTTCGGCATTTAATCGTAAAAACCTTCTCATCGTGCCTCCGAAAGCACCAAGGCGGAATTAAAAATGAATAAAAGGCTAAAAAATGGGCATATTCTGTTTTCTTGCCTGATTTTAATCCTATGTGCGTTCCTTACAGGACAAGTTAGTGCGGCACCCATTGAAATCAGAGATAACATCCCATGTCCGTTTGAAAATCCAAATGCATATCAACCAGCAAATTCGATTGAATTGCCTTCAACATTCGAAGAATTACTAGTGTCAGACACCGCTGCTACAATGAAAACCCTGCTCCAAGACGATGTAAGGATAAGCTGTGGATTGGGGGTGCAAGGATATACAATATCCTACTGGGCAGCAAGTGCGGCCGAACCTGAAGTCTCACATCCATGGATGTATGTACAAGCTGCCTTAATGCACGATACACTCGTGGATCATATCGAAGATTCAGCGCCTATCGACGAAGGATATGGTGTAATTTCGGTCCAATCTCAGGACGCGTATACCGTTCCAAGTGGGACATACTATGTTATTGGGTGTCATCAGGGAGAACTACCTAATGAATATACCTACCATACTCATACACAGACGGGTACCCTTTACGTTGGTCCGTGAGATAGGTATTCGCGTATAGCAAAAAAGAGGTGAACAAATAAATGTTAAAAGGAAGGAAAAAATTCAAAATTTTTTCATTACTGGTGCTGATCTCATCGATCGGCATCTTCTGTGTTCCGGTATCAGGACTGTATATATGGAATGTCAATGATCCAGACAGCTGTCCGCTTGAGGCAGAGATCGGCGAATCCATCATTATCAGGGGCGATCCACCGCCTGATGAAAATATCGTGAAAGATCCTTATAATGCAACCGACGAACAAAAACAACTCTGCAGCGAGCTTCGGGGGAGCGACATTACGATGGGAGAATTCCTGAGAATCGTGTATCCACATTTATGGAACGGCCTCTCACCTGAAGATCAAAAAATGTATGATAGCTATAAGAAGGCCTGGGGTGCGGTCGATCCTATCCCGCTCCCCCCTTGGCATGAGCCCGGTGAGGCAGCTCCGTCAAAGACTGACTCCTCCCCATCATCAGGCACCCTCGCGAACACATTACTCTCCAGAGTAGCCATATCGAAATTTTCGATGGTGACCACCGCCCCCGCGGCCTTGCCCGTCTTGCAGGACAAGATTTCTTCGGTCGGTGAGACCACAACGGGCGGGAGCTTCGACATGGCATCGTTTGCGGCCTCATACAGGAGCGGTGGCACAGCGATCGCATCGAAGGGCTTCGGGTCGGATATACTGGCGGCACGGGGGATCGGGGGATAAAGGGTAAAAAGAAAATTGGCTGAAATAATTTATTCATCCCCCTTTCCCACCTCCCTTCAATAACCCGTACTCGATCTCGTAATAGCACCCGGGCACCGAGATCAGGTACTGGATCTTTTTCTGCCCTTCGGCATCTGCGATCTGCTTCAGCAGCGATGCCTGGTCCTCGGGCGAGTGCCCGCAGATGACCCACTTCTTCGTCTCATCGGTCATCTTCCAGGACCTGGCCGCCACCTCGGGCGGGGGCGGTCTCGGCAAATAACCCGCGCTTTACCGGGCGCTTCATTTTCCTTATTCATTTTTTGAAAATGAGACAATCCAGAGGGGATTCGAACTTCGTGTCAGGAATCCCCATAGCAGCACTCTAACGCTTCTTTTCGCTATTTTCAAAATCGTTCGTGAGTTCATGGTATTGTTCCTCACATGTGAAAAAAGAACTCTGACCTCGAGAGGACATTAGTATTATTTCCAGGTTTGTCGTTCGGGAAATGAATCGCCGAGTGTTGGTGTCCGGGCCATAGCGACGAGCGATCTGCCGTGAAATTCGTGAGGAGCGGGAAGGCCCAGGCGATCCGAAGCGAATGCATGAGCGAGCATGGCCGTCATCGTATCAAGGATGAACCGGAAGAAGCCGCCCCGTGTTGCGGGTGCGGGAGAAGGGAGTACCGGGCGATGAGGAAGAGCGGACCGGCGAAAAAGGAAACGAACACGGTGGGGCGCCACATTTCGGTCCTTTCCGGGATGGTGAAGATGAACGTGCTCCCCCTACCCGGCTCCGGTTCGACCAAAATCGGCCGCCGGGTCATACCACGGGGGATCAATTTCGATAAAGTGTCCCCCTTCCCTCGCTACCGATATGCACGCAGACTGGTCAAAGTCTTGAAACAGCCGGTCTACCCTCCCGGCCGTATATCGAGCCCCACCAGGACCCGCTCGGTCTTGGAGAGGTCCCCTATGATCTTCCGGATCGGCGGGGGCAGCTGCCGGATGAGCGTGGGAACGGCGATAATCTCGTCGTTCTTTGCAAGCTCCGGGTGCTCGAGCAGGTCGATCACCTCGATCTCGTACTTCCCTGCCAGGTGCTCCCTGCAGATCAGTTGCAGGTTCTCCAGCGCCCGATCGGCCTTGGAGGTATGCCCCGCGATATAGAGCCGGAGCCGCCAGAAGTCCTTGTCCATTTCAGAATTCGTCATGATGTACCTTTTTTTCCATGTCCCTGGAATTTTCCCCCGGATCGGCTTTCCGCCGGTCGGCGACCTGTTGCCGCTCTTCTAAGTCGACCCCTTTCTGCTCTTTTTCCCGTTCCGCCAGCCGGGAGAGCTCGCTCCTGCCGGCCTCCGCTTCTGCGTTGAGCGATTCGATCTGGGCATTTAACGCCTTTACCCTGTTCTCAATCTGCAGCTTCCGGGTGCGGAGTTCCTCCTCTTTCTGGCGTCGTTCTTCCCGGTCCTTTGCCTCCTGCAGGAACCGGGACGTCCCGGTGAGCAGCGAGCCGGGCCCCAGGTAGACATCGGAGAGCGAGATCCCCTTATCCGAAAGGATGAGCTCCCGTATCTGGTTGGAGTGGGCCATCCCCCTCGACTTCAGCACGTACAGGCCTTTGTTCCGCTCCCCGGGCTCCTCGATATCGGCAAGCATCAGCCAGGTATCGATAAGGGACGAGATCCGGGTGCTGCTTCCCCGCATTCCCTGTTCGTATTCCAGCTCGGTCATCACCGAGGTGATGTGGTTGACCTTTATCGAGTCGATGATCCTGGTGATCATCGCTTTGGAATCATCCGTGGTGCCCACCGCCTGGAGGTTGGAGATGGGATCGACGATCACCGCCGACGGGGAATAATCCCGGATCATCTTCAGCATGAGGGCGAGGTGCATCTCCAGCCCGTACAGTGCCGGCCTCGCGGCATGAATGTTCAGGAGGCCCGAGGCGAGGTGGGGTGAGAGGTCGATCCCGATAGACTGCATGTTCCGGACGATCTGGTCCGGGGACTCCTCGAACGCGAAGTAAAGGCATTTTTCACCTCTCCTGCAGCACGCGTTCGCGAATGCGGCCGCGAGCGAGGTCTTTCCGCTCCCGGCACTCCCCGAGATAAGCACGCTGGAGCCCCGGTAATACCCCTTCCCCCCGAGCATTGCGTCCAGCCGCTCGACCCCGGTGGAGACCCTGTCGCGGAGCGCCTCGTGGTGTAACCCGAGCGAAGTGATGGGGAGGACCGAGATGCCGTCCTCGCCGATCAGGAAGGGATATTCGTTCGTCCCGTGGGTCGAGCCACGGTACTTGACCACCCGGAGCCGCCGGGTGGATACCTGGTGGTCCACCCGGTGGTCGAGGAAGATCACGCAGTCAGAGACGTACTCCTCGAGCCCGTGCCGGGTGAACATCCCGTCCCCGGACTCGCCGGTAACCACCGCGGTAAGCTCCTTTTCTTTTATCCAGGAGAACAGCCGCACCAGTTCGGACCGCAGGACCCCTTCGTTCTGAAGGCCGGAGAAGAGGGACTCGATCGTGTCCAGGACCACTCGTTTCGCCCCGATCGACTCGACGGCCATCCCGAGCCGGATGAAGAGCCCTTCGAGGTCGTACTCGCCGGTCTCCTCGATGGTCCCCCGGTCGACGACCACGTGGTCGAGCGCGACCAGTTTCTCTTTCTGGAGGTCCAGGAGGTCGTACCCGAGCGACCTGACATTCTTCGCGAGGTCCGGGACCCTCTCCTCGAAGGAGATGAATACCCCGGGCTCGCCGTACTTCACTGCACCGTTCACCAGGAACTGGACCCCGAACAGGGTCTTTCCACACCCCGCCTTCCCGCAGACAAGCGTCGGCCTCCCTTCAGGAAGCCCGCCGCCGGTGATCTCGTCCAGTCCCTCGATCCCCGTCGGGCTCTTGGGGAATACGGGGGTCTCTCCCCCGGAATCCTTTAATCTGGCAGATTCTTTCATGCGAATGTACCCCTCTCATCCGGTCCGTGCGTAACGGGCCTGATCGCCGGTACCCGGCGCCGCGGGAATCGTGAAGAAGAAAGTGCTCCCGTTTCCTTCCGACGATTCCACCCATATACGTCCCCCGTGCCGTTCCACGATCTTCCTGCAGACCGCAAGCCCGATCCCGGTGCCGGGATAGGTCTTCTGGGTATGCAGCCTCTGGAAGATCTCAAAGACCTTGTCACTATATTCGGGATCGATCCCGATACCGTTGTCCTTCACGGAAATGCGCCACTCGTCGCCATCCCTGCGCCCGCCGATCCGTATCCGGGGATCTTCAGTCCCCCGGAACTTGAGCGCGTTCGAGATCAGGTTCTGGAAGACCTGGATCATCTGGGAATGGTCGGCGGAGACGACGGGAAGGACCTCCCACCGGATGTCCGCATTGCTCTCCTCGACCTGCACCGAGAGGTTCTGCAGGGCTTCGGCAAGGACCACGTTCAGGTTCACCTGCCCGAACGGTTTTGCCTGCGAGCCCACCCGCGAATATTCCAGCAGGTCGTTGACCAGTGCGTCCATCCTTGCGGCCCCGTCGACAATGTACCCGATGAACTCGTCCGCGTCATTGTCCAGCTTTCCCTGGTATTTCTGGGCCAGGAGCTGGGAGAAGCTCGTGACCATCCGGAGCGGCTCGCGGAGGTCGTGCGAGGCGATGTAGGCGAACCGTTCCAGTTCATTGTTGCTCTGCTGCAGGGCCATGGCGATCTTGTGCAGTTCCTCCTCGGCCCGTTTCTGCTCGGTGATGTCTGAAACGAGCACGATCCCGTACCGGATCGTACCCGTATCGTCCGGTACTGCGCTCGAACTGACATAAACCGCGCTCGTTTTTCCTTTCCCGTGAAAAAGCTCGACTTCCTCGTGGATGATGGTCTCGCCGGTCGCGAGCGTCCGTGCCAGCGGCCATTCGTCGACGAGGTACGGCCTCCAGTCGAGATGGAAGTCCTGCCCCGCGAGGGACTCCTGTTTCGGGATGGGGTGGCCCCATAACTCCCGCATGCGGCGGTTGACAAAGAGACACCTCCCGGAAGGAGCTTCGGTAATGATCACCCCAATCGGCAGATAATCGATAACAGGAAGAGGAGGGAATGAGGGTCCGGGGATGGGTTGATCCATCACGGCGGCACTGATCTCCGGTTCATTTTTATTGCCAGGGCTCACGTTTTCCCCCTTTTACTACCATGAAGTAGCGCATATCGGATAAAGTATTCGGACCTGACCTGCGACTCAGGCGATACAGACACGCCGGGTGATCTTTTTAACCGGGCTGCAAGCGGGAACGAGCGTCTTCGCTGGTAGACATAGGAGCGACGAGCGGTCTGCCCGGGAGCAGTCCGTGAGGAGCGGGAAAGAGCAGGCGATGCGACGCGAATACATGAGCGAGCATGGCCGTCGTCGTGTCATGGATGAACCAGGAGAGGCAGCCCCACGTTGTGAGTGCAGGGAGATCGGGAGCACCGGACGTCAGGAGGAGCGGACCGGCGACCGGAGCGAACATGGTGGGGCGTTACTTTCCGGTCCTGTCCGGTATGGTAAAGAAGAACGTGCTGCCCATCCCGGGCTCCGATTCGACCCGGATCCGGCCGCCGTGCCGCTCGACGATCCGCTTGCAGATGGCGAGCCCGATCCCCGTCCCCTGGTAGTCGCCCCTCGACTGCAGCCGCTGGAAGAGCTCGAAGATTTTTTCATGGTAATGCGGATCGATGCCGATCCCGTTGTCCCGGACCGAGAATTCCCATTCGTTTCCAATTTCACTGCACCGACAGAGACAACCGGCTCTTTGTTGTCATGGAACTTTATCGCATTCGAGAGCAGGTTCTGGAACACGAGCGTCACCTGCGAACGGTCTACGTAGACCGTGGGAAGGACGCCCACCTCGATTTTTGCCTTATTCTCCTTTATCGCCATGGAAAGACTTTTCCGTGTTTCTTCCAACACGATATTCATGTCGGTCGGTTCGAACGGTTTCCCCCGGGACGTGATCCTTGAATACTCGAGGAGGTCGTTCACCAGGGCGTCCATCTTCCTCCCGCCCTCCACGATGTAATCGATGAATTCATCGGCATCCGCATCGAGCCGGCCCTTGTAGTTCTTCTCCAGGAGCTGGGAGAAGCTGGTCACCATCCGGAGCGGTTCCCGGAGGTCGTGGGACGCGACGTAGGCGAACCGTTCCAGGTCCTCGTTGCTCTGTTTAAGGTTCTCGGCGTAGTTTTTTAGGCTTTCTTCAGCGTTCTTTCTCTCAGTGATATCCTGGCCCTGGGCGACGGTGGAGAGCACCGTCGTCCCGTCAGGTGAAAAAAGAGTCGCCGAGTTCCAGAGAACCGTGCGGATCGCTCCATCGGCATCGAGGATCGGGATCTCGACCACCTCCATTCGTTCCCCTGAAGAGGTCCTCCGGACCGCTTCCATTGCGGCATCGCGGAACTGGTCCGGGAACAGGACCGCAAGGTCTTTTCCGATCATGGATTCGGCCGGTTTTCCTGTCAGGAGCTCGAATGCATGGTTGAACCGGGTGATACGGTATCCGGGGTCCCAGACGATGATCGGGGCGTTGGCGTAACCGATCAGGTTCTCAAGGTACTGACTCGTCTCGCGCTCGGCGTGCTCGGCTTTCATGAGCTCTTCATAATTCTGTCTCAATTCTTCCTGGGTAGAGACGAGCTCTTCGTTCAGCTCGTTCAATTCTTCAAATTTCACTTTAAGGGCCTCTTCGGCACTTTTCCTGTCCGTGATGTCCCGGATGATACAGGTCCTCGCCCAGGTGGACCCGGCCGGATGCCCGAACACCGACATGTCGACCGGGAACTCGTTTCCATCCTTTCGCAGGGCAATCGTCTCGATGTGGTCACTGACCGGCAGTCCCTCGTTCCCCGTTGCCTCAGTGGAACACACTGCCCGGATTGCGGAGAGGAATCCGACTCCGGGAGCCATCAGGGCAATGGGGGTACCGACTGCCTCCTCCTGCGGATATCCGAACATCCGCTCGGCGGCCGGGTTCCAGACAAGCACCCGGTCGGCAGGGTCGAGGACCACGATCGCGCTGGTCGAGGCCTCCACGAGTGCCCGGTATCCGACCTCGGCTTCCCCGAAGAACTGAGCCAGCATCTCTTCGACGGGAACACCCTGCGCCGATGCGGTCCTTCTCACTCCGAGGTAGGCGACCAGAGCATAGCACGCCCCGACATATTCGGCGGTCCTCCCGAACCAGCCGACCAGCCCCCCGACCACCATCTCCTGGGCGAATGCGAACAGGCCGATTGAAAGGAGGCCGAAGGAGATTGCCATCCAGAAGAAGAAATCCTCCTTCTTCCTGGTGTTCTCCAGATAGAACATTACCGCCGAGGCCGCGAGCAAAACGATCGCGCTGATGAGAATGCCCTGGCGCAGCAGGGTCGGGCCGATGTCCTGGGTAAAGAACCGGGGGACGAGTCCCGCCAGGGTCGTGCCGGTGAAGAGAAGTATAAAAAGGCCCACTCCTGTATACAACAGCCCTGCGGTCCGGGTCCTTTTCGGGTCCGACAACCAGGCGGGATGATAGGTATTCGCCAGTGCGGCCGAGAATGCAAAAACTGCACCTACAAAAAATGCGGTGTTATAGACGGTGACGTTCAGGTTCGCCCCGTCCGGGAGTGATCGCACGAGCGCCGCGAGGATGCTGCCCATCCCCATGGCAAGCATCCCCCCGCCTATCAGCAGCACCGCGGGCCGCCCATACAAAGAATAGGTCCGGAAGGAGAGATACGCGATGAAAAGCGGGATAATTCCGACGAATATGGTGTTCGTGATCAGCAGCAGATAGGGGGGTTCGAATACCGTCTGGATACCAGAAAGCACGAGAATTTCAATGATAATGAAAAAAATCGGGATAAGTGCGAGACTCGCGAGCTTCCATCGTTCCTGATGTTGCGGGATTGGCATAGAAATCAAAAAAAAATGTTGGTATTGACTATGATGTCCGCTATGCACGTATAAAGGTGCGCTTTTAGAAATATCGCGACCCGGTGAAAAGATTTACACGTTCGGGCCACAGCGGCGAACGGTCTGCTCGGAAGCAGTCCGTGAGGAGCGGGAACGGGCAGGCGATGCGAAGCGAATAAATGAGCGAGCATGGCCGTAATGGGGGTGAACCAGGAGAAGCAGCCCCATGTTGCGAGTGCGGGGGAGAAGGAGCACCGGACGTTAGGTGGAGCGGCCCTGCGACCGGAGCGAACATGGTGGGGCGTCTGGATTAGACCGCCCGCGTCGAAGTCACACTCAACTACATTTTTCAAAATAGGGACAAAAATAATGATATTCGTGTCAGGGATTCGTGCACCTAAAAAAAGGGTATTCCCCTTGTGGGGGGCACTGTCCGGCCCTTATGCGGGATTACGGACGTGCGGAAGTTTCTCCTCACCCGGGAATGACGGTCATGATAGTCTGCCGGAGTTCTATTATTTAGAATTTGAATTTACGATTCAATCGGGAGCTCGTGCAGAATATTCACTCGTGACGGAATAAGTAAGGTTATATTTTTCATTAATAACCACTATCAATGCTGATCTTTCAAAATTGTAATATCTTATCTTGGTTTCTTTCGGCTTGAGATCTCCGATATCAGCTAAAAATCTGTTATCGCTGATACAGTTTCGGAACGGGAAATCATTTTGGTTATTGCAATAAGAAAATTGTTCAATTTTCACATTTTTGGCGGTAAAATTACTATTATTGAAAACAGTTACGGTAATGAGATATTTGTTTTCAGCATCGACATAATTTTTTACGTAAGTCCCATTATATTGAAAATCAGCCGTTACACAGATATCGGGATTAGGACCGCGATATGTGTGGGTGAGGCACCCTACAAAAAGTATGGATACACAGAGAATTGAGGTTAGTCCAGTTATTAGGACAATATTTTTCATTTTTTTCTTTCCTAGAATATCTTATTATAATAATCAAATATATCAATTCGATTAAATTATCTTTTTCAAATTGTTTTACGTTAAGAGTTGCCCATTTACCAGCAAAATAATGAATTCCATAGCAGCATTCTGTTTTATTGATGGTTCGATTCCTGTCTATTCATTTTCAAGATTGTTTTATATATTAGACGAATGATATTTCCAGCTACCTCATCCAACAATCATCCGGAGGGGTAGGAAACGGGGGTAAGAAAATGCTGTTCATGATTACGTTCCAGTGGGAACCGGGAAAGACGGATGAAGTGATGCAGATGCGGAAGAAGGAGACTCCGCATCCGGGAAGAAAGGTACTAAAAGAATGGATCGCACTCGAGTCAAATCTCGTGTACAGACTGGTAGAGCTCACCGATCCCGCAGCGCTGCTCAAGGCGACCCAGGGGTGGAGCGACATCGGATATATCGAAATGCACCCGGTGATGGAATCAGAAGAAGCGTTCAAGCTGCTGAAATAGGAAAAAGTCAGCCTGAAAATTCCTTTTTTTTCCGGATAATAGAATTGGACCGAATGATCTGAAGTACGAGAACTCTTTAAATTTTCGTAAAAAAGAGCATGGAACGGATATAATTGTCAACGAAGGGGTATTTCCCCGTTACGCCCCGCCGAGTTCCCTGATAATAATCAGCCGCCACTCGGTGCCGTACAACCCGACCGTCGTCCAGTAGGCCTCCTTCTGCACCGTGCGGGAAAATCCGGTATCGTAGAAGGAGTAGGTCGCGTGCCCCGACCAGTTGCCTGCATACGTATGGGCGAACGCGAGGATCTCGGGGAAAGCCTCGTAGAGCGACTCGTTGAACGTCTCTTTCCCGACCTCTTCAGGGTCGGGGTCGTAGAGCACCCTACCGCCGGCCTCGGCAACCATCGCGGTGTAGGGCGTGCCGTTCAGCACCGGCTCGATCTTCTCTTTGCAGAGCAGGTAGGGATCGAATGTGATGCTCATCGCCCCGGCCAGGCACTCGTCTTCTCCGAAGACGGGATACTCGATGATCGCCGCCTGCCCGCCCTCGTGGAGCGGGATGACGTCGGTCATGATCGGCACTTTCTTCTCGAACGTCTCCCTGACGACCTCCCGGCCACCGAGGTCCTCGCCGACGAGCGACGCGACGGACTCCGGAACGGCAGCGAGGCAGGTCCCGTTCCTCGCGATGGTGATGGCGGTGGTGACGGACGGGTCCGCCGCGAGGGCATCGTTGAGCTCCGCATCTGCGTCGGCTCCGGCCAGACCGGTCGCGGTCAGGTTCCCTGCCGTCGCCTCCACCTGTCCGTCGAGCCCGGCAAGAGCGCCGTCGATCTCGCCCTGCAGGAGATTCAGGTAGACAAGCATCTCCTTCTGCCCGGTAACGTCGCTACAGGCATCCCCGGCATCCGGTGCGCCGATGCACCAGCACAAAGAGACGCCGAGCAGCAGGAGTGCGCAGACCAGAACAGACGTCTTCTCTTTCACGTCACACAGCTTAACCGCAACTCTCTTTAGTCACTCGGATTGCCCGGGAGACGAAGCATGGAAAGTGATATGATAGTGGAAAGTTCGGATAATTCTAAAAAATTTAAGCGAAAAATTTTTGATTATCTTTATTTACTCTTTTTTTGAATCTCTACATACCAATTTTTCAGGGGAAATAGTGGCGGACCCCGGTGGCAGGAAATGACAGCCGAAAGCGAGAGAAAAACTCGAAAGAAGAGAATCGATCCTAAATTGAAGGCTGCCGGTTGGATCATAGTGACATTCGATGAGTCGAAGCCCCTTTCATCCTACCATGGATGTGCAATAGAAGAGTATCCCACGGAGAAAGGGCCGGCAGATTATGCCCTCTGCGTTGACGGCTTGATTCTCGGAGTCGTAGAAGCTAAGAAAGTCTCGCTTGGGCCCCAAAATGTGCTCACCCAGGCGGAACGCTATTCCCAGGGGGTACACCACAGTCCCTTCAACTACCGGGGATTTCGTGTCCCCTTTCTCTACTCCACCAATGGGGAAATTTTCTGGTTCCATGATATCAGAAATCCAAACAGCCGATCCCGTCAGATATCCGGGTTCCATACACCCGGCGCATTGAGAGAGTTCCTGGCAACCGATACCGAATCAGCAATTCAGCGATTCTCAGATATCCCTGATAACTCGCGGATGCGCCCTTATCAGCGGGAAGCATGCGATGCCGTCGGAAACGCAATGGTTGAGAGGAAACGCACCATGCTCCTCGCGATGGCAACGGGGACGGGAAAGACGGTCACGGTGGTAAATCTTATTTACCGGCTGATGAAATCCGGAGCGGCAAAACGAATCCTGTTTCTTGTGGACCGTCGGGCCCTGGCCGCCCAGGCGGTCCGGACCTTTGCCTCGTTTGATACCGAGCGGGGTTTGAAATTCAATAAGGAATATGAGGTGTACAGCCAGCGGTTTCAGCAGGGTGACCTTGAGGAAGGAGAATCGTTCGACGCCACAATCATGCCTGAGTCGTACCTTACGAACCCGCAGCCGGGAAATGCGTTCGTGTATGTCTCTACCATCCAGCGGATGACGATCAACCTTTTCGGGCACTCTTCGGTGTTCTCCTGTTGCGATGAATCGCCGGATGAAGAAGCCCGGAGACTGGATATCCCTATTCATGCGTTTGATATCATCATCGCCGATGAATGCCACCGGGGGTACACCACCGCCGAACTCTCGGTATGGCGGAATACGCTGGATCATTTTGACGCCACAAAAATAGGACTCACCGCTACCCCCGCTGCGCACACAACTGCGTACTTCCGTGATATCATCTACCGTTACGAATACGAGAGGGCGGTCCGCGAAGGGTACCTGGTCGATTACGATGTGGTCGCGATAGAATCCGGCGTGAGAATGAACGGTATATTCCTTCAGGAAGGGGAGATTGTCGATATCGTCGACCCGGAGACTGGAGTCCGTAACGTAGATGTCCTCGAGGATGAGCGTGAGTTCGGGGTGACCGAGATTGAAGCGACGATCACCTCACGGGATTCAAACCGGAAAATTCTCCAGGAGATCAGGAACTATGCCGATGAACATCAGGAACGATATGGACGTTTCCCGAAAACCCTGATTTTTGCAGAACAGGATGTCCCTCATATTTCCCATGCCGATCAACTGGTTGACCTCGCCCGTGATATTTTCGGCCAGGGGGATTCGTTCGTCCAAAAAATTACCGGCAAGGTGGACCGCCCTCTTCAGCACCTGCGAGAATTCCGGAACCGCCCGAGCCCCGGAATTGCGGTCACGGTGGACCTTCTTTCTACCGGGGTAGATATCCCGGACCTGGAATATATCGTGTTTCTCCGCACCGTCAAATCCCGTATTCTCTTCGAACAGATGATGGGACGCGGGACACGAAAAGGAGAGAATATCCCTGACAAGTCTCACTTCGTAGTCTTTGACTGTTTCGGCGGCTCTCTTCTGGAATATTTCAAGAAGGTCACAGGGGTAACTGCAGAACCTCCGGTCCGTGAAACGAAACCTATTACCCAGTTAATTGAAGAGATCTGGAACGGCCAGGACAGGGAATACAATATCCGCGTTCTTGCAAAAAGGCTGAACCGTATCGACAAGGAGATGTCGGGGGAGGCCCGGGACCTTTTCTCCGCATTCATCGAGAACGGGGACCTGAAACGATTCGCGGTCTCGCTGGAACGACGGCTCCATGAAGATTTCTCCGGGACAATGAAGCTCCTCCGCGATACGGATTTTCAGAACCTTCTGGTCAATTACCCGCGACCTCCCAGGACGTTCTATATTGATGATGTTACCCAGGATACGGTCACTTCTCGCTGGCTGGTCCGGGATGCTTCGGGGAACGAATACAAGCCCGAAGATTACCTCACGGCATTTTCCAGGTTCGTGAAGGAAAATCCCGAGCACATCCAGGCCATCGGGATCCTTCTTAACCGGCCGAGGGACTGGGGGACCGATGCGATCTCTGAACTGAAGTCCAAACTCGCCGCTACCCCGATGCGGTTTACGCTGGATAACCTCCAGAAGGCTCACCAGGTCCAGTACCACAAGGCCCTGGTCGATATCATCTCCATGGTGAAACACGCCGCCCGGGAAGAAGAAGCCCTCTTCACCGCCGAGGAGCGGGTAGCCCGGGCGTTCGATAGAGTCACGTGGGGAAAGACGTTTACGCCCGAACAACAGGCCTGGCTCACGAGGATTCGGGAACATTTAATTGCGAATCTCTCCATCAATGAAGAAGACTTTGAGTACATTCCCATTTTTACGGACCATGGGGGATTACGAAGAGCGACCCAGTTATTCGGGCCGGACCTTCCCGGATTATTGCAGGAACTGAATGAGGCGGTTGCCACGTGAGTGATATTGTCCAGCGTTTATGGGGTTTTTGCCATACCCTCCGGCACGAAGGGATTGATTACGGGGATTACATCGAACAGATTACCTATATCCTCTTCCTCAAGATGGCACACGAGCAGAACCGGCAGCTCCCTGCAGGATGTTCATGGGATACCCTGAAGGAGAAGTCCGGGACGGAGCTCACGGATCACTATACCGATGTCCTCAGGACCCTTGGAAAGCAGGAGGGGCTGCTCGGGGATGTCTTTGCCGGAGCACTCTCGCGGTTTCATAACCCGGTTAGCCTGAAGAAAATTATCGGCCTGGTCGATGAAACCGAATGGACCGCTCTGGATATCGACGTAAAGGCGGCCGCGTTCGAGGGACTCCTTGAAAAGGCAGCAAGCGAGGGTAAGAAGGGTGCCGGGCAATATTTCACTCCGCGCCTCCTGATCAAAACCATCGTCCGCTGCATGAAACCGGACCCCCGGCCATACCGTGAGTTCACCATCATGGACCCGGCCTGCGGGACAGGCGGGTTCCTGGTCTGCTCTTACGAATGGTTGAAGGACCAGACCGGCGGCGGGGCGTTTGACCGCGACCTCGCCAAGCGGATCCGGCATGATACCTACTTTGGAAAGGACCTGGTGGAACGGCCCCGGCGGCTGGCCCTGATGAATCTCTTTCTCCACGGGTTGGACCCGGAGATCCAACTGGGGGACTCTATCTACGAGGTGCCGGATTCCCGGCGATATGACGTGGTGCTGACCAATCCGCCATTCGGGACGAGAGGAGCGAACCAGTCTCCGGGACGGGAAGACTTCCTCATCGAGACGAGCAACAAACAGCTCAATTTCATCCAGCACGTGATGACCATCCTGAAGCCCGGCGGCCGGGCCGCGATCGTGGTCCCGGACAACGTGCTCTTCGCGGACCAGGCCGGTGCGGTGTTCGAGGACCTGACGAAGCAGTGTGCCCTCCACACGGTCCTCCGTCTCCCGAACGGCACCTTCTCCCCCTACTCTCCCGGGACGAAGACGAACGTGATCTTCTTCACCAAGGGGATGCCGACAGAGACGACCTGGGTCTACGACGGGAGGACGAACGTGCCCTCCATCACCAAGAAGGACCGCCCGCTCACCTCTGCACACTTCGCAGAGTTCGAGGACTGTTATGGCCCGGACCCGAACGGGAGATCTCCCCGGAACCCGGGGCAGTCAAAGGAAGACCGGTGGCGGTCGTTCCACATCACCGAACTGAAAGAGCGGGACTTCAAAGTTGATTCACTCAAGTGGCTCAGGGACGAGGGGCTCGGCGATGCGGATGAAATCGTATCTCCGGAGGACCTTGCGACCGAGGCAATCGAGGAACTGGAAGCAGCGGTCGAGGACCTGAACACCATTGTAGAGATGTTGGGGAACGGGTATGACTGGGGAGAATGAGCTGCCGGAGGGGTGGGTTGCTTGCCAAATGGGAGATATTTCTGAGGTGATTGCGGGAGGGACTCCGAATACTAAAAATCTTGGGAATTTTATCGATGACGGGATACCTTGGATTACACCTGCCGATTTAAGCGGTTTTAAAGAGATCTATATCTCAAGAGGTCAACGGTCACTATCAATAAAAGGGTTTGAGTCAAGTTCTGCAAGATTAATGCCAAAGGGAACTGTGCTTATGTCGAGCAGGGCACCCATTGGTTATATTGCGATTGCATTAAACCAGATAAGTACAAATCAGGGATTTAAAAATTTTATCTGTTACGAAGGAATCCTTCCGGAATACGTCTATTTCTGGATAAAATTTCAAACGCCGCTAATTGAATCGATGGGAAGTGGTTCGACTTTTAAGGAAGTATCAGGGAGTCGAGCCAAAACCATCCCCATCATAATCCCTCCCCTCGCCGAACAGCGCCGCATTGTCGCTGCGATTGAGGCACTCCTCGTCAAGGTGAACGTCTCTCGGGAACGGCTCGACCGGGTGCCGGGGCTGCTGAATGCGTTCCGGCAGGCGGTCCTTGAAGCGGCGTGCAGCGGGAAGTTGACGGAGACGTGGCGGGAGAATTCTTTTCTTGGAAATAATCACCATCAAGAAATCCCCTTCGGTTGGAAGTTGGTGAAAGTTGAAGAAGTATGTCATTCTCGACTTGGTAAGATGCTCGATAAATCTAAAAATAGAGGCGAATTCGTGCCATATCTCCGTAATATAAATGTTCGTTGGTTTGACTTCGATTTTTCTGATATAAAAACCATTAGAGCAACCCAGAGTGAGATTGAGAACTTAACGCTTAGAAAGGGAGACCTATTAGTTTGTGAAGGTGGGGAACCAGGTAGATGTGCAATTTGGAGAGATGACGATAAATCTTTTATATATCAAAAAGCACTCCATCGGCTCCGCGTCAAGGACGATGTTATCCCAGAGTGGATATGCTATTGTTTAAAAAACGCTGCTGATTCTGGTCGTTTATCAGATCTATTTACGGGAAGTACAATAAAACACCTTACTGGAGTATCTCTAAAAGAATTCTCCTTTCTATTACCACCCCTCCCCGAACAACACGAAATTGTCCACCGTGTGGAATCCCTCTTCGCTCTCGCCGACCACATTGAGCAGAGAGTGGCCACCGGGAAAGAACACGCGGACCGGCTGACTCAGGCTATCCTTGCGAAGGCGTTCCGTGGAGAACTGGTGCCCACTGAAGCGGAACTTGCAAAAATTGAGGGGCGGAAGTACGAGCCGGGGAGTGCGTTGCTGGAGAAGATAAATGCTCAAAAGGGATTCAAATCGGGTAAAGGAAAAGAGAAATGAGATATATTAAAAATTTAGAGGTTGGCCTTAAACAACACGCAACTTTTAAAAATATCCTATTATATTTTGGAATTTTCTTTTTAGTAATCCTACTCGGGAGTATATTCGTTTTCAATGTGAATATAAATCCTACCAACGTAACTGGGGCTAGATATTTTTTAAGTGCTCTAATTCAAAGCCAAGCTGCAATTATTGCGATAATAATAAGTTTGTCATTAATCGTGATTCAAATCAATTCATCAAATTCCATCCGATTAATTTCTTCATTGAAAAAGAATTCTGACCTATGGATCCTTTTATTTCTCTATCTTTTCGCAATTTCGGTTGAATTATATGCGTTGAAAGAATTTTCAGGAGATACGGGTAATCTTTCTGAAACTGGTTCAAAAATAGCATCGATTTTGTATTTCGTTGCCCTATCGACATTCATCATCCTTTTTCCATATGCATACCATATGTTGGACCTAATCTCGCCAAGGAAAATTGTTGAAAGACTGATCCAAGAAATTAAGATAGCAGATTTCATTTCCGAATCTGATAGATTTTTATCCTTATTTGATCTTACTAATAAATCTATAAAAGAAAGTGACCATTCCACTTTGAATTATATGCTAAATTCCATAACCGCTCTTTTCGAAATAACCTTTAAGGAAAATCTTCAAGAAAATGACAAAAATCAATTATGTCAGCATTTAACCCATCAATTAAAAAAACAAGGACGTTACTGTTTATTAGAGAAGAATGAAGAATGCCTTGCTGAAATAATTGATTGTTTTGGTCGATGTGGAATCATATGTGTAAAAAAGCATTCAAATGAAAATGCTAAAATTTTTGTTGAAGATATCTTATTCTTTATTCCTCCTTCGCTCGAAAACCACTCTGATTTAGTTTTAAGCCAAATTTGTGAATCATTAGGAGATACTTCAATCGCAGAAACCTCTAGGCGCTCCCATGTTGTTTTACCTAAAGAGGGGGAAGAAGGTTGGTCATCAACTGACGAATTGGGAGATATTTCGATTTCAACTCTTGGATGGTATGATGAAATTATTATTAGAACACGTGAAAATCAAGAGGAATATTATCAGACAATATCTACAATCGCTTCATTGTTATCAAAAATATGCTCATGCAGTATTAATTCAGGTTTCCAAACTCAAAGTATATTGAATACTTTAGAGGGTTTAGTTAATAGTTCAATAGATTCATCAAATTCAAGTTCTTTCTTAAAATCCCTCACTTCAATTAAAGAAATTCTCAATGCCTCCTATTTTGAGGGTGTCGAGACGGAGCATTGTGGGATTAAATTGGACACTTTTCATGCGATTTTTAAATTAATCGACTCAATTACAATTAGAGTTTTCAACATCTTTGGGGAACTCGAAATTTTTCGTTTGTTCAGCATCATTGATAATATCGCAACAACTTCAAAAGACGATCCTTTGGGTCGGGATGCTACTCAAATGGGGGTTCAATATTTCTTGAAATATGGCGCTTACGCTTTGAAAAACAAGAGCGAAATCAGGCATGATATCGCCACATTATTGGGAGGGATATGTGCTTTTAATGAGGATTTAGTCAGATATACGATTAAACAAATATTAGAAGCAAATCCAGCATTCGCAGAGGAATCAGAGGATTTTATTAGATTTTCCTATAATGAGTGTGAAAGACTTAAAAGAGTTATAAAAATGAGAGAGCAAATGAAAACTCCAAATGTAAAGCCCAAACTTTACAACTTAAAAACATAAATTCTCACGCTCCCAACACCCCTCACAAACCTTCACTCCACGCTCCCCGATAATACTTTCGCAATCCATTCCGCCTTTTGCAAGCCGCATATCGTGCATCCCCCCAAATCCACACCGATCCGCTCTAATCGTTCTACATCCATCACTCCGGTACCGGAGGTGCCGAGGCCCTATCCCTCTGGACAACCGCGTTCTCAGGATTAATACCCTCTTGTAAAAGTTGAATGCTCTCCACGGAATGAAACTATTTCGAGAGTCTGACAATCGGGAGAAATCGTGATAGTATTCCCTGCGCCGGCATCGACGCCGCCAGTCCAGGTATGACGAATTTTATTAGGTGCGATTATCTCGTAAGGGCCCCATGATCTAAGCTGATTATTTTGATATATCTCGATTCGATTATCGGGAAAAATCTGAATATACACTCCTGATACGGGCGTATTTTCATATTGGGTTTGCGTCCATTTTCCGATACTGTTACAGGACAAGTCTGATAATTGGGATGATTGATAGGTACTGGTGATTGCCGTTGTTACAGGTATAGTTGTGGCAAACGTTGATATTGTTGGGCTTATTGCTTGTGATGGAATTTGAGCGGATAATGTACCGCCGACAAATAGCCCCACAGAATAAAGGAGGTAATAAACAGGAAGCGCTCCAATTAGAGCAACAATTAACACTGTTAGTATACATGAAAATAGGTGACATCTTTGATATTTATCAGATACCCGTTTTTCACATTTAAGATCTTGATGCCATATGTAGATCGCAATAACAACGCATCCAAGGCCTGCAACTACAATGAGAATATCAGATTCAAAATAGCCCCCTAAACCGCCAAGAATTCCTAGGAAAAATGCCGCGATATATAATTGTTTGAAATCCAGAATCATAAATTGGAATATATATTCACAGGCATTAATTCTCTGGCGAAGATTCAGATGGCTATAAGCAATATACATAATAGGTACGACTCAAATTCGTCAACCGAATTCTAATTGATGGCATTTGTCGGGTTAATTTACATTAATCTGGGTAAAATACGAGCTTTTTTGGGAAGTCGGGTTTTTGAGGGTCGCTCGGGAGGGCCTGTGGACCGGTAGAGGTGGTGGGTCTGGGTTTTACTGTTACAGAACGAATAAAAACGAGAGGACTCTTTCAACTGTTAGAGATAAATCAGGGGTTAACCTGGTAGTTTACCCAAAAATATCAAAGGTTTAAGTCAATTTTGCTCTTTCAATATGAAACGTAGATTCAATTTGCTGTCTCTGTCTGTAACCTACATTATGTAAAGCGCAATGACCGACAATCATCATTTCAGCAGATCTCTTTGCAATTAATGAAAAATCCTTTTGAGATATTCTTCGATGAAGTTCTTCGACCGGTATATTTTTTAAATATTTCATGAGGATTCCATATTTAATCAGGGCCGTTGCGGGATTATCAATTTCATCACAAACTTGATTGGAAATCTCAATTAATTTGTCCGAACCTAGCGAATTAACTATTTTGAAAATATTCCCATATACGATGATAAAACACATATTCCAGAATATCGTTTGAGCCATCTTTCTTTTATCTTCTTCGGATAATTTTTTATTGGCATCTCTTTTTTCATCTAACTGACTCAATCTTATTGTCATATAATCTAAAATCGCTTTTTGTGACTCTTCACTTTTAATCGAATTGATGAGAGATGTTAGAATTCGTAAATGAACATTCATACCATATAAGAAAATATTTCGAAGTCGATCTTTTTCTAGCGATCCCGAACGGTTTCGAATTATCACTCCCATAACTTCAACAGTTTTTACTGCTTTTCTCAAATCTATGAGATACTCCTTATTTTCTGTTACTTGATCGTCGTTTGTTTCAAAATTGTGATTTTCTTCAAAATCATCTTCAAATTTCGATAACTGTTCTCTATGCATTTCAGGAGTATGGTTTTCTGAGGGTAATATCGCACGAATGACATTATGCATTTCCTCATCAAAAAAAGCCATTTCATCTTTGCTTAAAGTTGCGGGATCATATTGATTAAATAAAGAAAGTGAAATCGTTTCTATTTCGTTAAGGACTTGAACATTTTTTGAATGATGTATTATGAATACAGCGATATAGGCATTTTCGGGATTCTGAAGGTTGTTAAATATTTCTTTGATTGTTTCAATTACATCGGGTTTATCAAGATTTTCTGAAAGAGTCTTGCCAACAAAGAAATAATAAAAACATGGGTATTTGAAGGAAAAATTATTCAAACCATCTTTAATTACAACATCGGAGAGATTTTTAAGCAGTTTTTCGGGTTTTATATGTAAATTAAAATTATTTGAATAATCCTCCATAAAAACAGAAAATTCATTAAAATTTAGTTGATTTTGATTTTTTTGGCGTAAAAATGATGCAAATTCGCTCATGAAATTAAAGTAAGTATCAATATCATCACTCTCCACATTGCGTTTTTTCAGATAATAGACGAGAAATGCATGATAACAATATCCTTGAGATGTGATGTCTTCGTTGAGCGATAACGCAAATGCTTCATAAGTTATCAGTGCGGACAAAATAAAAAATGGGTACGCTGGAATTAGTCCTTTTCCGATGTTTCTCCCTAATGTTACATTGATGAGTTCAACTTTTTTATCGATTTCTTGATACGTATCAAGATCGATTTCTTTGTCATTTAAACTCAACCATCTTTTAATTAATTCGGACCTGATGGACGGTTTTAATTCCTTAATTCTGAAAGTGATAAACGATGAGATCAAGCTTTCATCTTTGAAATTTAATCCAAAAATATCATCGATAATGATAACACAAAGAGGGAAATTCAATAGGGCTTTAATTCGCTTCTCTTTATCTTTCGAAAGATGAAAATCATCAACAATTGGAACAATTCTATCAAGATTAATTACATTTTCATCAAAATTTTGATACTGTTTACGAAGGGATTTAATTAGAATATTATCTATTTTTCCAGGAGTTTTGATATCATCACCAGATATGTAAACAGGAATAAAATTTAATTTTCGAAGTTCACAAAACATCCTCTTTGCGATAGTTGTTTTTCCTGATTGATCTTCTCCGGCGATGATGATTCGATTTTCAGAGAACAGATTTTCAAACAACTCGGTCGTTTTGATAGTAGAGGTACTTTTCTTTGCAATGTCAAATTTTTCCAACTCCGTTTCTATGTAGATATCTTTGAGGGAAACGGATTCTTTTTGAGAATGAGCTTTGTTTAATAACTCGGTGTCAAATAAGAAAGATTGAAATTCATCTCTAATCGATAATTGTTTGATTTTTTGTTCTCTTTCAACTATTGCTTTTATCCCAAGATACACACTATGCCAAGCATCATTGGGATCGTTAAAAGATGTTATTGGTTTACCATCATCTGGGTACGCAAGTACATGAGAGATATTTGGATCATCCTTCCATGCACACTGAGATAATATAATTGGAATAACCGGTATCCCCTTCAATTTTCGAAGTGTAAATGCTATCTTTTTCTCATTTTGACATTCAGGGGATGCAAGAAATTTTGCAGAAACAAACAAACAAATAATGTCAGCTTTTTCTAAATTTTGACCGATAATCTCTTGAAAATCATCTCCACCTAACAAATGTCGGTCATACCACTCTTCAATCGAACCATTAGTTTTAAGGGGTGCGACATGTGTTTTGAAATCTTCGACATTTGGTTTTTCAGGGGTGTTATCAGCGTGTGAATAACTAATAAAAACCTTTAATTTTTTGTTTTCCTGGGAAACAAAATTTCCTTCTCGAATTTTTTCTGACGTATGCTTACCCCCATTATTTGAAATTGAATCAAACAGATAATATTTCGTGCAACATATATGTGAATTTCGAACTAAGTATTCTAATTCCCAAAGTCTCCCCACACCACTTTCCTGCACCGCCCTCCCCCATGCACCAAATAATAAGCGGTTAAATTATGATGAAAAAGAGATTTCCTTCAATTTTAAAGAAGGTTTAAATATTTCATTTGCTAAACGATGTCCTTCACCGTGTACCCATAGATATAATTGGGCTCCCAATGGTGAAGGTGTGCATACAATATACGAATCCTCATCCACTGCGTCTTCTCTAGCAGTAGATGCAGAACTATAGGCACTAAGTATTAATTGATCCTCACTAGACCTTGGTGCAACTCCAATACTAGCATCAACAACCGAAAATCGAGGTCTAGCTCTTGCGCCTTCTTTTTTTCGAACAAACAATGCTCTTTGTCGCTCCGAACAAAAACTTCTAGGCCCAAAAATACAGTCATTCAATAGCTCTTCTTTTAAAAGACGTGGTACAAATTCAGTAAGAATGTCTATCTCCTCGTATGTATCTTTATAATATTTCCTAAATTCTAAAAAGAATTCATTAACAGGTATCCTACAAAAAAGGCGGTGCCTATCTTCAACTTTGAAAATTGAATGAGATGTCCCTAAATGTTTTTCCCTCATTTTTGAATAGAGAATATAGTGGGCTTTTAAATCCACATTTGACATTTTAATAATCAAATCTAATAAATACAACCCTCTATCATCAGTTCCGGTTGTTGTTCGTGAGGCAGCCATTACCCCGGCGAAATATCTTTGAACAAGATCATCTTCAATATACGAACCCGAATTTATTAGTCGTTCAACGATTCTTGGATTTATTATTCCTTCTTCTTCGACTCCATCTCCGAGGACCTCTCCTGTTTTAATAACAATTTCCTCGAGATTTTTTTGTCGTAACGCAATTAAATCACGTAATTTTTCTCCAAGATAGTCTGAAGTTGGTCCTAAAATTCTTTTTACTTGTTCAGGTAAAGTTAGGGTAGCAATTCCCACAGCACCTAACAACAGAGGATCTACCATACATCAAAGCCTAATTAGAAAGAAGAAGTATTCATTTAAAAATATTTTCATAACCTAATTTTTAAATTCAATAAAGGAAATCAATTAATTTTTCAAAAATTCTTTTAAAAATGCTTTCGCCAGTTGTTTTTCAAATCGATCATCTACATATTTTCCTAATTGCACGGATATATTAATTCATATTTATTCTAAAATCCAGAAAAAATATGAAAATAAGCGAAGTTATCTTGAGGCATCCTACTCAAGGTTATTTAAGTGGATTATTTTTTATCGTCCTCGATTGCATATTTTTGTTTATAGAATTTGTTGTTCCACTCATAGTATACATCAACGCCTTATATACATCATATGCACATCCTTGGGATGAAAAGAATTCAAATATTCCTCAAAATTGTCTAGAATCTAAATATTCACATTTTATTCATTATATAAAAATTAAAATTCCATATTTATATAGGAGAAGGGATTACATCCGATATTTATTGCTACCCATTCTAATCGACTGCATTTTTGGTTATCATCTTGCAGTAACAAAACGAGAATATATCCAAGGTCGCGAACACGATGGAATTGTTATTGTTCATGAAAATATTGCAAAAATGAGTTTTTATGGCGATGGCGTTGGGATACTCATAAAATTTTTCTATGAACAGGAACCCCCTATTCCCTATAAAGTCTATCATTGTGATACTTTACAAAAATTTATAGAAGTAGTTAGAAATCCAGATGTTACTTCATTATGGATATTTGGCCATGGTCAACATTCGGGTATTGGTTGTGGTGTAAATCACTTAATTTATGAGCTTACTTTTCCACCACCTCCCAAAACCCCGGAAAAGAAATACATCTATCAATTACATTGCAATTCGGGTTGTGGTATATCTTTAACTGATATTTTATCGCATCAAAGAGGGTTTGCAAATTATCGAAATAGTGACCCATACATAAACCAATTCTACGTGAAACAAATAATTAAAAATTTTTAGCTTGATTTCCTTCCACAAATAGTCATTTCCCCAAGTGGAATAAACAAGTATCTCGCTGAAAAGATCGCAAGTATCAATAAAAAGATCTTTTTCGATATTCCATCATTTTCTCCCCCCCTATCCTCCCCCCCAGTGCCGCACCTCCCCCACCATTTCCCCTTCCTTTTAACCATCCACCCCACAATTCCGCGCGGTTTCCATTTCAGGGCATCTCCATCAAATAAAAACAAAATTTCGCCACAATTTTTCCGCCATTTTCCAATTCAACCGCAATCCTTATCTTATCCATAATAGTATCCTTATGTACAGCAATGATCCGGGAATTCGTCGTGAAGATGGCCGTGGCGGTGCGGGAAGTCGTTTCAGACCCGCGATTGAGACGCCCGGTCATCTTCATGATCTCCCTGATCTGGTTGCAGGTCAACGTGCTTATCGGCACGGTCCTCCCCGAGGAAGCGGAAGAGTTCCCGGCGCCGGTCCCCATGTTCGCCGGACCGGTCCCGGCCCCGGTATGCCCCTGCAGCCACTTCTCCCTCTTTTTCGATCGACGGTGACGGACGACACCTCCGGGTCCGTGCCATCATAAAATCCCGAAAGGTCATTTTTTTTCGCCTTGCGAGACCTACCGGGATTTTTACCGCGATCTTCCGGGCCCGGACATTCGTCCATTTCATTTGAACCATCGTAGCCTGGGCGGTTTTTAGCCCGTTTCCCGAGTCGTTGTTGAATAAAAAATTTCGAAGTGATAGAGCCATGAAAATATTCGATGAACCAGAAGTGGAGCTGGTAGAATCCTGCACGGACGCCGGCTCCGTAGGTCGTATAAGAAAAGCCGGAGCAATGAATCTCCCCGAGTCCGGGGAGGACGATAGAATACGACGGGATTTGTGGATACTCTCCGATAAGAACCTGATTCTGCACCATGAAAATGGGGAGCCGAAAGATGCAGGTCAGATTTTACACCGTGAGAGGGAGGAGCCGGAAACTAGAGGCCTGATTCTCCGACCCGACGGAGAAACCCTGTATACTCCAAATTCAATTTCGCACCGGGAGAGGCAGGGAGCGTACGATACTCATCTGATGCTCAAGCCAGACGGGGAAGTGCTATCCGCACCAGACCCGATTCACTGTCCTGAAGTGGGAGCACTGCCCGATACGAGCCTGGTTCTTCCTTCAGATACGACCCGCCTTCCAAAAGAAACAAAGGGGGTGTACCGGTGACCAAGCGCTACCGGAAGTTTTGCGATGCGGAGTACGAGGCCTGCCGCCTCCTGAAAGACGAGGGGTGGCAGGCGTACCGGATCGCAGGAGGACTTTCTCCGCCCGACCTCGTGGCGATGGGTCCGGCAGGCTGGGTCGCGATCATGGTCCGCAGTTCGCGAAGTCCGGTCCCGGACGCACACGCGGCGGCCCTCAAATATCCCCGGGAAGTTGCGAGGATGCGGACCGTCGCGGGAACGGCGAAGCGGAACTTCCGGGTCGAGGTGTGGATACGGTCGCCGCCGGACGGGTGGAAACGCTACCGGGTCTTTCCCTTCGGGTTGATGCGGGTGTTCCCGGGAGAACTCTACAACACGCCTCCGGAACTGCTGGATCTGGCCGGAGAGGAGGGTCAGCCCGACCGGCTCATGCCCTGGGAAGAACTCTTCAGGTTGGACCACCTGGGGGAGGAGGACATTGTTCCGGACCGGGAGGAAGATGACCAGGTTGGAGATGCGGGCGACGGCTGTACCCTGCGAAAAGACGCGAGGAATATAGAGGACGGCAGGGACCGGGAGGAACACGACCCTGTTGAAGGGCCTGCCCGTAACCCCACGGGCTGGCCCGGACCCTTGGCAACTGCGAACGCTGCCTGCGACCGGGTGACCAAGCATGCCTGATGCCGTATCCCCTGTCGGTACGGCATCCATGCGGGACGAGGTCGAGCGGGCGGTCCGGGTCCTCTCCGTCCCGGGCGGGGTGGTGGAAGTCCGGGCCGTCGCGGAGAACGGCACCCACAGCGGGTACTTCGACGACCCCGTCCTGCTCGCCCGGTCTTCCGAGCTCCTGGACCTCGCCACGGTCCACGGGGTGTACGTCACCCTGAACGAGGTGGCACCGGCGCTGATCGCCCGGCGGGCGAACCGGGTGAAGATGCGGCTCGGCGCAAAGGACGCCACCACCTCGGACGGGGATATCCTCCGGCGGAGGTGGTTCCCCGTCGATATCGACCCGGTCCGGCCGAGCGGAGTCTCCGCGACGGACGAGGAACGGGACCTGGCCTTCCGGAAGGCGGATGAACTCGCCGCGTGGCTCGCGGAACAGGGGGTTCCCGAACCGGTCTGCGGGGATTCGGGGAACGGTGCGCACCTCCTTTACCGGATCGACCTCCCGAACGACGAAGAGAGCAAACAGCTGGTCCAACGGTGTCTCGCGGTGCTCGCCCTCTTCTTCTCGGACGAGCGGTGCACGGTCGATACTGCGGTCTTCAACGCCGCCCGGATCTGGAAGCTCTACGGTACGGTCTCCAGGAAAGGGGACCACACCCGGGAACGTCCCCACCGGAGGTCCCACCTCCTTTCGGTCCCCGACCCGGTCCCACTCGTCTCCCGGGAGACCCTGGAACGGCTTGCCGGGCTCCTTCCCACCACGGACCCGGGACCGGAGAATGGAATGCAGGGACCGGCCGGGAATCCTCTTCCGGATCGTCGGGCATCCCCGGGCCTCGACCGGAGTGCCAGCCCGAACCACTGGAACTCCAGGGGACTCGCGGAACCTTCCGGTCAGAGTCGGGGAAAATCCCCGGGCCTCACCGGACCCTCCGGCCTCTCTCCCGGGACCTTTCCGGCCCGTAAAGGAACGGTCCCCCCGAATGCGTTTTCGCGTGCATTTCCGACCGCAACCGCGAGCGTACAGGGCCGGGACCGGACGAAGGTCTACGAGGACGGGAACGTCCCCATCGAACTCCGGGGATGGCTCCGGGAGCACGGGATCGCCGTCCGGTACGAAAAGCCCTGGCAGGGAGGGACCCTCTTCGTCCTTGAAGAGTGCCCGTTCTCCTCCGCCCACCGGGACGGGGCCTTCGCCATCCGGTTCCCGAGCGGAGCGGTCTACGCCGGGTGCAAGCACGCGAGCTGCGGGGGAGGAACACAACGGTGGCAGGAACTGCGGCGGATGTACGACACCGAGTACGCCGAGCGGGAACGGGAAGGGGAATCGGCTGCGGTTCCCGGGACGGGTCCGGGGGTGACCGGGGACCCGATGACCACTTCCGCTTCGCGACTGTCCGGAACATCTCAGGGGGTGGCCGGGAATGCAGTGATAAATTCTGCTCCCGGACTGACGGGGACATCTCTGGGGAAGAACGGTAACCCGATGACAAACTCCGGTACTCCACGAGCGGGGACACCTCCGGGGAGGACTGGAAATGCAGTGACAAATTCCGCTACTGGACTAGCGGGGACACCCCTGGGGAAGGCCGGTAACCCGATAACAAATTCCGCTTCGCCACTGTCCGGAGCGAACTCTGGTACGGAATCCGATCCCGAAAACGGATCGGTTCGCATGGACAGGAGCGCCACGTCTCCATCCCGGCAAGAACCAGGATTGCCTCCGAACCTTAATGACCCACCCGGAGCAGCCAGCGACAACCCGCTCCGCGACCGGGCGAGGGAGATTCTTTCGTCCGGCGATCCCCGGAAGTTCATCCTGGACACCTTTGCGAAGTGCCACGTGGGAGACGAGGTCGTAGCGGCGTGCTACCTCGCGAGCATCCTCTCCACGACGGTCGCGAACTCCCGGGGCCTGCACGTCTGCCCCACGGGAGACTCGGGGAAAGGGAAGAGCGACTCGGCGAACGCATTCCTCCGTCTCCTCCCCGCCGAGGCGAAGATGCAGGGCTCGATCACCTCGAAGGCCCTCTTCTACCACGGGGTCCCGCCCGGCTCCGCGATCATCTTCGACGACTTCTCCATGAGCGAGGACCTCCGGGAAGTGCTGAAGAACGCGACCTCGAAGTTCCAGCACGGCCTTTCCCACTACACCCTGAACGCGAACCGCCAGCCGGTGGTCCTCGAGCTCCCGCCCCGGTGCGTGTGGTGGGTCCTCTCGGTGGACAACCCCGGCGACGACCAGGTGCTGAACCGGATGATGAACCCCTGGATCGACGACTCCGAGCAGCAGGACATGCGGGTCCGGGACCACATCTTCGCCCGGGCCTGCCGATCGGGCGGAGCGCCAGAGGAAGACGAGGACGTGGCCGTCTGCCGGGAGATCTTCTCCCTCGTCCGGGAACAACTCTACACCGTCCGCATCCCGTTCGCGAAACGAATCCGGATGGACAGCATCCGGAACCGGAGGAACCCGATCATGTTCCTCGACATCGTCCGGTCGTTCGCGGCGCTGCGGTTCATGCAGAGGGGGAGCCGGACCCTTCCGGACGGGACGACCGAGATCGACGCCGCGGAGGAGGACTTCCGCGACGCCGCCGGGCTCTTCACCGCACTGGACTCCACCGACGGAGGCCAGACCTCGAAACTGCTCAAGAACGAGAAGCTGCTGCTCGACTCGGTACTCGCAATGAAGACCGGGGAGTTCACCCTCAAGGACGCCCAGGCCTGGATGGGACTCCCGTACGTCGCGGTCCGGCGCATCCTTCACGGGCGGCTGGAACGGGACCGGGACACCGGGGGGCTCCTCGCGAAGTGTCCCGCACTCGGCGTCATCGAAATGACGGTCAGCGAAGGGACCATCGCGGCGGTCACCCGGAAGAGGGAGAACCACTATACCTTCGACTACGAACGCTACCGGAGCTGGACCCGGGGCAACGGGGTGTGGCTCTCTGAAGGGGACCCTGACCATAAGAATCGCGACGGACCTGATCCCAATGATCCCATAAAAAAACGCGATGGGATCACAAATGGGATCAGATCGGATTTCCTGGAAAACGGTCAGATAGAAAATCCGGATGATATTAAAGAGAATACTAAGAATAATTGTACATTAAGATCCCATAATTCCAAAAGCGCAGCATCTCCTCCGGACCCCGGAAATTCCCACCAGGGGGGCGAGGGGTCGGAGGTATGCTCCCGCGATCCGGGATCATGGGATCACGAAAATGAAAATATTCCGGAAAATGAACGAAATGGGAAAGAAGATGAGGAACGCGAGAATCTCGTGATCCCAGACCTGATCCCATCCGGTCCTCCGATGGGATCATGGGATCATCTCAGGGAACAGGACTACATTGCACTTCCCTACGATTCCGACGAACCCTGCCACCTGTGTGGGAGTGCTCCCACGTCTTCAGTGAAGATCCGGCAACTGACCGATCCTCCGGACGGGGAAGAGAAGTACCTGTGTTTCGTATGCCTGAAACGGGTGCGGGAACGAGAGAGAACTGCGAAGCGGGACAACTTCAATACGAAGTCCGGACCGGCACAAGTCAAAGGAATTGCACCTCTCCCGGGCCTCCTGAACCCCGGCGATTTCACCCGGGCGAAGTGCTCCCAGGGGAAATGCGCAATCTGCGGGGGAAATGATGCGGTGTTCCGGAGTGCATCGAAGGCGATGTCCTGCTGCGAGAAGTGTTACGGGCGGCTGGTCCGGGAGGGAAACCGGGCCGAGGGGGCGGGGTAAGAATCTGAATAGAGGTCCGGGAGACCGGATAGCCACGAACGCGCCGTATTGAGAGCCCGGCATTTACAATTCTTCGAGCGGGACATACCGGGCATTCTCTTCAATCCGGTCCATTTCCTCGTGGAAACGAATTCGGCATTTTTTCCCGGGGTCCGGGAGAGACGGGGCACGCAGGCGTACCCGTGTTCTCGAGGGGATGCGCCGATCACGCATGATAATAAAGATGGAGCAATCGATAAAAAACGTATCGTCGGTCCGACCGCGCTCGTTTCCGCGCTCCATTGCACTGCTTCCGCTGCCCGACCCCCTGGACCCCGGGGACTTCACCCGGGCGAAGTTCATCCCCACCGGCGATATTCTTTGTGGGCCTGTTCGATCGTCATGACCTTCAGGACCCGGACGGTCCTGGTCTCTTCAATAACGAGGTAGAACACCGTGATGACCCTTCCGACGTGCAGCCTGTACACCCGGTACCCGTCGGGGAGGACGAGCAATTCGCTCTCCTTCGGTCGGGGTTCTTCACGCAGGGAGAGGAGCCGCTCGCGCACCTTCCCGTGGATTTTTTCCGGTAACGCCTCCAGGAACGCCCTGGCCTTCCGGTGGACTTCCAGCGTATACAAACCCGGGCCTCACTTTCGCGTCAGTCCAGTTCTTCGAACTCCCCGGCATCCTGTTCGAGCGCCTGCAGTTCACGGGAGAGCCGCAGTCCGGCTTCCATCTCCAATAACCGCGTGAGCAGTTCGTCGTAGGTCTCTCCGGGTTCCTTGAGACGTGAGAGGTTCGCCCACGTATCTGCGCCTACCGGAATTCGCTTTGTCACCGTTCCCATTCGTGCCGACCTTCCTTTCGCGGGCATGCTCATGCCGCGTGAATTGCATACTCAGATGGATTGTGCATTATTATCAATATTGTCTTAATTGCCATAATTGCACATATGATCCAAAAGACACCGGATACCGCCTGGTCTTCCTCCGCATTCCGCCCTCTCAACACCCCTCAATCCTCAATCCCATCACGCATCGCGCCCAGTTCCGAAACCCGGTGAGCAGCTAAGATCTTTCACGTCCTATATATATGTGCCTCACGAGACGAGGCAGGAAGTCGAACACACATGGCAGACTTTGTCCAGACCATCAATACCAAGACCGCCGTCCGGGAGCTCTCCACTCCCATCGCGGACGTGAACGCCTTCAACGGGATCATCCAGGGGATCCTCGACGACAACCCCTTCGGGTGCACCTCCTACATCCAGAACGACGTGACCCAGGACCCCGTGATGAAGAGTCGGGAGGCCTACACCGCCCGGATCAACTTCGAGGACAACCTGGCCGCGACGGTGGGGTACATCACCGCACGTGCCCCGAGCATCGCCGGGTTCACCGCGAACATCACCGAACTCCTCGCAAACGAAGCCCTCGCCACCGCGATGGGCGGAGACGCCGTCCGGGACACCGACCGGGACTCCTTCACCTGCACCCTGAAGTGCCACGACCCCTCCGGGGAGATCTACTATGTGGCATTCACCCGGGACCACGTGACCATCTCCTCCTACTCGGATGACGCCATCCGGACCGCCGTGGAGACCTGGGCCGATACCGTCCCGGCGCTCGCCTGAACGGGCAACGGCAACAGATGATGAGGAGATTTGGGGAGAGGAGGGAGGGATTCCCATAGATTCCCATCCTACGCCCAAACCGGCGAAGAAATTTCGCACCGCATGATGAGGGCAGGGAAGGATAGGAAAAAGGAGAGGAAATCCCAGCCCATCCCTCCTTATCCAAGGACCGTGCGTCCCGACCGGGTTTTCGCCATTTCCCGACCGGGACGTGAACGGCCCCGGTAAGGAGGCTACTGGAGAGAGTTCCTTGGTGCATCCTCCCCTCTTCCCAACCTCTCCATTCTCCTGGTGCCACCACGGAGAGACCTCATGGAATACGAACTCATCGCGGTCCTGCTCTGCGCCGTGCTCCCCGTCTACCCCGCACTCTTCGTCATTTACCAGAAGATCGGGAAATACGACGTGATGTGCGAAGAGCTCGAGAAGCTCAGGGGAGAGCACGACCGCGTTCATTCAGGGAAAGATGCACATGGGACCTGATATCATCCACATACTGGAGATGATCGCCGCCGTCATCGCGACCATCATCGCCGTCTGGCAGAACCGGCAGAAGAACGACGCCATCCAGGCGAAGGAAGAAGCCGTCGACCTCATACAGTTCGCCCGGGCCACCCAGTGGGAGACCGAGGCGGATAAGCAGGACCTGATCTCCTTCTTCGACCCGGCGGACGACCGGGTGACCGAGGCCCCGGACACCATCCCGGCCCGGTCCTGGAAGATGAACGACGAGACGAAGAAGTGGGTCGTCTGCGGGCACTCACCCGAGGACCAGGCTTCGCTGCTCACGCAAATCGCCGAGGCGGAACAGCAGCGGAAGGTGAGCTACCTCATCTCCGTGCCCGGCTGCTACTACGAGATCGAGTACGGGCTGCTGAAGGGAGGGGGGAAAGGGGGGTGAGTGAATTATTCTTTTTTCATTTTTTTATTTCTCGTCTTCCCCACATAGGACATCTGACCTGAAGCCTCCCGATAAGGTGATACTGTCATTCCAGGCACGAGACCATGCAATTCCTGAATAGATACAAATAATTGTTCAAAAAATATATGATGTGTCGTTCTAGCATGGCAACCAAAAGAATCCACAATCCTGTCACAGGTAAATATTACGAGCTAAGGCAGCGCTCTACGGTGAACGGGCAAGCCGGGCAGATCAAAGGGTTGTGGAGCTCGAAAAAGAAATCCCGGGGCAAAATTTGAAGAGCGCTCCTACGAGATGGTGCATCGATACCAATACGCTTGTTCCTTGGTTGATGACCAATTCCGGGGTTCTTGACCTTCTGATATCAAAATATCAAATCCCTGCTGATTTCAAGGAAGTATATCTGAACAGGCATCAGTTTTCAATTGAGTTTATCCAGAAAATTATCGATTTAAAAATAAAAGAGGTCCCCGATGAATTTTATTTTTCTTACCTCGCGATGAACGAAGTGTTTTCTGCGATACGGGATGAGATTAGATGTATACTCCTGTTTAGGAATGGAACACCGCTCTCGCGCTGGAACGAGGAGAAAAATGCCTTGGACCTTCCGGAAGATTCCATGGAAACGGTGTATGAGAGTATCGAAAAGAAATTCGATATCCTCTTCGGCAATAGTACAATAATACCATTGTCTTACGAACCGGAGGAAACAGGGGATAATTATTCGGAAATTATTGCATCACTTATTTTTAAAATTCAGGCGGGTGAAAACTCAGGATGCAATACTCCTTGCAACAGCCATATCCGTAAAAACAAATTATTTCGTTACAATTGACCAAAGACTCATAAAAGAAGTATCGAAGGATCTCGCAGAGAAATATGGTCTCCATTTAATTCCCCCCAGCCGAGGATATTCCATGTTAAAGGGGAAGGAGAAACGTCAAAAATAAAATTTCGCTGCGAAAGCGGTGTCTCTGCTATTCATCAATCATACCCCCGATACGTGTAATATGACCTTTCTGTCGCTTTTTCCCCCGCCACAAAAAATCCCTGGTGATACCTATGAATGAAATAGTACTGGGTCTGCGCCGGTTATCCATCGCAAAATAGTGTTGTTATGGAGTTATTCCCCACGAAAAACAATTTTTACCCTGCTAAACTCTCACCGGCCTGTTGTCCAGGATCGTGATCGCGTCCCTTCCCGGGCGGATCAGCAGCCCGTTCCGGTTGAGGGTGTCGAGGGCCTCCTCGAACTCCCAGTCGTTCCGAAACGATACGGCCTGCCTCCTGGCCTCTTTCAGGGGGATCGGGGTCTCCAGCTGGAACGCGTCGACCAGGTCGAGGTAGAGCCTCCTTGACCTGTCGTCCAGCCTGAAGAGACGGGATACCTCATACTGGGTGCTCACCACCTTTCTCGCCCGGTAGTACATGTCCGACCAGAGGTCCACCGCCCCGGTAAGGTCGTCCCGGGATACCTTCCGGTGCGAGTGGTACCGGGCGAAAGCCATCCCGAGCCTCGGCACGAGCGAGCCGAAGTCCTGCTTGTAGGGAACCCACCCGGAACTCTTGAACTCGTCGATCAGCGCGTGAAACGTGTCGGTGATCGAGGAGGAGAGCGATTCCGGGACCGCGGGCCTGACCATGAGGGAGTCGAGGAGGAACGCGGTCACCAGCGGCGCCTGGCTCTGCATGTCGAGGGTATATTCCTTCGCCGGCCGGACCTCGACCTCGTCGAGCACGACCGGGATGTGCATGGGGAACGTCTCGGGGTTCAGGTACGCCAGGTTGATCTCCTCCGCCCGGATATCGACGACCTGCTTTTCCCGGTCCGCGACCGAGTAGTAGACCGGTGCGGTCTCGCGGGAAAACTCCCGGGGGATGACCCCCATGGACTTCTTGAACCCCTGCCAGGGCCTCTTCTTCCCGAGGACCGCGGCATGCACCCCGCCCTTCTCGTCGGGGAGCGGCGGGGAGGAGACGGAATAGAGGGCGGAACACAGTGCGATCCCGTCCACGATCTCCTCCTCCCCGAGATAGGGGCGAGTGAAATACTCGTGCACCTCGCCGGGGGAGAGGGGGCCCGGCCGTACTAGTGCAGAGGGGTCCACGGGCGACCAGGAGTCCACGTATTTTATCGTGAGCGTATAGTACCCCGCCCGGTCTTTCATGATCTCCTGCTTCTCGTCGTAGACCGAGGCGAAGACCCAGGTCCCGTTCTCCGGGGGCGTGCAGTGTGCGATGTACACTACCCGTTTCGGGGACTGGAGGAACGGTGACGGGTCGAGGGAAAAGAGCGCCCCGGAGGTATGCAGGGAGCGGACGTATCCGGTGTCCTCGCGGGAAAAAATCAACTCCTTCTCGATCGATGAAAGCGAATGCCCGTATATCCTTGATGTTAACACCATGATATTCCCCCTGCTGCAGGTCGGCTCAGCAGCATACACTGGAACCACCAGTGATAAGAGTGCATCGGTTGTGTCGCGAAAGTGCGGTGGGGATGATATGCCGGCACGAGGGGGTGAGGAGAACCCCGGACGATCTCGCTATCCGGGCGAGCCTGTGCGGAGTCCTGGAAATCTGTGCCAATATTTTGGTTTATTTCAGGACGCGTGAGCGGATCGGATATCCGAGTCCGTCCAGCTCGTCGATTGCGGCATCAATCTCCGCGGGAGTAAGCCCGTCGACCGATTCCAGGAGGGTGCGAGAGACGGTCCCCTCGGGAGAGTTCTCCAGGGCGTCGAGCACGATCTCCGTTTCCCGCCGGATAGATAATTCCCGGAGGCTTTCATCCTGGAAAAGATCGTAGTCGCGTCCGTAAGGAGAAAGTTCTCCGGTCATGTCCTCTGTTATAAGAAGGTCTTTTTCCGCAAGCGATTTGAATATTCTCACCACGTCACGTTCGTCGTATCCGATTTCATACGCGACCTTTTCGGCAAGAAAAGGCAGGTCCTCTTCCTGGAAGAATCTGAGAACTTTTCTTTCATCAGGATTCAGGGTGTAGATCATTGATATTCACCGCTCAATTCCCATTTAGCCCCTACTGTATTAACCGGAACCTATGGGGGGCGAAACTGTAACGAATGAATTACGGACGATGTGCATCGATACCTCAAACGTTTTTTCGGACGACCGGGTGACCGGGGCCCCGGGACACCGTCCCGTCCCGGTTTCCTGGAAGATTTTTCGACGAGACGAAGAAGTGGGTCATCTGTGGGCACTCTCCCGAGGACCTGGTCTCGCTGCTCACGCAGATCGCCGAGGCAGAACAACAGCGGGAGGTGAGTTACCTGATCTCGGTGCCCGGCTGCTCCTACGAGATCGAGTACGGACTGCTGAAGGGAGGCGGGAAAGGGGGGTGAGAAAACTTTTTCATTTTTTTCGCCCTTTCCCTTTTTTCTGTTTTCTGTCCTAACCTCCTTTATCGGTTGCAGGTCCGTCTGCCGATCGGCCCGGAATAGATGGTTTGAATACCGGTAAATAAATAATAGGACAACATTTTTTATTTGATTATAAAATGATTGTAAAACCATACCTTTTCGTGTTCCTGTCTTTTGGATTTATTCTAGTTTCCACGGGGTGCATGAGTCTCACTTCACTTCAACTATCGCATCCGATGTATGTGGGAAATAACAATTCGATTTCTTCAATAGGGGAGAAAACGCTGGAGACAACAGGTATTGACCGTGAAACGGTTCATTTCTCAGAATTTAATTTCCGTACAGACTCCACCGGAAAGATCGATTCTTTCGAAATGCTCTTTTCAGGGATTCAAAATGGGAGAGAAGTGAGTTATCGTGCCTCATTGTATGGTGAAGATAAGGTAATCATTGCAGAACAGGATAAATCTTTATTCTCTGATTCCGGACCGGCCCCTGGTCAAATTTTCAATACGGTTCACAGTTATCTTCAAACCGTAACTCCCGGAAGCTCTCCAAATATTTCGTTCAATCTAGAAAATGGAGCGAATATTATATTCGATTCCAAATACGTTCCTGTTTATGCCGTTGAAAACGGGCAACTGATTGCATTGCAACGCATAGCATTCATCGAAAATGAAGTGGTGCATTACTTTACCATCTGCAATGGTTCGAACCCTATCCTGCCAACCATAGACGACAATAAAATCGTTGGAGGTTCGACGAGCGGGGTATGCAGGACCTGTGAAAGAAATTGCATCATCCTGCTCCATCAGGACCAATTACCAAAAGCACGAATTTTAGAGTACGGTTAAGATTTACCCGAAGTATATTTTGAAGAAAAGCGGTATTTTCTCTTCGTGAGTGTGGATTTTTACTGACTGTTGACAGAAATTTAAACATTCAGGTAACGGCTCTGAATATTTAATTGAGGGATTGTATGTTCCACTGCCACCAGATCCATCTTATCCCGATGAGATATGTTATTATTTCCTGGTAACCAGATCTGGATATCGCGTAATTCTTCGAGTAAGGTAGTCACATGAAGCTCTCAAAAAAACACATCCTTTTTTCGGTTGTGCTCGTTATCATTGTATTTGCATTCGTTGTTATGGTTCAGGCTTATTACAGCGGGAATAATAATAGTGGATGCGGATGCATTCCACCACAGAATCTCTCAACCGATGGAGAGGCTTTGGTGAATGAAGAAATGGCCGCGAAATTATGGAACCAGAACGTATCCCTCGGTGAATATCTGGAAAACGTTTTTCCTGACTATTTCAATAATTTAACAGAGGAATGCAAAGAGCAATATTACAACCAATCAATGAACTGGCCGGATCTTCATCCCGATTTACACCGATAGGGTTTCTGCAGTTATTGAAGGCCAATACCAGGCATTTAAGAGAAATAGCACCCCGATGATCGGCATTCCCAGCATCCAGTAGAAATACAACAGTCCGAGCATCGGAATGTAACCCCCATAGAGCAGGAGCACTGCGGTGATTCCGGAATATGCACTGACGAGGGCTGCAAGATAGAGTGAAGTCTCCCGGAACCTCCCGCTTTCCGGGATCGAGAACAGTACCGCTGCCGCACAGGGAGAGAGTATCAGGAGCGTGAACGCCCAGAGTTCCCCGATGGGTCCCATAGGAAACGATCCTGAAATGGAAAAGCTGAGCAGTCCCGTGACGAGGAGCGCAAGAATATCGATGCTGAATGGAAGGTTCAGATACCGGCGGGTCGAATCAGTCTTCGACTCATAGAAAAGGAGCACGGAGCCGACCAATGTAACCATGCCGGTGGAAATCATTATTATAACCCATAAAATCGGGTGGAATGCCCATAGCGAGAGTATCGGCCACCAGAAGAACACTGCAGAGGCCAGTGCCAGGGCATATTTCATCATCTAATATCTCTTGAAAAATATAAATAAATCTGAGTTTTTACCCGAATTTGGATTACATTTTCTTCCCAATAGCTCTGAACGTGCACAGCCCCGAGGACCAGGCTTCGATAGATCCTGGGTTTCTGATGAATCGACCGCTGATACCTATTGAAAAACTTGTTCTTTGCTATTTCCTTGACATTTTCACATGTGAAGACATACACGGGGAGGACAAATTGCCAAAGAGAATTTCCAACCTTACCTTGTTCACCGGTAACAACATCAACACCCGCTTTTCATGTTACATATTACAATATTTATCATAATTAGTATAACAAAAATAAAAAATTTTATTACTATGAATCACGCACATACCGTCTGCAGCAATTGAATGTTGTTGCCCGTCGGTAAATCGACACCCGCGAAGAGAATGCAAAGTCGCCTCTTCACACATTACAAAATTCGCGTACCGTTGGGGGGTATAATGAAGAAGACTGTAAATGATGCAGGAAAAGCAGTGCTGAATACCGAAAAAAGACACCTGTTTGTTCCAGGCACCGCGTGACCTGAAAGGAGACGCATACCAGAGGGGAAGAGACCTGTACATCCATACACGGAGGGGACTTCCCCCGATTTACTACCTTCACCGGTGGTCCCGGATGAAAGACGAGCAGGAGAAACTGACCGTGATATCGAACATAATGGCCAGCCGGTTCCTCGAAAATCGCGGGTTGCTCTGCCCGGGAGCCGGCGACCAGAAGGCGGCAGTAATACTGAGGAACTGGGGGTACGGGATCCTGGAGGAATTCTAAGGCCGGCTCCCTGAAAGGCAGTATGGCACGATCATCACGCAGGATGGCGTTAAGCCGACGGTATTACATGAACAGGGGGGAACGGCTACGTGCCGGACTCTATTTTTCCCGGATCTGGCTCAGGGACCCGGACAGATACCGATACTGTTAATCGGGTTCCACCACCTTAAAATCCGAGCCAGAACGGAATCCATCCCCCCTTTATTATGGATCAGACCGGAACTGAATTGCGGGACTATTTTTTTTCGAAGGAATGCGGTAATCCCTAAGCGAGTCATCCCGCCAAGGATCTCTCTGAGAGGACAAAGGGAAACAGGACCGGGATCACGGTCCTCGAAGAGGAACGATAAGACGAAGAAGTGGGTCATCTGTGGACACATGCCCGAGGACCAGGCTTCACTCCTCACCAAAATCGCCGAGGCAGAACAACAGTGGAAGGTGAGCTCTATCATTTCGGTGCCCGGCTGCTCCGACGAGATTGAATACGACTGATGAGGGAGGAGGGGGGAAAGAGGAGTGAATGAATTCTCCAGGATCTCCTTCCAGGTTCATTTTTTTCAGCGGGAATCGCAAAGAAAACGTGCTCCCCTTCCCGGGCTCCGATTCGACCCAGATACGGCCCCCGTGCCGATATCGAGGAATGGCAAAACCACCTGGCACATAACCTTGCACTTAGGAACCCATCGCTCACCGATGAACTCAACGTAGCGGTGCAGAAGACCATCGACCGGATCCTTTTCCTCCGAATATGCGAGGACCGGGGGATCGAACATTATGGGTGCCTCCAGAAACTGCTGGAACAACCGGATATTTACCTTCGCCTCCTCGGCCTCTTCCAGAGAGCCGATACCCGGTACAACTCCGGCATCTTCCATTTCAATAAAGAAGCCGGATGGGACGAGTTACCCGACATACTTACGCCGGGCTTCACGATTGACGATGCAATATTCAAGAAAATTTCCAAGCGGCTCTATTACCCCGAGAGTTCTTACGAATTTTCCGTTATTTCACCGGTCATCCTCGGCCAGGTCTACGAGCAGTTCTTGGGAAAAGACATCCGGCTCACTCCCGGGCACCAGGCGAAGGTGGAATACAAGCCCGAGGTGAAGAAAGCCGGGGGTTTTTACTATGCCCCTCAGTTCATCGTGGACTACATCATTCAGCACACCGGCGGGGAACTCGTGAATGAGAAGACCCCCCGGGATGTAGTGAAACTCCCCGTCCTCGACCCGGCCTGCGGGTCCGGATCGTTCCTCCTCGATGCCTACCATTACCTCCTCGACTGGCATCTCAACTGGTACATCCACAACCTGGTCCCTGTACTCGCCGACAAGCCTGCAACTTCCCAGGAGGTCCAGGCCTTCCTACCCGAACCGGCTAAAAAATCCGGGAAGAAAGGACCGGGGGGCGACTCCATTCTCCCCATTTACAAGGCTGCAAATGGGAGCGGATCGCGGACCCGGAGCGACTGGAAACTGACCACTACTGAGCGGGAAGCGGATCCTACTGAACAACATGAGCCCGTGCGATGGCTTGAAATCAGTTCGCTCGCACTGATCGCGAGGACCGGCGCACATACGAGCGTTACTATGAAAAATACTAAAATGAGAGACCAAATTTTCAGTCTAATTCTACGGTGGATTTAAAATCTATATAATATTTAAAATATTATAATTGTCCCGGTAAAAAAAAGTAGAGAACGAAACTCGAAAACCCGTTATTAAATTCTTATCTAATCGAAATAATCATAATTTTTGTCGCATTCTTCACCAATTCCGAAAATAGGATTTAGAATCATCAAAAGGGTAAAAAATTATGTTTTTTTTCCGAAACGAATACATACAAATGAAATGAGGATTCCAAGAGACAAAATAATGATATTCGATCCCGCAACAGGGGTTGTAGTAGGGATTGGGGTGAAATTTTCCGTGGAAGTAACATTCTGATTATCATATGCCTGACCGTCAACTGTCGGCTCATTAGAGAATAGTACACCTGACCAGCAATCGTTCAAAAAATTATCATAGTAGGGATCCAAACCCCCAAACACAACGATACTATCATTTATTACAACAACACCCTGGCCATATCGGGGAGAGAAACCTGACGAATTCGGGTCCTTGGTCCAGTTTATCCCATCGGAAGAAATCCATACGTCATTATACGCCAAACTGCCTGGCACTGATGCAACTCTTGTAGCTCTCATAGAATAACCATAACTCCCTCCTCCGATGACATACATCGAACCATTTGCAGAGATAACGGGAACAAATTCTCTTCCAGGGAATGGGCTGTCGCTATTTTGCTGTATCCAATTTACGCCATCGACCGATGACCATACGTCGGATAACTCTCTCTCTGTCGTTGTCCCCCTCGTATCAGTTAAACGTGAATATCCTCCGATAACCCAGATCTGGTTATTAAAATCGATTGTACCTTCTCCATGACGAGGAAGAAAGTTTGCCGATTTCGTCTCGCGGGTCCAGTTGATACCATCGAGAGAGGACCATATGTCATTTAATGTATTGGTCTGTGAAGATGAGCCTCCGATTACCCATAAACGGTCATTAAATACCACAACTCCGTGAAAATATCGAGGGCTGAAACCAGCGTGGTTTGTGACACGTGTCCAGTTTTTTCCATCGGTCGACGAATACACATCATTCATAGGGGTGTTATCTGAAATTCCCCCAATAATCCAGAGTCGGTTCTGAAATGTTGCAATCCCATGACCATATCGTGGTGTGAAAGCAGCATGATCGGTTACTAGGTTCCAGAATTCCCCATCTTCTGAAGACCATACATCGTTCATGCTCGATGTATTCGTGAGTCCACCCAATAGCCAAATCTTACCCTGGAAAGCGGTCATGCCCGAAAATGCACGCGGGGTAACATTCGTAATTGGAGCCTTTTCGACCCATATAATATTGTCCTGACTATCGGCAACGCATAATCCTATGGATAATAAGAAAATCACTACCCCAATGAATTTTAGAGATTTCATAGGTATCCTCTATTAGTTTGGTAATCATTCACTTTTGGGAACGAGGCGGCAGGGAGAATAGATCCTGTGATTCCCACGAATGGTGAAAATATGAAGATGCTGAAAATTATTGCAGCTATCGCAATGCCGCTGATAACGATTACCCATGTTAAGTTGTCTCGGTTCATGACTCGTTGTGAAAAGAATAGTTTCAGTGTAAATATATATTTCCAAAATATTAAATTGTAAAATTTTATTGATATCGAGAGAATATCAAAAAAGATAGATTTTCTTATTAATTTAGCACCCGAAGGACCAGGCCTCGCTGCTCACCCAGATCGCCGAGGCGGAGGAGCAGCGGAGGGTGAAGCTACCTCATCTCTGTGCCCGGCTGCTATTACGAGATCGAGAACGGGCTCCGAAGGGAGGCGGGAAAGGGGGGTGAATATTTTTTTAAACCTTTTTTGGAATTCTTTTCAAAAAATGTGGAGTGACGGAAATAATCTCATCCATTACTGCGCGAAGCTCCAGCCGATACAATACAACTGCCTGAGCGTACATGGTCGCCGTTATATCCGGGACTGTGAAGAGCACTCCACACATAAATGCAGGAAATCGGAAGCGTTGGAGGATGAGAAGAAATTGACCCGGAACGAACATCGTGGGAGCATCATATTCAGGGTGTGTCGTATCAAAAATCGGTTCATTAAAAAATTCTGCAGAATCGCCCGAAATCAATTTCAGGTCCTTTCCGGAATGGTAAAGAAGAACGTGCTCCCCTTCCCGGGCTCCGATTCCACCCAGATCCGGCCCCCGTGCCGCTCGACGATCCGCTTGCAGATGGCGAGCCCGATCCCTGTCCCATGATAATCGTTTCGCGAATGCAGCCGCTGAAAAATCTCAAAGATTTTTTCATGATACGCGGGGTCGATCCCGATCCCGTTGTCCCGGACCAGGAATTCCCATTCCTTTTCTCTCCTGACTGCCTTGACCGAGACGACCGGGTCCGTGTCGTCATGGAACTTTATCGCATTCGAAAGCAGGTTCTGAAACACGAGTAGGATCTGCAAATGGTCGACATTAACGGTAGGGAGCACCCCAACCTCAATTCTTGCCTTGTTCTCCTCGATGGCCATGGAAAGACTATTTTGAGCTTCTTCGAGGACGATATTCAGGTCTGTCGGTTCGAACGGTTTCCCCTGGGAAGTGATCCGTGAGTATTCGAGGAGGTCGTTTACCAGGGCGTCCATCTTCCTCCCGCCCTCCACGATATACCCGATGAATTCGTCGGCATCCTCGTCGAGCCGGCCCTTGTAATTTTTCTCCAGGAGCTGGGAGAAACTGGTTACCATACGCAGAGGTTCCCGCAGGTCGTGGGAAGCGACGTATGCGAACCGTTCCAGGTCCTCGTTGGACCGCTTGAGGTTTGCCGCGTATTCATTGAGCGCGTCCTCTGCGATCTTGCGCTCGGTGATATCGAAATTAACCCCGACGATGGCCTGTGGCGCTCCCGCGTCGTTTCGGATGATGCGGTATCTTCCGGCCAGCCAGTGAATGCTGCCGTCGGGCCAGATGACCCGCCATTCGTCTTCAACGGTCTCGTTTGTCTTAAAGGCCCTCTGGACTGTGGCTACCGCTCGTGCACGGTCCCCGGGGTGAACCAGTTCCTCCCAGGCCGGCTGCGTTCCTGCGAACCCGCCCTCCGGAAGACCATACAGCGCTTCCAACTCCGGCGTCCAGGTGTTCACCCCCGTCACGATGTTCCACTCAAACGAACCCACGCAGGTGATTTCCTGGGCCAACCGCCGGAGATACTCGCTCTCCCGCAGGGCTTCTTCCACCCGCTTACGCCTCGTGATGTCCCGGGTGATGCCCCGGTAGCCCTTCAATTCCCCGTTGCGGTCGAAGAACGGGACGCCGCTTACCTCGATATGGATGAGGTTCCCTCTCCTGTCGCATGAGTTAATTTCCAGGCCCTCGAACCGGATGGAAGACCTAATTACGTTCCTGAACGTTTCCCGGACGCGTTCTCTCTCGGGCGGAGGGATCATGTCAAGGAACGACTTCCCGATCATCTCATCGGGCCGAAGCCCCCAGAGCCGTTCCATCTGCGGGCTGCAATAGGTATATCTCCCCTGGGCGTCCGTTTCCCAGATGAAGTCCGAGGTGGTCTCGGTCAGGGCCTGGTACTTTGCCCTGCTTGCCTTCAGTTCTTCCTCCGCCCTCTTGCCCTCGGTGATGTCCCGGATTACCCACCGCAATCCTGTCCCGGGTCCTGTTGTTGACGAAGTAGAGGTGATGCTGATCAGGACCGGAATACATTGACCTTCAAACGACTTCATCCAGGCTTCTCTGGTAATACCAACCCCCGTCAGTAATTCCTGCACTTTCTGACCGGTATCGCTACCGTCCGTTTTTTCTATAAAGATCCCGATGGACCTGCCCTTCAACGATTCGGGATGGATATGGAGCATTTCCCCTATCAGCCGGTTGGCGGTAGTTATGATGCCGGTGCCATCGGTCACCACGTATCCGACGGGCGCATTTTCAAAAAGGTCGAAGTATTTTTCCCGTTCTTCCGCAAGTTTTTTCTGGGTTGCGCGAAGGATTTCGTTTTGTGTCCGGAGTTCTTCTTCGAAGGTACGGAGGGCATCATTTTGTTTTCTGAGTTCCTCCTCCGTGGCCCGGAGTTCCTCATATGCGATATAAAGTTCTTCCGTTCGTGTTCTCTCCTCTAAATCGTGCCGTTCGGAATGTTCGGAAGAATCCGGAACGGACGTTGTTCCCTGCATTTTTTTGGGCTTTTTATCCTTATTCGCGGGAGTTATTGGCATAAATTTCTATTCAGGTTCGTAATGGGCATTGTTCGTACTTAATAGTATGCGAACAACCAGAAGAGGATTACCGCGAGCGCCAGGCAGTCTCCCGGGGAGCGTGAACTGGAGGTATTGTATCGGGGCCGTTCCGTTACTCCTCGATTAGGAATATCTAAGAGACACCGGTATCGGACCTGGAACTCCTTCTGATGAGGTCGCCGTGCCTGGCTCCTGTTACGAGGCCAATCACAATTGCACCATCGAAGTTAAACCTGGCATGTTGATGGTGACCGGGAAACTCTTTCCGACGACGGTCCGTACCAAATGGTCAATTAACAGGGAAATAGCCAGGCGATCCCGGTCCCGTGAATATCGTCCCGCGAATCCAGCCGCGGGAAGAGCCCGGAGATTTCCCCGACCAAAATCATTTATACTCCCGGCCATAGTAACCCCCCGAACAGATGAGCCGTAGCGACATCATCGCGATAGGGGTCCTGGTCCTGGTGTTATCCGGGTCCGGCATGATGTGGAAGACTCACGAGATCGTTACGCCTCGTCCGGGATCGGGATTTTCAATTGCGTACCTGGATGTCGGACACGGGGATTCGGCGGTAATCATGAATGGAAATAAGACCATGGTGATTGATACCGGGAGAAGTGTCTGGACCCCCCGTGTGGCAAGTTACTTGAGAGAGAATCGAATACAACGAATCGATTATTTAATCCTGACACATCCGCATTCCGATCATGACGGCGGTGCATGGTTTATCGAACGTCTTTTTCCCGTTACGGCGGTGTACCGGTCCGGGGATCTTCATGCGCACGATACGCTGGATATGGGAGACGATATCAGCGTAACAATACTCAGTCCGGAAAAAGGAGTGAATTATGAGAATACCAATTGCGGATCGACGGTGATGATGATAGAGAAAAACGGGATAAAGTTTCTGTTTGCAGGGGATATTGAAAAAGAGACGGAAGATATCCTCTTCTGGGAGGGTATCGATCTCGATGCGGACGTGATCAAAGTTCCGCATCATGGAAGTCTGACCTCGTCGACGTGGGAATTTGTCGCGAGTGTGGTACCCGGAGTGGCAATCATATCGGCAGGCGAGTCGTTCACCCAGCCGTACCAGGAAGTGATCGATACCTACGAATCCGTGATGACCCCGGATTCATCCGGAAAGTACCCTGTTTTCGTTACAAGGGACGATGGCGATGTGATTGTCGAGTCCTGCGAAGAAGGAGTCTATACGGTTTATACCACGAGGACGCACGAATATGGTCTGTTCAGGGTGAATCAGGCGGTTATGGATACCGGATCCCTGCTCCGGACATGATCCGTTGCCTGGCCCACCTGGTATGCAAAAAAATGCAAGAGACGGTGGTAAAAAACCCTCGTCCCCTGTCATGAAACCATCAGGGCGTCACGATATTGAACCAGAACTCGAACGAATCCAGCAGTGAAACCAGTTCGTGGACCTTGCCTGCATTCCCGGCGACCTGCACCCCGCCGCTCCCGACTTCCTTATCGAAGGTCGATTCCTGCAGGATAATCCTGTTCAGTGCGTTTCGCGTCAGAGTGAGGGTCGCATCGGCGTGGGGGTCCTGCCGGTCAAGTGAATGATTCAACGTGGCGTTGACCAGGACGAGCACGGCTTGTTCCCCGGTATCGGTAAAGTTGAGGTTGATCACACTCTTCTTCCCCACCGCTTTGGGGCCGTTCAGGCGCACCCCCAGGTAATCAAAGAAGGTGTCCAGGCTCATCGCACGCACCGAATCGGGACTCACCGAATTTGGTGCAGGAAGCTGCATGACACCTTCGCGCAATTCCTTCGCTCCTGTCAGGTAAAAGTTCCGCCACGGGCCGGATTCCGCCCGGTAGCCCAACTGCTCGAACGTGTCGGCGAGCAATTCACGTGCTCCCTTGTGCCCGGGGTCGGCGAAGACCACGTGCTTCACCACTTCGGCCACCCAACGGTATTCCCCCCTCGCAAAGTAGGCGGCCGCCTTTTCCACCACGGCGTCGGCACCGCCCATCATGGCGACGTAGTTCTTCGCCGCCGCCTCCGGCGGCAGGACGTGCAGGTTCGCCGGATTTCCGTCGAACCACCCCAGGTACTTCACATAGGTCGCTTTGACATTGTGGTTGAAGGTACCGTAATAGGGACGCAGGGCCCAGTGGCCGGCCAGTTCCGGCGGCAATTCGAACTGCTCGGCAATTTCCACCGGAGTGTACCCGTGATTCGCGAGACGCAGGGTCTGGTCGTTGATGTAGCGGTAACAATCCCGTCCTTTCGTCAGGATCTCCAGGACACGTTCGCGACCCCAGACCGGCCAGTGGTGCATGCCGTACATCACCTCGGACTTGTCGCCCCACATGTCGATGGTCTGGTTGAGATACTTCGACCATGCCTGCGGGTCACGTATACTCGCTCCACGAAGGGTGTAGGTGTTGTGCAGGGTATGGCAGCAGTTTTCGGCGGCGGTAAGCGCTTTGAGCTGCTCGATGTACCAGTGCATCTCTGCCGGAGCTTCGGTGCCCGGGGCCAGAAGGAACTCGAAATCCAGGCCGTCGATGCGCATCCTCTGCCCGGTTGCGGTGATCTCGTGGGTGGGCGGGATCAGGGTGACGGTACCGCTGGACGTCGACATCCCGAGACCGGCACCGACCATCCCTCGGGGACCGGGCGGCAGCAGGTTGCCATACATGTACGTGGCGCGACGGCTCATCGCCGTGCCGGCCAGAACATTCTCGGACACGGCCGCGTCCAGGAAACCGGCCGGAGCGACGATCATCGCTTTTCCGGCCTTCACATCTTCTTCGGACACGACCCCCTTTACGCCGCCGTAGTGGTCCACATGGCTGTGCGAATGGACCACGGCGATCACGGGTTTCTTCGGGCGGTGCTGATAATAGAGATCGAGAGCCGCTCCGGCCGTTTCAGTGGAAACGAGCGGATCAATAATGATAAGACCGGTGTCTCCTTCCACGATGGTCAGGTTCGATAAGTCGGCAGTGCGGACCTGGTAGAGCCGGTCCACGACTTTATACAGCCCGGCCTTGACCACCAGTTGCGATTGCCGCCACAAACTGGGGTTGACCGTCGGAGGTGCCGGGGCATCCTGCGTGATGAAGCTGAAACGGGCCAGGTCCCAGACAATTCGTCCGTCGCCGGTTTTAATCACGCCGTTGTCGGGCAAGGGAGCGATGAAGCCGCGGTCGGCCTCTTCAAAATCACGGCGGTCGGTAAACGGCAGTTCCTTTAACAGTTTCGAATTGGCAGCTTTGGTATTTTCGGTTGCCTCTTTCGGTTGAGCGGTCATGGTTTCTCCTGTTTTCGGGATTGTTCTAAATTATTGGGAGATTGGCGAAGGGGGCGAGGATTCATCAGGGCAAGGTCCCCCTTCCCCCCTGCTCTTTTCCAATGACGTGAGGACTCTTTGAACGTTACTCTTTTCGGTCCTGTTTGGCGGTCGTATCGTATGACCTGCGGGGCGATCTCCGGAGCAATCCGGCCCTTGTACTACCGCCTTCGGAGGTGCGTGTGCGGAGAAGATCTCCCCGGAGTATGCGGGTTCCTTATCCGGTCCCCCTCCCGTCTCCACCCTCTCTTCATTGTGTCGCACTTCTTTCACCACAATTTGGACAGGTTATTCTGTCATTGTTCCTGTCCCTTATCGGCTGCGGGGATAAACGACCCCTTTTCAAAATCAATAAATAATTTTGATCCAAGGGAACTATCATGCAGGACCCTTCGGGATGGCTGAAAAAACATGTCCCGATCCTCGATTGGCTTCCGAAGTATACGCGGAAGTACCTGGTACGGGATCTCGCGGCAGGAATCACCGTCTGGGGGGTCCTCGTCCCTGCCTCCATGGCCTATGCCGAGATTGCGGGCATTCCACCCCAGGCCGGCCTTGCCGCCTCTACGGTCGCCCTGGTCGTGTATGCGATCTTCGGGACAAGCCGGAACCTCAAAGTGGCCATGACCTCGTCCATGGCGATTACATCGGCGGCAATTGTAGTGTCCCTTGCCCTCGGGGATCCGTCCTTAACCATCGCCTACACGGCCGCCCTTGCCCTCCTTGCCGGAATTATCCTCCTCCTCGCGGGAATTGCGAGGTTCGGGTTTATCTCGGATTTCCTTTCGAAATCGGTGATAACCGGGTTTGTCTTCGGGATCGCACTCACGATTATCGTCGGGCAGATCCCAAAGGTCCTCGGAGTCCCCGGGGGTTCCGGTACATTCCTGGAACAGCTTGTCTCGCTCATCGGGAACCTCGGGCTCACCAACCCGTGGAGCCTTGCGATCGGTGCGGGTGCCATCGTCCTGATCCTCGTGATCCGGCGGACCTGCCCGGTCATCCCCGGGGCTCTCGTCGCGCTTGTCGCGGGTATCCTCGTGGTCTCCCTTTTTCACCTTGACCAGTTCGGAGTCAGCATCGTAGGGACCATCCCTCCGGGGTTCCCTCCGCCGACTCTCCCGCACGTGGGCCTGGCTGCAATTCCTCTGCTCCTGGCAGGTGCGGTCGGCATCGTCTTTGTTGCCGTCGGGGAGTCCATCGGGATCGCCAGGGCCTATGCGGCACGCCACCACTATGAAATCAACCCGGACCAGGAGCTGGTCGCCCTGGGATGTGCAAACATCGGCTGCGGGCTCTTCCAGGGAGCGACCGTCGATGCGACCCTTTCTTCCACGGCAACCGGAGAGGCCGCGGGAGCGAGGACACAGGTCTCCGGGATCCTCACCGCGGCCCTGATCTTTCTCACGCTCCTCTTTCTCGCGCCCTTCTTTACGAACCTGCCCCAGGCGGTCCTCGGGGCGGTGGTTATCGTTGCCGTCATCGGGATGCTGGACGTGGCAGGCCTTCGGAGCTTCTACACCATGCGCCGGACAGATTTCTGGCTTGCGGTGACCGCCCTTCTCGGGGTGATCCTGGTCGGAATTCTTGAGGGCCTCCTCTATGCCGTGCTCCTTTCAATCATCGTGCTCCTCTACAGGGCGAGCAGGCCGGGCCTGGCGATCCTGGGAAGAGTGCCCGGCCAGGAAGGGTCGTACGGGGATATTGTCAGAGCACCGGAGAACGAACCGGTCCCCGGGCTCCTGATCCTCCGGGTGGATGCTCCCCTCTACTTCTTCAATGCCAACGTTGCCCGGAAAGGCATCATCGACCTCGTCGACGCCAGGAAGGACCTCCGGACTGTCATTCTCGACATCGGGGCGAGTAGCGACCTCGACCTAGCCACCGTCGATATGCTCCGCGAGCTTGTGGATACCCTCCGGAAGAGAGAGATCGTGCTGCTGTTTGTACATGCCCGCGGGCCGGTGCGGGATCGTATGAGGATCACCGGTCTCTACGACCATATTGGCGAGGGAAACATCTTTCTCACCACGGAGGCGGCGGTACGGGAATATAGCAGGCGGTTCCCCGGGATAACCAGGGTTCCGTGAGGCAGGATACGGGGACATCAGATATCTTCCATTGGACCCCATCGCTCATGACCCTGAACAGCCGGGGGAGAAATTTCCCGGTAACCAGTGATAACGACGGCCGTATCTGGGTCATAATCGGTACCGATTCGGGTTTCGAAGGACCCACCACGGTATACTACGACACGGTTGAAATTACCCTTCGGGAAGACGAGTAAGCGGTGGGGTGGCGGCACGCCGGTGCACGGGAAAAAGTGCCTTGCGAATGCTCCGGGACAAATTCAGCAACGGTTAAATATCCGTATATTTTAAAAAAAGAATGTTAAACCAACGCAAAATACAGGAGGTATGGATGAAAATCCGGATTATTCTGACAGCACTTTTAATTATCCTTGTAGCAACCGGTGGTGCGCTCGCCGACATCGGGGTGCCACAGGTTGAAGAGACGCAGGGGTTTGAGACGAGTACGCTCATGCAGCTGATCGGGACCGCTACGGAGACCGACAGCATTACCACGACAATCGATAACGGATACACGGCATATTGGCCTCCGGCTCCCCCGTTGGGAGGGTATTCGTTCATCTATTCGAGCGCCTATTCGGAGCACACCATCGCCGACCAGGGCCTCGTCTCCATTGCCAGGACCGTCGCGTATGACACTGCCGGAATGGCGGCAGAGAACCAGTATAACCTTGTCACCGACACCCTCGCGGAGTTTATCGGGAGTGAGACCGGCAGGATGGTCTCCGGGGAATCGCTGCTCCTCGATGGTGCAGGGGCCGGAACGAATGCCAATTTGACGCTAATCTGCCCGTTTGCAACAGAGAGTGGTGACGATGTCGTCGCGCCGCTCTGCAATATCGTAGAAGAGGGAAGTTCGGTAGATATTACCCTCGGCTCGCTTTCTTCACAGTCGGCGGAACGCTTTATTATGCTGGCAGTTCCGGAACCATCCTTTTATGGCATGGCCTGGCCGTATCCGGTTGCAGACCCCGGTGTCGAGGCGGACTATAGCGTGAAGCTTACCGGGTTCGGTGATGTCGCGGCAGTCGGGAGTGCATCCGCATACATGAATGCACATGTGCAGGAAGGACGTACGTTCCTTCAACGCGGTACCGGCAACCTTTACGAGGACTATCAGTACCCGAAGGCCGAAGACCTGGTATACTCGGAACTGACCACGGCAACCGGGGAGATCACGCTCTTCCAGAAAACGATGAACTATAAATCACAGTTCACCGGTCCTGCCGAAAAATATATCCCGGTCGAAACGTAAGGCGAACGGAAAAATCGTCTTCTATTTTTTTTTCTCTTTTTTTACAGACCTTGCACGGTCACTTCGTGCAGTGGGGCCGCCTGCAATCCGACCTAATGGGAATATTCACCGTCCGCTACCTTTCGGCTCACAACCCGGCGCTTTGCATCCATGGCCGAAAGGACCGCATCCATTACGTCCGGGAGCCGGTCCTCGAGTACTTTTACCCCCTCCTCCGTAATGCCGCCTTTCGTTGCCACCCTTTCAATGACACCATCGAACGTCGTATTTCCGGCTTCGAGGATCAGTGCAGTCCCGATCATCGTCTCCTTTACCAGATATTCCGCGAGATCGGGCGGGATAGTCCCGGTCCGGACTGCAGCCCCGCCAAACTCCCGCATCATCGCGACCATCAGCGCCGGGCCGCAGCTCGTCAGGTCCGTCAGGGAATCAAAATTCCGCTCATCGGTTTCCACGGCATTACCGATAGCATTCAAAAGTCCGAGGACGAGCTCCTTGTCTTCCTGTCGGACGTCATGCCCCCACGCTACGAGTGAAATCCCGGCACCCTCTTCAGCAGTCACGCTCGGGATGATTCGGACACAACGGATGGCATCACCTGCCCAATCCCGGAGGTTTTCAAGGCTGACACATCCTGCGATTGAGACAAGCAGGGTATCGTGTTTCAGCACGTCCCTGACCTCATGGAGAACACCCCTGACTTCGAGCGGTTTCACACAGATAAAAAGAACATCGGAGTTTCCCGCCACCGACCGGTTGGATGGTTCCGCAGTGATGCCGGTAGTTCCGGCAAGGGCACGAGCCGATATCCCTGACTTCGAACTGGCCGAGATCGCACCCGGTGCAACAAGACCGGTCCCGATAATTTTCCGGATCAACATGCTCCCCATGGATCCGGTGCCGATGAACCCGTATCGCATCATGAAAACCACTCTAACGTTTTAACCGGGTGGTAAAAAAGAAGCGGGCTTTCACCCGGTCAATCCTTAGGGAGAGGAGATGAGCCGGGTCCCTCCTGACCCGACGGTTCACACTTTTCCTCATCTACGACGGATACGAAATAATCGCCCAGGTACTTCAGCTCGGGATTCCACGTTCCGCCCGAAATCCTATTTATTACCTCACTCCACGAAAAGAAATAATCGGCATCATTTATTAAGTGTGAATGAATAATCAGCACATTATCTTTCAATGAAACGCACTGCATGTGCCAGAAATTCGATAATTCTGTTCACGTGCAGAAAAGAAACGTAATCGCAAGGTGAAGAGATGAACCGCGAAGAAGTTAAGGCACTGACCGCACCGTGCGGTCTCGATTGTTTCAACTGCCGCCTGTATCTGGCAGGCAGTGACGACGACATCAGGAAAGAAAACATGGCGATGTTCCATGTGTCGCACGAAGAAGCGGCGTGCAAAGGATGTCGCCCGGAGAACGGGCTCTGCCCGGTCCGCCGGCTGAACGGCCTCGGACTGTGCAAGGTGTACCGGTGCGTTGCAGAAAAAGGCATCTATTCGTGTGCCGAGTGTTCTGATTTCCCGTGCGATAATCTGCATCCCTTTGCCGAACATGCGTCGCTGCTTCCGCATAATACCAAGGTGTTCAACCTCGCGCTCATCCGGAAGATGGGTCTAGAAAAGTGGGCGGAGGAGAAGGCAAAAAGCGTGAAAGAGACCTATTTCTTCGGGAAATTCGAAATCTGATACGAATGGTGGCTCACGATTTTCTCCCGGGGGAGAAGAGGGACAGGAGAGCAATACTCCAGTTATAGCGGGTATCTGCTTCATGATAACCGACAACGCAGGGATGAAATCCGGGATCCTTTGACCCATTCATCGGAATAGCTCCCATGGAACGTGTACGAAAGAGAATCGGAAACCCAGGGAAACAGGATGTTCGCGGGATCGCAGCCGGGTGAATGTCGTCCAGACGCACGTGGAAGATGTAGTGCGCCAGGAGGAAATCGAGGGGTCGAAATCCATGCCGGGCAGGTCCCGCACACTGATCCCCGGAGTAGGTGAATAGTATGGAAAGGTCTGACGAGTGGAAAAATAGAACTGATAAAATACCTGAACTACCGAGAAAGAAGACGAGCCTGAGTAGGACGGCAGAAGATATCGCCATGCAGCGGTTTGTCGAGTCCAACCTGCCGGAGGATGAGCGGATCTGTTACGACCCCTATGCGGTTCATTTTATCGACCCGGACCTGCTCCTTTGGGCGAGGTCGCACCCGGATGAGATAAAGGCCATGGCGGCGGCATGGGAGAAAAAGGTGCCGGGCTGGAGCAACGTGATACGGACCAGGGTCCGGTATTTCGACGATATGATCACGGCGGCAGCCCGCGACGGACTCGAGCAACTCGTCATTCTTGGAGCGGGATACGACACCAGGGCGTACCGTATCGGAGAACTGACCCCCAGCACGGTATTCGAGGTCGATCGACCGGCCATGCTGCACGTCAAGGCCGGTATCATCAAGAAAATTTTCGGATCCCTTCCCAGCCACGTCACTTATGTACCGACAGATCTCAGTGCCGGGGACCTGGAACAGGTACTATCATCAGCCGGGTGCTCGGTGAAGAAAAAAACCCTGTTTCTTCTGGAGGGCCTCGTCATGTATCTGCCCGTCGAGGCGATTGGGAATCTGTTCGGGTGTATCAGACAGCATGCCGGGCCGGGCAGTATAGTCCTTTTCGATTACATCCAGGGCTTTGTTATCGACGGGACCCGCAACCGGGAGGATGCTCGTACCATCCTGGACTATACGCGAGCGCTTGGCGAACCATTCCTTTCCGGGTTTTCCGAGGGGGAGGTCGTGACGTTCCTCGCAGAGCTGGGGTTTACCGGCACGAAGATTCTATCAGGCGAAGATTGCAGGAGAATGTATTTCCGGGGCAAACGTTCCGGGCAACCTGTATCGGACCTGATGGTGTTCGTCTCTGCCGAGGTGCCGGAACGACCGATTGCATACGATCCCGACCTGCACGAAGACAGGAATTCCCTTAACTGACTCCGTGCCGCGGAAAGTGCGCCGCATCGTTTCGGTGCCCGGCGGTCACAACGAAATCGAGGTCGGGCTGCTGACGGGTGGCGGGAAGGGGAGCGAATTCCAACCCAGAATAGACCCCGATTAATTTTTCAACTCCTGATCCGGCGGGTTAAGGGGCCATTTTATGGTGCTCCCGGATCATAGTATGAACTCGCATGGACCCGGTGTTCCTCCTGGAGATCATGTTCATCGTGATCCTCGCCCTCATCGTCCTCTTCATCTGCAATTTCCTGAAGATCCCGTCGATCATCGGGTACATACTTTCAGGTATTCTCGCCGGCCCGTTCGTGCTGAGCCTGGTGGGGAGCCGGGACATCATCGAGCTGTTCGCGGAGATCGGGATCATCTTCCTCCTCTTCACGATCGGGATACAGTTCTCGTTAAAGACGTTCTTCGAGTCAAAGAAACTGGTCGTGATCGGCGGGGCGTTGCAGCTGGTCCTGACCACGGGCATCGTCACGGCCGCCACCCTGTTCGCGGGTGCTCCCCTCCCCCAGGCGCTCTTCCTCGGGTTCCTCGTATCGTTGAGCAGCACCGCGATCGTGATGAAAATCCTCCAGGAACGGGGAGAACTCGAGAGCATCCAGGGAAAGACCGCACTCTCGATCCTCATCTTCCAGGACCTCATGCTCATCCCCCTGATGTTCATCACTCCCATCCTCGCCGGGACCGGGTCCTTCAGTCCTGCATCGATCGCGCTCCTGGTCGTGACGGGGATCGTCATCCTCGTGATAGTGCTGATCACGAGCAGGTACGTCATCCCCCGCCTCCTCTATTACTCGGCGAAGGTGAGGAGCCAGGAACTCTTCCTGCTCTCCGTCATCGCCATCTGTTTTTCCGTCGCCTGGATCATCAGCCAGACGGGGGTGTCGCTTGCGCTCGGTGCGTTCATCGCCGGGCTGATCCTGTCCGAGTCCGAGTTCAGCGTGGCTGCTTTAAGCCACATCATGCCGTTCCGGGACCTGTTCGCCGGCTTCTTTTTTATCTCGATCGGCATGCTGCTCGACGTCGGCGTCTTCTTTTCCATGCCCGTGCTCATCATCGCCCTGGCGATCGGGGTCATCGCCCTCAAGTTCTGCACCGGGGCCATGGCGACCCTCTTTCTCGGCCTTCCCGCGAGGACGGGGATTCTCACCGGGTTCGCGCTCTGCCAGATCGGTGAATTTTCGTTCATCCTGGCCAGCACCGGCGAAGGGCTGGGGCTGATATCCGGGACCGTCTACCAGGTAATCATCGACATCACCCTGATCACCATGGTCGCGACTCCCTTTTTCATCGCCGGGTCGCACCGTATCGCGGCGAGGATCTCGGGTGGGATGGAGCAGCTCGTCGGGCCGTCCTGCGAGTTCGACCTCACCAGGGCTCCGGCCATGACAGGACACCTCATCATAGTCGGATACGGGTTCAACGGCATGAATGTCGCCCGTGCGGCGAAGTATGCCGGGATCCCCTACCGGATCATCGAACTGAACCCCGACACCGTCAGGGAATACTGCGAAGCCGGCGAGCCGATCTTTTACGGCGATGCCACCCAGCAGGCGGTGCTCGAACTCGCAGGTATCAGGGACGCCCGCCACCTCGTGGTGGTCATCGCGGACCGTATCGCCACCGAGCAGATCGTCCAGGGCGCCCGGGCGCTGAGTGCCCGGGTCCACATCCTGGTCAGGACACGGTTTATGAACGAGGTCCCCGTCCTGCAGAACCTCGGTGCCGACGAGGTGATCCCCGAGGAGTTCGAGACCTCCATCGAGATATTCACCCGGGTGCTGCGTAATTTCAACATCCCGGCACCGGAAGTGAACCATCTCGTCGGGGAAGTCAGGACGGAGAACTACGAGATGCTCAGGCAACCTCTCCCCTCGCCGGTGCCCCCGCTCCCGAAACAGTTGCCCGAACTGGAAGTCGGGTCTTTCAGGGTGGGTCCGGAGGATTCTTTCACCGGGAAGAACCTGGCCGAGATCTCATGGCGGAAGGAGAAGGGGATAAGCGTCATCGCCATCCAGCGGGGAGGGCAGGCACTCCTGAATCCCGGCCCCGATACCTCCCTCGAGCGCGATGACCTGGTGTATTTCATCGGCAGCACCGACAACGTGCGGAAGTTTCTCCTCGCCCGGGAATGACGGTCATGATAGTCTGCCCTCGACCGGGTGCATAACAAAAGTTATCCCCGTGTGTGGGCAAAGCCCGGCTCTTATACGGGGGTATGCCTCAGGAGGTTACAGCCGGAATCCGGGCCCCTTGTCATACAGTCCCTTGTACAACAGGGTAAACTGCGTGATGAATTCCTCTGCCCGGTCCGTTGCCACATAGTGCGACCGTTCACCGTCGTCCTCGACGTTCAGGAACCCGCGGCCGGCAAGGAGACCCAGGTATTTCTGCCCGTTCTTCGAGTTGAGATCGCAGCGGCCGACAATCGCCGTAAAGGTCCGGGGGACGCTGCAGAACGTAAGGATCTCCCAGCAGATCTCATACGATGTCCTTCGCTCGGCCACGTTCATTCCTTCCCCATCCCAAAGGATCGTTCCAGCTGCTCCGTACCACGTTCGATCTCGCGCTGCCTCCCGTCGGAGATCCTGGAGAATTTCGCGAAATACCAGGAACTGGCCAGGCTTACCAGCGCGATGAAGAGTGCGACAAGTGCCGGAGGGATAATGTGCACGCTTGAAATTGTCATCGTCCCCGAGGTGAGACTTATGGAATACGATTCAAGGGTCCCCGTAATTCCGAACACGAGAAGACAGACCCCCGATGCGATGCAGACAAGAATCATGGCCCGGATCGCTCCCCGGTTCTTCCGGTAGGAGGTGACCGTCCCGATGATCCATCCTGCGAGGGTCTTGTCCGGGACAGGTTCCGTCCGTCTTGTATACTCCCCCCAGATCCTTTGTATCCCGTTGAGGATTTTTGCACTGAGCGTAATCCAGAAGATACTGAGCAGGACGGACGCAACACCGGCCGCCACCCAGACCGTAAAGATACCGGGACGCACGGCCGGACCAGGAGGCAGGAAATTTATCGCAAATGAGACCGTCACAAATGCAATCGCGATCGCACCGGTGCAGAGGTTCAGGATCGTGAGATAATAGAAACTCGCAAGCTCGGTACCAAACCGCCGGAGGGAAGATTGGGTCATCGCTCTCTTTTCACCAGTCTGTAAGTATGGAGTGGTTTTGGGAATAAATGCCATGAAACTTAGGTACATGGGATAGCGGCACGTTGCCGCAGGAAATCGTCGGCAATTATACCGTTCACCTGTGGTCAGGCGGAAAACCGCGGGGCTACAGGACTATTCACCCGGCGGGCGGATTCCTCCCCGGCGACTCGTCAGGATCAATCTTGTTGCGGGAAAAAGGTCCCGCGAGATTCCGGAACACATAAGAGCGGCCGACAGAAAAAAACTTCCAGGCTGGTATCCATGAAACGCACCATCATTGTGTTCCTTCTCGTCCTCGCTGCATGTGCGACCTTGTTTTCGGGTTGCACGACCCCTTCGTCCCTTCCGGAGTCCCCAGGAGCGACGGTCGCCGCATCCCCTGGCGGAGCGGACGAACTGAAGTTCGTCACCGAAGAGTATCCTCCCTTCAATTACGTGGAGAACGGCACGCTCGAGGGAATTTCCGTCGACCTGCTCGCCGGGGCGTACAGGGAGATGAACCGGACCCTCGCACCCGGCAGGATCCGCATGCTCCCCTGGGCCGAAGCCTACCAGGCAGGCCTGGATGAGAATGATACCGTGATCCTCGCAGTGACGAGGCTCCCGGAGCGCGAAGCCCTGTTCAAGTGGGCCGGGCCGATCGGTTCCCTGCACCAGGTGGTATTCGCCGTGCGGGGCGACCACATTGTCATCAATACCCCCGGGGACCTCGACGGCTACCGGATAGGGGTGGTGAAGGACGACGCGGCGCTCCTCCAGTTAGAGGACCTGGGCGTAAACCGGTCACATATCGTGACGATGGACAACGCCCCCGAACTCATCTCTGCCGTGCAGAACCGCTCCATCGACCTCTGGGTCTACGGCCAGGCTGCCGGACGGTATTTCGCCGGGAAGGCGACGGGAGACCCCGGGTACTTCGAGGCGGTGTACACCCTGGATTCCGCGGACATATATTACGCATTCAACCGGAATACGCCCGACGAAACCGTCGGAGCGTTCCAGGCCGCGCTTGATGCGCTCCGGAACGAGCCTGATTCCGAAGGGATAACGGCATACCAGCGCATCGTGTACCGCTACGTGGGAGTGACCTGCGTGGACCGGCCTCCGGTGACCGCGGACCAGGTGACGAGCCTTGTAAACTTCACCGCGGCGGAGATGGAGAAGGATGCGCCGGGGACGATTGCAAGGATCAATACGGGCGAGCACCCGTTCTGGGATAAAAACAACCGGGCCCTCTACGTGTTCGTGTATGATACCAACGAGACCATCGTCGCCGAGGCGGACAACCCCCGGCTCGTAGGGGTCAACATGCGGGGCAAGACCGATGTCGCCGGTACCCCGTTCCGCGACCGGATCACCGAAAAAGCACTGACCGAAGGGACCGGCTGGGTGGATTACATCTGGGTCATCCCCGAAGAGAGCGGCGTCTACTATAAGTCCGCGTATTTCCGGCTGATACAGGGGAGCGATTCAAAACCCTACATCGTGATCAGCGGGATGTACACCCCCTGTTCCTCAGTGCGATGAAGAAGGGGCGAAGAGACCCCAAATTCAATTTTAAAAAAAGATTTTTAATAATCCGGAATCATATCACCTCTTGCTGATACCATCAGTCAAACCCCAGGGGGAGTTATCATAAAAGGTTTTTATCTACTGGCTGCTATCGCGCTGACACTCTGCATCGGCACCGCAATGGCTGATACCGGCGTCCCGCAGGTTCCGGAGACCCAGGGATTTACCACCTCCACCGCCATATCGGCAGTGGGGACGATAACAGAGACCGATAGCGTAGTGAATATTATTGCAAACGCTGCAACAGAGTTGCTCGGACCGTTGCCTTTTCCATTGGGTGAATGGGGGGCGTATGGATACCTTGCCGAATATACCAGTGCGTATACCGAGGAGACTGTTGCGGACCAGGGTCTCGTGAGTTACACGAAGACCATGACCACCGACACGTCCGGGATGGCGACCACGGACCTGTTCAACGTGCAGACGGACAAGCTCGTCGAGTTCATCGGTACGGATACCGGCCGGATGACCTCGGGAGAGAGCTCTGTCCTTGACGGGGCCGGATTGGCATTTTATAACAGTGATATCATGATCTGTCCGTTTGCCAGCCCGAACGACAATGTAAACCCCGACTTCTGCTCCATCGTGCAGGAAGGCAGCAGTGTCGACCTGACCCTTGGTTCGCTCGCGACCCGCACCGATCAACGCTACATCATGGAATCCGCGGGCCACCCGCCCACTTCACAGTTATTTGAGGAGGAGGTTCCGATCTCCGATGCCGGAGTGGAATCGAACTATGCGATCACGCTGAAAGGACTCGGGGATGTGCCTGCCATGGGCAGCGTCGAATCGCATATCGACGTCCATGTCCAGGAGGGGCGCCTGTATTTCATCCCGGAAGACTACCTCGTCGATTCGAAAGCGGAAGACCTGGTGTATTCCGAGACTACGACCGCGAGCGGTGATATCACCTTGTTCCGGAAAGTGCTGGGGTATACCTCAAAAATTACCGCTCCGGGACAGTCTATACCTCGTAATCTCTGAGTTCGTCGGATATCATTTTTTATATTTTTCAGGGAAAGGGGTGAGAAGACCGAATAGGCAGGGGCATATCGATCACGGTAAAATTGCTGTTTTCTCTCCCTCCGGAAAAATTCCATTGTCACCGTTAATTGTAACAGGGACTCTCTTTCCCGCAATACCTCCCGTACATAATGGTTATTCACCCTTCTGCGGGGTTCGTGTGAGTCTTGTTGAACCACCATAGATCCATCCATCGCCCGGCTGCTATTCGAAGATCGAGTACGGGCTGCTCCTGAAAGAGGGCAGGAAAGGAGGTGAATGAACGTACTCACCGGCGTATCTTTTTATTCGAAAATCTGGGAATTTATTCAATTTTTTCCAGGGAGAGCGCCCCCAACCGTCCAATCGTCTCCAGCATTTCGAGGGTGTCCGGCGATATCCGGTGCATTTCCGCAGGGAAGAAGAACCCCATCACACCGAATTTCATGTTCTGGGCCTTGAGGGGAATATAGGTACCCGCGGCATTCGGAAGAGTGTCCGTCCCCCTTCCGGCGGGCAGACCGTTTTCGTAGGCCCACTCGGCAATCATATCCTCCTTTTCCGGTGAGGGGTAGTCCCGGTCTCCCTCCTTTATTCCCAAGAGGCCGTTCGAAGGGATGAATATAGTCACCTTTTCGGCCCCCAAAGACCTTCCCTGCCGAAGAAGCGCGTCAAGCACTTCCCGGCGTCCACCGGCCTCCGCGAGTTCTTTTGAGAGCCCAGAGACCGCGGAGACTTTCACTTCGCTCCTCCATACCTGCTGGACCACGTAACGCAGGCGGGTTGCAAGGTAACTGACCAGCAGCGCGATGAAGACGTAGCCGATAAACGAGATGAAATACTCCCAGTCGTGCACGGTGAGGGTGAAATAGGGGCGGACAAAAACAAAATCGAAGACCAGCACGCTCATGATCGCGGTAAACACCGAGGCCCCCCTCCCGAAGAAATACGCGACCAGCACTACGGGGAGCAGCTGGAGGATGAGCATGTTGGCTTCGCTGATCGTGCCCAGGAGGAAATAGTTCAAAAGCGTGACCGCGACGACCCCCACCAGCCCCATGAGGTAGTGCCGGGGGAGCAGCAGCGGGATGTTCTGGTGGAAAGGAATGGGAAACTCTGCTTTCCAGTCGAAGAGATAGATGTCGATTCCCTTGGTCGCCCTCATGATCCGGTAGACCGGGGAGATCAGGATATCCAGTCCTCGGGGCTTTCCGAGGATGATCATGGTCACGTTATGGGCGCGGGCATAACGGATGACCTCGTCCGCAACGTTTGCTCCCCGGAACCGCACGATATGCCCGCCGAGTTTGTGTGCCGTGGAAAGCGCCTCGTCTATCCACCTCTTTTCCTGGTCGGAGGCGTTCATCTCGTCGGGGGTTTCCACGAAGAGCACTTCCCACTCGGCATTGAGGCGCATCGACATCCGGTAGGCGGCGCGGACCATCCGTTCGGCATACGGTCCCGGCCGGATCCCGACCAGCACACGCTCGGTCGCGGGCCACGGGCCCTCGACCGCCTTCATCCGCATATGGCGGAGCAGGCGCTGGTCCGCCATTCCTGCGACCTGGCGGAGCGTCAGCTGCCGGAGGGCCATGAGGTTGCCCTCCTCGAAAAAGCGGACGATCGCATCGTTGGCCATGTCTTTTACGTACACCTTGCCTTCCTGCAGCCGTTTCTGGAGTTCATCAGGGGGGACATCGATCAGCTTGAGATGATCGGCGCCCCTGACCACCGAGTCGGGGACTGTTTCCTGCACCTGGATCCCGGTGATCTGGAGCAGCGCATCGTTCTGGCTCTCGAGGTGCTGGATGTTCATCGTGGTATAGACGGAAATTCCTGCGTTCTGGAGCTCCTCGACATCCTGGAATCGCTTTTTATGGCGGAGGCCCGGAGCATCCGTGTGGGCGAGCTCGTCGATGAGCACGATCTCCGGTCTCCTCGCGATGATGGCGTCGATATCGGGTTCCCGGAGGTCCATCCCCTCGTAGTGCACGGTCCTGGTCGGTATTCCGGGCAGGCGTGCCGCCAGGGCATCGGTCTCCACCCTCCCGTGCGTCTCCACGTACCCGATCACCACGTCCGTTCCCCCTGCTTTCCGTTGCAGGGCGTCGAGCAGCATGCCATAGGTCTTCCCAACCCCGGCTGCGTACCCCACGTAAATCGTGAGTTCTCCCCGGACCTTCTTTCGTTCCTCTTCCTGCGCAACCGCGAGGAAATCTTCCGGCGAGGGCCTTTCGTCCGTGCCTCGTCCTTCCGGTCCCGGAGAGATATTTCCCGGAATATCGGAGAGTTTCATGGCGGGTTCACCGTCCCGCGGCCGGTTCCATAGTGTCTGTCAAGGTCGAGGTTGATGAGGTAGACGTTGACATACTGGTCCTGGGTAAAGAGGAATGTCCCGCTCTCGGCATGGGAAAGGACGATTCCCCGCAGTTCTTCCTCATCCGCTCCCCTCGCGGCGGCGATTCCGGGGACCTGCACCATCGCGGCATCGAGAGTGATATGAGGGTCAAGCCCGCTTCCCGAGGAGGTCACCAGGTCGGAGGGATAGGGGGAGAGGATCCCACGCGACTGGAGGCGGAGGATCGTCTCGTTCACCTCCGAAAAGAGGAGCGGGTTCGTGGGTCCCAGATTGGACGCCCCGGACGCCGATGCATTATACGGAGTTCCCGCCGTCGCAGAAGGCCTTCCGATAAAATACTCGTTTCCGGAAAACTCCTTCCCGATCAAAAGAGACCCCTCGATGCCTCCTGCTTCGTTGAACATGAGACTTCCCTTCGCCTGCATCGGGAACAGTGCCTGCCCCGCAAGAGTTACCACCAGAGGGTACGCGACCCCCACGACGACGAACAGTATGACGAAAAGGAGGACGGCGGTCCGTAGCGGTCGGAGGATAGTCATATCATACCACCCCCAGCCACGAGATGAGGAGGTCGATTGCCTTTATTCCGATGAACGGGGCAACGATCCCTCCAAGACCGAAAATCACCAGGTTGTAGGTGAAGAGCTGGCCCGCGGGCATGGGCCGGAACTTCACCCCGCGAAGTGCAAGTGGGATCAGGAGGGGGATCACGAGCGCGTTGAAAATAACTGCGGCAAGGATCGCGGAATACGGGCTTCCCAGCTGCATGACATTCAGGGCGGCAAGGCCCGGGTACATTACGATCAGGACCGCGGGGACAATGGCAAAATACTTGGCGATGTCGTTTGCGATGGAAAAAGTGGTAAGCGCACCGCGGGTGATGAGAATCTCTTTTCCGATCTGGACGATATCGAGAAGTTTCGTCGGGTCGCTGTCCAGGTCGATGATGTTTGCCGCCTCACGCGCCGGCTGCGTCCCGGAGTTCATGGCCACCGCCACGTCCGCCTGTGCGAGGGCCGGGGCGTCGTTGGTGCCGTCGCCGGTCATGGCGACCAGGTACCCCGAAGACTGGTACTCCTTGATCAGCCGGAGTTTGTCGTCGGGTTTCGCCTCTCCGAGAAAATCGTCGACGCCTGCTTCCGCCGCGATCGCGGTGGCGGTCAGGTTGTTATCTCCGGTAATCATGACCGTCCGGATGCCCATCCGCCGGAGGTCGAAGAATCTTTCGCGGATGCCCTGCTTGAGAATATCCTTGAGATGCACGGCGCCGAGGATCCGTTCGTCCTTCGCCACGAGGAGAGGGGTACCTCCGCTCTTCGCGATCCCCTCGACCATTCCCTGCACTCCTCCCGGGACATCGCCATTTCGTTCTTTCACGAACGAGATGATCGCGTCGGGAGCTCCTTTCCGGTAACAACAGCCTCCGTTGTCCAGTCCCGACAGCCGGGTCTGGGCTGAAAATTTGACCACCGTACTTCCCGGGGGAATCAGGCGGCTGATTCCCGGCGTGTCCTTTTCGATCAGGTCGATGATGCTTTTTCCTTCGGGAGTCTCATCGTCCAGAGAAGAATACAATGCCGCATTTTCGAGATCTCCGGCATCTTCCGGATTCACCGGGATCAGTGCCACGGCCTGCCGGTTTCCGAGCGTGATGGTCCCGGTCTTGTCGAGGAGGAGGACGTTCACGTCGCCGGCGGCCTCGATTGCACGTCCCGACATCGCAACGACATTTCTCCGGAACAACCGGTCCATCCCTGCGATCCCGATCGCGGGGAGAAGGGCTGCGATCGTGGTGGGTGCGAGGCAGACGAAAAGGGCTGCGAGGACCGCGATCGAGGCGGGCGCCCCTAACCCGGTAACCTCCGCACTGTACGCCGTGACCGGGTAGAGGTTGAACACCACCAGGAGGAACACCCCGGTAAGCGCGATAAGCAGGGTCTCGAGGGCGATCTCGTTCGGGGTCTTCCTTCTTTTCGCACCCTCTACCATCGCGATCATGTGGTCCAGGAAACTTTCCCCGGGGTTCACGGTGATCTTCACGATAATCTCGCTCGCGATAACCTTCGTCCCCCCGGTGACCGCGCTCCTGTCGCCTCCCGCCTCCCGGACGACCGGGGCCGATTCCCCTGTCACCGCCGCTTCGTTGACCAGGGCGGCCCCGAGGACCACTTCCCCGTCGCCGGGGATGAGATCGTTTGTTTTTACTAGAACCAGGTCTCCGGCTTTCAGCATGCCGGATTTGACACCCTCGCATGGTGAAGTAAAGGATACTTCCTGAATTCTACGGGCGTCCACTTCTCCCTTGGACTGCCGCAGCGACGAAGCCCTGGCCTTTCCACGCCCTTCCGAGACTGCCTCTGCGAAATTGGAAAATATCACCGTGAGCCAGAGCCAGAGCGAGACCAGCCCGGTAAACAGGAGAGGCTCAGACGGCGCCGATGTAAAAAGCCCGAGTAAAAATGTGATCGTAGTGAGAATGCTCCCTAATTCCACGAGGAACATCACCGGGTTATGTGAGGATACCCGCGGGTCGAGTTTCTTTATTGCGTCCCTTAGTGCAGTCGAGAGGATCTCCGGGTCGAATGCATTCACCTGATCGTATCTCTTTCTCGACACGTTACCCGCCTCCCACCATTACCAGGTATTCGGCGATCGGTCCCGCTGCGAGCAGAGGGAAGAAGGTGAGCGCCCCGACCACGACGATCACGCCGATCAGCCAGACGACGAAGACGGCTGAACTGGTGGGAAGAGTTCCCGGTCCGGGCGGGACCGTATTTTTACCGGCTGCACTCCCAGCGATTGCGAGCATTGCGATGGCAGGTACGAACCTGCCGATCAGGATCGCGACTCCTCCTCCCACCGAATACAGGAATCCGGTTGGGTTCAACCCGGCGAAGGCGGAACCGTTGTTGTTGGCCATGCTCGCAAACGCATAGACGATCTCGCTCAACCCGTGGGCTCCGGGGTTGGAGATCGCCGATAACCCCGCCGGAGTCACAAGTGCGATTCCGGACAGTATCAGGACGAGAATACCGGGAGCGAGTATTGCAAGGAGGGCATACCGCATCTCCCGGGCCTCGACCTTTTTTCCCAGGTATTCGGGAGTCCTCCCGATCATCAGCCCGGCAATGAAGACTGCCACGAGAAGAAATGCAATCATGGTGTAAAAGCCGGAACCGGCCCCCCCGAAGACGATCTCACCCAGCAGGATGAGCATGAGCGGGACCAACCCTGCAAGCGGAGTGAGGGAGTCCATCATCGCGTTCACGGCACCGCAGGACGTGGCGGTGGTTGCAACGGCGAACAGCACGCTCGGCGCGAGGCCGAACCTTACTTCCTTCCCCTCCATGGGGGGGCCAAAAACCCCAAGATTCGTGAGAACCGGATTTCCCGCGGACTCCGCCACGTAGATCCCCAGAAAAGCCCCTGAAAAGATGACGATCATCACGCCATAGAGCACCAGGCCCTGCCGGGGGTCTCCGGCCATCCTCCCGAACGTGAAGGGGAGCGATGCCCCGAGAAGAAGAAGGGCGAAAATCTCTGCGATGTTCGTCCAGGGCGTGGGATTTTCAAAGGGATGTGCGGAATTCGCGTTGAAAAATCCACCGCCGTTCGTACCCAGCTCTTTGATCGCTTCCTGGGACGCCACCGGCCCCATCGCGATGGTCTGCACCCCGCCGGGACCCGTCCCGGAGGTCACGACGTAAGGATCAAAATTCTGGATCACTCCCTGTGAGACAAGGAAGATCGCGAGGACCAGGGACAGGGGAACGAGGACATAGAGGACTGCCCTGGTGAGATCCACCCAGAAATTCCCTAGACGGTCATCTTTTACCCGGGTCAGCCCTCGCATGACGGCAATTGCAATGCAAATCCCTGTTCCCGCCGAGAGGAAGTTCTGCACGGCAAAGCCGGCGACCTGAGTGAGATAACTTGCCGCCACTTCCCCGCTGTACACCTGCCAGTTGGTATTGGTGACGAAACTTGCAGCCGCATTAAATGCAAGATCGGGGGTGAACCCGGGAATTCCTTCAGGGTTGAGGAACAGCCATCCCTGGGCGAGGAGGAGGCAAAAGAGTACGAGAAACCCTATCCCGTTGAAGATGATCACTGCTTTTGCATAGCCTTTCCAGTCGCTCTCTTCTTCGGGATCGGTTCCGATGATGCGGTATATCCAGTGTTCGACTGGCGAGAAGACGGGAGAAAGAACCGTACGGTTCCCTGAAAACACCCGGAACAGATACCTTCCGAGAAGATACGCAGCCGCGGTGAGGACAACCAGGATGATAAAAAAACCGAGGATATCCACCGCATCGACAGAGCTCGTAATGATCCCTCCAATCGTCCGATCGGCCCGGGAAAAAAACCCAAGTCACTATTCTAAGAAGGCCTCTTCCTCCAAGATTTATATACATTCTTCTTCCCCGTGCAGGCCTCCGGAAGAGCGCCGATTAAGGCATTGAAATTTTATATCCCATGCGCAGTATCGTGAAAAAACAGATAGCCGCCCTCCCCGGAAAACACGCACTCACAGGGTGCACGGAAAAAGGGGGGCCCTTCCGCGTCAGAATCTTTTTGGGTCGGTATCCACGTCCACGATCACAGGGGTATCGAGGGACATCGCTCTGATAAGCGCCGCCTTCAGTTCACCGGGCCGTTTCACCGTGATCCCCTTCCCGCCGCACACTTCCGCATAGGCGGCGAAATCAGGGTTCAGCAGGTCGGTGCCATAGTTCGGATAATGCTCGGTCAGCTGCTCGACCTGGATCATCCCCAACTGCTTGTTATTCAATACCACTACGACCATCGGGAGGTGGTACTTGACCGTCGTGACGAAATCCGACATTGCCTGCGAGAAACCCCCGTCTCCCGTAATACAGACGACCTGCTTCTCCGGATACGCGATCTTTGCCGCAATGGCCGCCGGGAACCCAAACCCCATCGTGGCAAGGTATCCCGACATCGCAAACCGCTGTCGTTTCATCCGGAAGTTCCTGCCGAACCACCACTGGTTTTCCCCCACGTCGACCGTGATCACCGCGTCCTCGGGAACAGTCTCCGAGAGAACCTTCATGATGTACGGCGGACGGACCGGGACCGCCGTGGGATCGGCTTCGCGGTCGAGCTGCTCCTGCCAGTCCCGTTTCATCTCCCGGATCCTGGGAAGGACGTCTTTATTATGCGTTTTCACCATTCCGGTGAGTTTCGGGATCGTGAGGGCGCAATTTCCCCAAAGGGGCAGAGCCAGAGGCCCCTTCCCCAGCTTGACCGGGTTGGTATCCACCTGGATCAACGCCTTGTCGGTCGGGATATTGGTAAACTTCGAGAACCCTACCCCCAAGGTGATGAGGAGGTCCGCCTCGTCCGTAAGGGCCCGCGCCTGGGGAGAGCCCACCGACCCCAGGACCCCCACGACCCAGGGATGGTCTTCGGGGAGGATTCCCTTCGCCCGGTAGGTGGTGAGAATGGGGGCCTTTATCTTTTCAGCCAGTGCGGCAATCGCGTCCCCCCCTCCGTACGCTCCCCACCCGGCAATAATGACCGCGTTTTGAGCCTGGTCGATAGCTGCGGCCGCTTTTGCCAGTTCATTCTCGTCAGGGACGATGTGGGGGCTGGCAATGCAGATCTCCTTCCTGCAGCACGAAATTTCGAGGTTCTGTTTCTGGATGTCGTTCGGGACCGAGATCTGCGCTACGCCGTGGTGGAGGGTGGCATACTTCAAGGCAAGGTTCAACAGCAGGATCGTCTTGTTCCTCTCGTACACGGTGTTATTGTAGACCGAGACCGAGCGAAAGAACGCGTCCTGGTCGATCTCCTGTATCCCGAAGGGGCCGGTGTACTGGCTCTCTACCTGGCCGTTGAGAGAGAGGACCGAAGCTCCGTCCTCCTTGGCATCGTAGAGCCCTGTCGACAGGTTGGTCGCGCCCGGACCGGCGATAGTGAGACAGGCGGCGATCTTTCCGGTGAGCTTATTGAACGCAGACGCCGCCATCGCCGCATTCTCTTCATGCCTGACGACGATATACTGCATGTTCGGATTTTTCCGGATTGCATCGACCAGCCCGAGCGACGAGGTCCCGGGGAGACCGAACACGAGGGTGACTCCCCACGCCACCATTTCACTTATGAGCGCATCGGAGACTGTGCTCCCGGAGGCTTCGTGGAGCGCCTCCTCTTCTTTGATCTCCACGAAAGCGCTCTTTGCCGCTCCGCATACCGGGCATTTCCAGGCGTCCGGGAGGTCCGAAAACCTGGTGTGGGGCGGAGTTTTAGTCGCCGGTTCCCCCTTCTCTTCGGAATAGATATACCCGCATACGCTGCATTTCCATCTGGCCATAAGTATCCCGGACGAGAAATGGTTGTAGTGATATTTCAATTATCCCTGAGCAGGCCGGACCGGTCACCTCACGCTCGTGGCATGAAAAAGACCTCGGGTGCAGACTGGAACATGGACATTCTCGCCACATTCCACGTTTGTCAAAAACAATCCTTATCAGGCAGCGTACTACACTGGCTGCAGGGATAAAGAAAAAAGAGAGTCCCGGTTCGATTTATTTCAGCATCGCATCGAAACGCTGAGTCTTTTCATTCCCCATCTGACAGAAAGACTGGTGCGTGAGCCCCTGCATTTTCGCCACCGGGCAGCCGGGACAGATGCACCCTTTGTTTTGAGTTATGCAATGGAAACTGCGCCCCATGGAACAATAGAGACCCTCCATCGCATTTTTAGAACACTCGTTATAGGTGGGGCACTTGGGGCACGTGCACATCTTCATGAGCTCCTGGACCTTCTGCATCACCTGTTCTTTTGGCATGGCGAGCATCTGTTTCTGCATTTTCAAGTACTGATCCTCGGGCATTGTTTCTTCATGTTTTCCAAAGAGTGCCATAGGCAACACCAGGTGCCCACAGGATCGCAAACCTGATAAAGCTTATCGGGCTTCGTCCGCACGTGTGAAGATCCACGCCGGCGCGAAATTATATGCCGGGAAACACCGGAATTCCGGGTATGTGAAGTATTTCGTGAGGTAAATTCGTCCGGTGCGGAGTATCGGGGGAATGACGCACCATAGGGAAAAAGAATACCCGGGGAGCGGGGCAGGATTATAACCCGGGAAAAGGCCGCAACATCGGGTTTCAGGTACTCACTACAGGTGAAGAGCGAAACGACACTTTCAAAATTGGGTTATTTCCACTCCCACATCTTGTCCTTGTAGGACCCGTCGGGGCCGATCTCGATCTCGAAGACTGCAGCGACGTCGTTCAGCTTCTTTAATGCCGGCGAACTCGTCTGGAAATAGCGGATTCCCCGTGCCATCCATCCGCCGTCTTTGGTGGGAAAACTGATCCCGGAGCCCTGGGCCTCGGCTTTCTCCCCGGTCTTTGTCATCATGATCCCGTGACCCTTCACGTAGACGCCCCCGTGCGGGCGCTCGACGGCCCAGGTGGTGGCGATGAAAGTGACCTCGGTCCCGTAGACCCTCCCCTTCGTTTCGATGGTCCGTTCAAGCTTCAGCGGACCTCCATAGTGGTGAGCGAGGCGTTTTCCGATGGTTTTTCCGGTTAATTCTCCAATTTCGTTTCCGATCATGGTCATCACCAAGGTGCCACATACGGCTATGAACGGATAAATCTTTCCTCCGGCTGAAACCTCGTTTTCCCCGGACATGGTCACCCCCCGTCCCTGCGGAGGGACTGGCGGATCGTTCGGTCCATTCGGGTGGGAATTCCTTCAAAGAGTGCCGTCTTTGAAGTTGTCCACGGACGCTTCCCAACCTTGTTCAAGTGGGACAACCGGATCGTTCGGTTCATTCGGGTGGGAATCCCTTCGAAGCGCATCACCGCGGGTGAAACCTCGTCCCTTCCCTTCCTGACCACTTCCTCTCTGTGGTCCCTCTCTCCACCCGAAGCAGAGACGCACTCTCCGGCACCCGCCTTCGATACCGGGTCATAATTTCACTATAGGGGACAGGATTTTCGAGAGAATTTGATTCGGGAGATTTTCCGCAATAAGATCCCTATCGTCCCACCCTATTTTGAAAAATTTATATAGGACCCTGATAAGGTATCACATACCAGGTCACCGGTCCGGAGCTTTTCGATGCATATGCCAGATAGCAGCAGCGGACCGGATCATGACGTGAGAGAACATCCGGTGAACAGTGTATGAAATTCCGATTCCTGATCATAGTCATCGTCCTCGCCCTCCTTGTCGCGGGGGGCGTAGCGACTTCAACGACCGGGACCCTGTACGTGGCATCGAACCCGCCCGGGGCGACGGTCCTCGTCAACGGCGTAGTGTCCGGCGCGACGGACGGGTTCGTGAAGAATGTTCCCGCGGGGGTCCAGAACCTGACCCTCGTCAAAGCGGGGTACGATCAGAAGACCATGATGGTCGAGGTCCCGGCCGGGGGGGTGAAGGCCCTGGCCCCCATCACCCTCTCAAAAAGCGGAGGGGGAGTTCCGGGACAGACCGGCACCCTGTACGTAACCACGATACCGTCGGGGGCGAGCATTCTCATCAATACCACCGACTACGGCACGACGAATGGGTTTGCGAAAAATGTTCCCGCAGGCCTCCAGGAGATGACGCTCCTCAAAGCGGGGTACGAGCAGAAGACCGTGACGGTCGATGTACCGGCAGGCGGGGTCAAGGCCCTGGCCCCCATCACTCTCACGAAAAGCGGAGGAGGAGCGGGAGGCGCGGCCACGCTCTACGTGACCTCGATCCCTTCGGGAGCGACCATCCTTATTGACGAAATAGATTACGGCACGACCAACGGGTTCGTGAAAAATGTCCCCGCAGGGATCCAGACCCTGACACTCGTCAAATCGGGATATAAGCCGGAGACCGTGACGGTTGACGTCCCGGCGAGCGGGCTGAAGGTCCTCGCACCCGTCACCCTCACCAGGGCCGGGCCCGGGTCCGGCGAGGTGGAGAACATCCAGGCAGCCGTGGACGCGGCATCGGACGGCGACACCATCGTGTTGAAGAGGGGGACCTATTACGAGAACGTGGTGATCAACAAATCGGTCACCCTCATCGGGTTCGGTCCCGGTGAAACCGTCATTAACGGGGACACCGGCAACGTGGTGATCGCGGGAGGAGTGATCAACGTCACGAAACCGGGCATTCTTTCATCCGGACCTTCGGTGACCCTCGTCGGTATGACCATCACCGGAGGTACTGCGCACTACGGGGGCGGCATCTTCAACGACGACGGATCGGTGGACCTCTCGTGGATATCCATCCAGGATAATTCGGCGTCGCTGAGCGGCGGCGGGATCTACACCATGGGAGGCACGGTGACTATGGACGGGAATACCACGGTCGCCGGGAACACGGCCCCGGTCGGGGGCGGAGTAGTCAACGACGGCAGCACGCTCACCATGGACAGCGGGAGCGCGATCACCGGGAATACGGCGCAGGCCGGCGGCGGGGTCGAAAACGTCCAGGGTACGCTCGTCATGAATAATGGCAGTTCCATCTCCGGCAATTCGGCAACCTACAACGGCGGCGGGGTCTACAGCTGGTTCTCCAGCACCATTACCATGAACGGGGGCTCGATCACCGGGAACACTGCCGAGACCGGAACCGGTGGCGGGATCTATACCGATTCTTCCAGCCCCGTGAACAAGAACGGCGGCACCGTCTCAAATAACACTCCGGATAACATCGCCTACGAGTATGAAGTGACCTTGCAGGGTGCTGATATCGGGAATATCATCTTCAATACGGAAGACTGGAGCTTCGTCGCCCACCTGCAGGGACTGACACCGGGAATGGAATACTGGCTTGCGGGCGAGTGGATACCCGGCACGATCGCCTCGGCGCACGCCGCCGGTGACGGCAGTCTTCTCCTCCAGGGGGTCCTGAACCCTGCTCCGAACCTGAGAACCATGGTTCCGGCATTCTTCCTGGGAACCGGGTCGCCCCCCCCGACCGCAGGGTCCGTCGTGCTCGATGGGAAAGAGTGCCGCGGAGGGTTTACCAGCACCACCATCTTCGGCACGTTGACATCCGATGGGGCCCCGGTTTCGGGCGCTGAGGTCGATTTCTATGTTTACGACCCGGTGAGCCTGCAAATTTCCTACCCGTCGTTCGGCCACGATACCACGGACAGCGACGGCAAGTTCTGTAAGGTATTTTTCGGCGGGCACGCGGGCGAGTCCCTTGCCGTCCAGGGTGGCGGCCAGATCGATATGAACGTGGAAAAGTCGGATGTCTGCCCGGTGTGCGGGTAACGACCGGACCAGGGAGCATGGGTGGCGGGACTCCGTCACCCCCTCCCGGATGAGAAGCGGGTACTTGATCCCCGCAGGACGGATCCGAACGAAATCGAGAACGGTCGCTGAAAGGAGTTGTCAGGGAAAGGAGGTGAAATCCCTTTTTCTCTTTACGCGACAGGGGAATCTCTTGTTTTTACAGGTACTGATTTACCGAAGGTATTCAAATGCCTTATAATAAAAACTTTAATCCTGTACTTCCTGAACCCTTCGATACGTCATGAAAAGGGCACATATCCCATACAGGACCGTGGTAATAATCACACTACCGACGATAAGGAAAATACAATAGACAAAACCCGAATCGAAGGATATCTTACTCGCCTGTTGTATTCCGCTGGTTATGATTGAGACCGCACGTGTAATGACGGCGGGTATATCGTATCCGCTTCCCGGTAGTGCGAGAACACTCACTCCGATGGACGAAACGAGAAAAACCGGGATTTCCCATTCCCGTTTCATGCGGGAAAATCTTTCGAATAATGGGATAACCGCTACCATCGAGGGTGCTGCTACGCCCAAGGTAAGCACCGAATAACTATAGTACTCGGAAATTCCCCCCACCCATCTGTCGCTCAACGGATACACAAAAATTATCGCTGAAATTATTGAAACGAGGAGAAGCACCAGAGGCAGCGCCAGATTCCTGGTATGCCCTCGGATCATCGTATACACAAAAACGGCGAGAATTCCCACAATCAATGACTGTAACAGGAAATACGAGAAAACGAGGAGCGCAATTGTTGCCAAGAGATGATATTTGTTTATTTGATCGATTTTTAAAATTTTTCTGGAAATGATTAAACCCCCAAGGAATACGGCGGTAATAATACAGAATTCAAAGTAGTAAATCAAAAAAATACTAAAAACAGGCATGGTTTCATTAAACGGGATTAGTATTGACGGGGCTCCGCCGGGTTCGAGCCCGGAAAATTGGAAAAGGAAAAAAATAACGGTAAACAGTATCGAACCGGCAGTAATAATCGAAGAAATCCGGCGGTTTTTAAGATATGGTTCAATAAAAGGAATCATGGTAAAAATCCCCGCAGTGGGAAGGAACATGATGAAAATTATAAGCGAAATCGCATCGTTGAATACCCAACTGAATAGTTCGGAAAGAAGCGAAAGTACCAGGACAATGCATAAAGGGAATATTAACCGGATGTTTTGTAACGGAATTTTTGAGAGCGCCGCATTCATTCCATAAGAAAAAAGATATGCAACAAATATTGCGCCTATTATAATAAATTCATACATATTGCTGTATTTCGTTCGTTTTCAATTAAAATTTGCTCAACGAGATCGAGTACGGGTTACTGGAAGAGACGGGATAGAGGGAGAAACATAACCCGATCTCGGTATCCGTGTGGCCTGCACGATAAAGTGACGGATTATTTGAACGGAGAGGACAATTATACCTCAATCTTTTTCCTCGTTAAATCCTTGTGAGGTTGACCTTTTCAGGAGAATACGAAACCCACCTGCTATTCACCTGTTGTTCGACCTGGACACGAACCGGGATGATCCCCGTGACTCCTCCGGGCAGGTCTTCCTCAACGCTCAGTCGGTACCAGTCTCTTTCCTGACTCGCAACCACCCCACCTCCCGCGTAGAATTTCAGGTCAAATGAGAGATTCGAGGGACCTTCGCCACGCGGCTGCAGCCCGGGACCGACGGCCACTTCTGATACAGGGCCGTCCTGACTGCTTCCATTGTAAATCTCGCGGGTATACGGTTTCGTAGTATCCGGGATCCGCGGGCTCAGCCCTTCCGTCAGCGCCCTGCTCCGGTCCATGGGACCTTCCTCTTTCTGGTACAACACTGCACGTATGTCGCTCAGATTTATTTCGCGGGTCGAGAACCGGACCATAGGGCCTCCTGCCGGGTATACCACATCGGAGGTCCAGATCCCGAACGTCCGGTTGATAATCTTCTCTTCGGGAAATATCATCGCCCCGGAATCCCGGACAGGCAGGGGCACGTCGATCGCTGTGACGTTACCACCCGAAAAACCCACAAGGCCGGTCACTTCTATCTCGTATTGATACGCACCCGGGTGGGAGATAGGGCCGTAGATGTATACTCCCCAGAGCAACAGGATATTGACAAGGAATACCGCGACGACAATTACCACTATCACCCGTATCCAGGTGGAACGCGACCATTTTTTCGGATGAACGGTTTCTTTCATGCTGATCTTTCGACTACGATTACGGCTTGCGGTACGAACGTGGGAAAGGGGGTGAATGCAGATACTCACCTTTATTCTGAGTCAAACTCATCGACTCGTTTTCTTCAGAATATCTCACCGATTCTGCTATTTTTGTCATCTCCTCCTGATTGACAGAGCCACTAATGCAGAAGGAATAATTTCCGTCATACCAGCTCAACGAGTTCCCTGTTTTCTCTCCCTGCGTAAAATTTCCCTTACCCCCGTTAATGATAACCGGGACGCTCTTCCCCGCACTTCCTCCCACGCAGAATGGTTGTTCACCCTTCTGTTGGGTTAGAGTAAGTCTTGTAGAACCGCTATAGATCGTATCAATCCGTTTCAACGTGCCATCATAGTAGTTTGCCTCGTGGAATGTACAACCTGCCGGAAGGGAGGTTGCGATGCCATAACCGGGACCGTACACTTCAGCAGCGTTGTTCAACGTTTCCGCACGGTACGGGGTTATTTGCGGTCCACCGGAAGTGTCGGGTTTTGGTGTTGCAGAAATCGAGGCAATCCAACCGACAATAAGGAAAATCAGGCACAGCACTAGTGGGATTAGTATAATGAAATACGGATTCTTCATCATTTCACCCGCCTCATCGAATTTTTGATGTCTCCCCCGGAAAAAGGAGAGAATGCCGTACTACACGTAGGTAGCGACCGAAATGATCTTCCCATTAACCGCATTGATTTTGACAATATACCCTGACGGTTGCGGCGGACAATACTTACCTTCCGAACACTGGTACGCAATCCCATGATATTCATGAATCGTTACTTTCCAAACCGTTCCCACCAATTCCGCTGTTACCGGTTGCGTGAACCCGGGCCAACGGAAGTGATTTTTCGCAATCGCAATAGCCTCGTCCTCCGAAATGATACTCTGACGAGTATCCGGAAGGGGAAACGACAGGCCCCAGGTCTGAGAATTGCCGAACATCCTGGAGAGAGCCGAAGTAATGAGATCCTGGACAGATAGGGTCGATGAGCTTTGGGACCTGAAATCGTAGAGAGACGGCAATGCCTGGGCGTATCCGGCGGTCAGGGTTAATGATAGGATCAGTAATATGAAAATTTTCAGTGCAATTTTGTTCTTTTTCATTGTATTCACCTCGCTTCAGGTCACATGTAAGATTTCATAAAAATTATTTCACCGGTTTTCGCATCGATTTCGAGAATTCCTCCCGAATTCAAGTACTCGCAAATCCCGGACGCCCCACAAATGGGAAGATATCCTTTGATATCCACCTTCCAAACGTTTCCCCACAATCGGGCGGAGATTGGTTTGGTCAGGATAAGATCCGGATATCGGTTTTGTGCAATTGCAATTGCTTCTGTCTTCGAGATTAATTGCGTCGGCGAAGATATGTCAGGTTTTGAAAAATCCCAAGAATATGAACCGAATATAAGGAAACTGCCTTGAGACAGAAGATCTGATATGGAAAAGGTGTAGGATGTCGAACTCCTTTGGGTACCGAAATTGTAGATGCTCGGCAATGCCTGGGCATATCCGGCGGTCAGAGTCAACGATAGAATAAGCAGTATGCAAATTTTCATCAATTTTTTTTCTTGTTTCATGTAATTCACATCTGATGAAATCCTACAACCAAGGGGTGACGGAGATTATTTCCCCGGTTTTGGAGTCTATTGTTACTTCCCCGCCCGCACACGTTCCCGGGATGAAATATCCCTCGGGACAATCTCCTTCCCAATCCGGTGCAAATCCTGTTATTGTTACAATATACACGCCCGGTTTCCACCGGACTGTTGCCGGACCCCTCCATGTCGCCGTTGGCCAGAGACTTTTTGCGATGGAAATAGCCTCATTTTTAGAGATGTAATTGAGGGATGGGAAATCGGCACTTGATGGAACATTCCACGCGGGTATATTTCCGAATATACCGGATAATTTCGAAGCGATCAGGTCGTAAAAGGACGTGCTTGCGGCACTTTTGTATCCGTAGAAACTGAGATCGGGCAATGCCTGGGCATACCCGGCGGTCAGAGTTAGTGATAGGAGGAGCAGTATGAAAATTGCAATTTTTCCTTGTTTCATTAATTTCACCTATGAATCGTTATTTGACCGCATTCACCGAGATGACCTCTCCCGTTATCGCATCAATTTTTACTTTTCCGCCTGCATCCGTCACGATGCAATAATAACCATCCGGACAATCTCCTTCCCAATCCTTCGTATATCCGTTCAATGTAACCGTCCATACACCCATGAACAACAACGCATTGGGCTTCCCAGTCCAGATTGCATCCGGCCAGAGATTCTTCGCGATCACTATCGCTTCATCCTTCGAGATCATTTCCGACGGCAAGACGACTTTCGGTTTCGAAAAATCAAAGAAATACTTGCCGAAAATCAAAAAACTGTCATGAGATCGCAGATCGACAATAGAAAATGTGGGAGAGGTCGTACTTATTTGGGCACCGAAATTGTAGATGCCCGGCAATGCCTGGGCATATCCGGCGGTCAGGGTCAACGACAGGATAAACACTATAAAAATTTTCATCGCAATTTTGTTCATTTTCATTTTGTTCACGTCCCTTCGATTCTACAACAATCGCCTGACGTGAATTATCTCCCCCGTCTTGGCATCAATTTTTACGTCTCCACCTGCGGGGACTCTTCCTCCGAATTCTGGCTCATAATTATAGTATCCCTTTACCGTGACAGTCCACATCCCCCCACTCAGTCTAGTCCTGATGGGACTTGTCAGAACGATTCCAGGCCAGAGGCCCTTGGCGATGTCGATGGCTTCGGTACTCGATATTTCATAATTAAAAGGTCGAATGTCCGTGTGAGAATTTCCGTATATACCGGACAATTTCGAAGCTATCAGATCGTAATAGGAAGTGCTTAATGTGCTCCCGTATCCAAAGGAACTGAGATCAGGCAATGCCTGGGTGTATCCTGCGGTAAGGGTTAATGACAGGATCAGCAATAGGGTAATTTTTAAAGCAATTTTTCCTGGTTTCATGTTATTTCACACCTTTTTTTAGAATTTGTCTCTCTATAATCCATTATCTTCAAAAATTTTTCATCCCCCGATCCCCCGTGCCGCCAGTACATCCGACCCGAAGCCCTTCGATGCGATCGCCGTGCCGCCGCTCCTGTACGAGGCAGCGAACGATGCCATGTCGAAGTTACCGCCTGCCGTGCTCTCGTCCGACAAAGAGTCAGTAGCCTGCGACACGAGCGAGGCCGTGGAAGCGGTCGAGGTAGTGGCCGTCCTAGAAATCTTCGATGTGCTTACTTGAGAGAGCAAGGTGTTCGCGAGGGTGCTGGATGTGTGGGAGGAGACGCTCGGAATGGAAGACACTGAACCGGCCTTTGATCGCACCGCAGCCATAAGAGAATCTGTTTGAAGACCTTTCGGAATTTGTGCGGCAAGCAATTCCGCCATAGGGGGTGGAGTATAGTCCGGAGAAGTGGCAAAGCAAAATGCTGCAAGAACGTAATGCATATCGTAACAGATTTCTTCGCCTGTCGCTGCATCCGTCCATGATCCGTCTGGTTTATGAATCAATGTCCAACTCTTCCGTTCGCCTTGATGGGTGTTTCCTTCGAAAACAACGATGTAAGTGCCGCCCTTCACTGATGTTGAAAATGTCGGATTCAGGCTTTGATGATGTGTTGCTAATCCCAGGTTATCGAGATGCTCCTGTACTTCCGGCGTATATGTCGAGCCGAGGCACCCCCATAAAACAACACCTCTGTCATCTCCCGGAACCAAAGTTCTCGGTACGAGGAGAGATGGGACATGGGTGCCGCAGAAGTCAGTCCAGGTATCTTCACCCACATTGTAGGACCAGCTGCCAATTTCCGAAGCGGGATCATGGCCTACCGTAATGTACGGGTGGTCCCGGAGATAGCGGACGAGGTCATCGGGCAGGGCGGCGACCTGCTCGGGGACCAGCATGTCCAGAACATCGATCAGTGGTGTATCCCACCTGTTGAACATCCAGTCCTTAAACTGTGCATCTTCTTCCGGGGTGAAACAAATAACGAAGGTCCACTTGAATTCGGAATCGGTACCGACTGATGCATCACCGTATACTTCACCTACACCAAATCCGGCCGCATAGGGTCTTTCGGGACTTCGGAATTCATCTCCATAGATTTTATTCGGATAGGGATTGGAGTATTTTCCGTCGGCGGATGTGGTCTCATATTGTTTAGCACTGGCGGGGATGATAAGTAGGAATACTGTGAGGAAAATTGTAATCGCCAAAATCATGAAATGATCTTTCTTCATTTTTATCCCCCAATCCCCCGTGCCGCCAGTACATCCGACCCGAAGCTCTTCGATGCGATCGTTATGCCGCCGCTCCTGTACGAGGCCGCGAACGATGCCATGTCGAAGTTCCGGCCATCCGATTTAAAACCGATATTTCGTATCCCTGGTCCTTGGATTACCGCATTCACCTGGCTGTTGATCGGCGCCAGAGAATCTGATGATGAGGATATCGTGTACTTATTGTCAGTATTGAACGGACAGTTCATTTCTGCAATCGCCAGTTCTTCAGGGGTCATTCCACCGCTGATTATATTTCCCTCCTCGTCGATGGTAAATTCCCAGCTCGAAAAACCGTCAATGATAAGGATACCCGACGAATCCACTACTCCTTTTTGATTCCTCCAGGTGTCTTTCATCGATTCAGGTACGACTGCATAAAGATCAGGACAGATAATCGCCTTGTACTCTGCCAACGTCATCGTCTGTCCGGAGAGATCCAGGGCCCTGGCTTTTTGTTCTTCTGTTTCGGGCCCTCCACCGATAATTGTGCACCCTTCCGTTACCGCTGGCTCTGAATTTAATTTCCTCTGTTCATCGAATGATAAAGAATTCCAGTAGGCGGGATTTTCGTTTCGTATCATCGCACCCATGGACTCGTACGGATTTCCTGTCGTCGGGTCGATGATGGGATCTGTGGTGATTATGCAGGTCCATCCTTCTCCAGAGATTTCCTCTTCGAATGCCAGCACCCCATGAATGCAGACAATTGCACATGCAAATCCAAAAAGAAGTAATGGAATTGTTATTCGGTTCGTTTTCATTGTATTTCCCCCATTTTTCTGGATGAGTAGTGGTTTCATATTGACAGCATTAAGGTCCCGGCACCGGTGCGGACGGACCTCATGCTTCTATGTCATCACTTGTATTCAACATGAAAAATACTTTCCGATAGTCCTGATCTTCGAATTTAGCTCATGCAACCGGGAGGTTGCATACATACCCTCTCCGCGACCCTGCCCCGGAACCGGCAGCCCTTCCCGGGGACTCCCCCGTTTTCCCGAACGGTAATTCGGGGCGGAGGGACCGCTCCGGTGCGGGGTGACGGGCCGAGGTTGAGTTATGATTTTTTAGGGAGATCGCTTCGAGAGCCTCTCAATAAAGATAGTCGCAGTATTCCTTCGGGGTCATTCCCGCCTTTCCAATCAATTTGAGAAAAAGGATATGAATACATTTTCTCTCTCGAAACCAGGGAAAATTTTTAATCACAATTTTGCAGCCTTCACCCCTATGGCGGATCGAGAAACGGAAGTTGCGGTAAGATACAATATCCTTCTTCCAAGTCTTCAGGACTACCCATATCTCTTATACATTTTATGGGCTTGTTCTATCGTCGTGAGCATATCAATTTTCACAGTTTTATGCTCGATATCGATTTGATAGAATGCAGTATTCGAACGACTGATATGCATGCGATATACCGGGGGATCGATTGGGAGGTCAAGTTTCTCTTTATCTCCGAACTCTCCAGGAAAAGGATTGATACTAAGTTTTTTCAGGTTTTCCTTAATCACTTTCTGACTTTTCAGAGTAAGGCTTGTAAGAAATCCATGAGCTTCTTCCTCGATCAGAATTTCAAACATTAGAACTCAATTTTTTGATATTTACCCTTGCTTCGAATAGTACCAATATCCCTCGTCAACCGGCGGGCATGCTCTGCATCGATCATTTCCTGGAGCAATTGATCATATGTCTGGTTCGGTGCTTTTAATTCACCGATTGCCCGCCATGTGTCTTCGGTTACCGGAATTCTCTTATCAAGAAGGGGCATAGTATACTAATTATATGTTGTAAATGACTTTAAAATACTATTGCATGAGGAATTACGTCACCGATTCCAGCATCGTTTCGGGGTAGTAAGAAGGTCCATTAACCACACTCCGAAAATTTGGGAACCGTGTCGCATGACACGGCCTTCTTCTGATTTTTGGTCAGATTATGAAGGAACTGCCTTTATCCCCCGATCCCCCGTGCCGCCAGTACATCGGACCCGAAGCTCTTCGATGTGATCGCAGTACCGCCGCTCCTGTACGAGGCGGCGAACGATGCCATGTCGAAGTTCCCGCCCGTTGTGATCTCACCGGCCGAAGAGACGGTGTCCTGCGACACGAGCGAGGCCGTGGAGGCGGTCGAGGCGGTAGTCGTCCTGGTCGCGGCGAACGAGCTGATGTTCACTGAAGAGACTTTGGAAAGTTTTGAACTCCTGATCTTTGAAAACAAACTTTGAGGAGATTTTTGGCTTGAAGAAACCCCATTATCAGTATCTCCGGTTATTACCGATACATCAGGATAAAATTTGAAGTAATAATCAGCGAATAACACGTGAAAAGTATTTGAATCTTGTCGCATTTCGAAGTCAAACATTTCCTTGGGAATAGTCAGGACCGCAACACCTTCATTCGGTGAAATTCCAGGAACAATCAGATAGTGAGTACCATTCGAAACGATGCTTTTTGCCGAATTCAGTTGAGAGGTGGGAATCGAAATCTCGATAAAATATTCGCTATAATCACCGGGGGAATACTGAAGCATCCTTTGCGGGAAAACCAATGATATCAACTCTGGCGGTGTGAAATCGGTTGGTTCCGGGAGTACCGGGATGGTTTTGTGTGGAGGGAGAACTATCGGCGTCGGACCTGGTTCAATAATACCCGCACAGCCGGTTGGAATCACTATGAGAAACAGTATGGCAAAAAAAGTCAGGGCGATTGAATAAACGGACAATGTTTTTTTCATTTTTTCCCCCAAATAATTGAATATAGTCTTATTCACGAACTACGGTTACGAGGTCAGCCGCAACGGATGACTCTCGCGCTTCTATGCCACTACTTCTATTCAAGGTAAAAAATACTTTATGATATTTTCCATTCAGGAATTTAGCTGGTGTAACCGGAAAGGTGGATGTATGAATGGCAGGGTGAAAGTGTTCAATCGGGAGCAACCTTTGTATACTCACTTGATACCCGATAGTGCAATTGATAGTGTTCGTCTGGGATGACGATCCAGGCCGGCCTTTCAAAATTGTAATACCGCGTTTCCTGTTCTCTTGGTATAAGATCCCCGATATCCGCCAGGAACCCGTTATCGATGATACAATTCTGGTACGGAAAAACCTTCTGCTTATTACAATACGAAAACTCGTCGATTCTTACATTTCTTGCGATTCTGCTCCCGTTATTGAGAATATTCACAGTGACGATATACCTATTCACATCATCGATATAATTTCTTGTATAGGATCCATTGTGATGAACATCAGCGGTTACAAGAACATCGGGATTGGTGCTTCGGTACCTATTTGATAGGCACCCGGGACTTGCCATCAGAGCTATTAAAATAAAAATTAGTGCAACGAAAAGAATTTTTTTCATTACCTTGATTTCATCCCTCCGGTTCGAAAAGATTTCTGTAGAGAAGAAATGCCATAGAGCTAGAAGAGTATAAATGAATTATTCCTCCGCGACCCTGTCCTGGATCCGGCAGCCCTTCCCGGTGGTTCCCCCGTTTTTCCCGAACGGTGTTCGATGGGGGGCAGGACCGCTCCGGCGGAGGAGGGACGGCTGCTGCAAAGTGTGACGTACAATTTCCCACGGATCCGGCGACCGGAACGAACATGGTGAGGCGTCTGCATACTACTGGTTAACCTGCTGACAGTGAGTGGTGGAGATCTGTATGATGAGAAAAATATCAAAGAATACGATGATTCAAGATAAAGGAAGACATCAACCATTGTGTTCAATAAAGTCGGCATTATTCGCAATTGCAGTCACATTTCTAATAGCATTGACACTTTTTTCCGGAATCGGTGCGGCCACGCTCTCTCAAACAGCGACTTCTCCCAATGGGAGCGTGAAGCTCACCATCATGCAACCGTTGGGCGAAGACGAGGCATGGATCGATATCGCTCCCCCGAACGCAGTTGTTCTCGGTGAAGTATCGGCTCCTGCAGGCATCCGGAATATCACAATCCGAAACGGGGCCGATGAAGTCATTTGTGGAAACGAGCCGACAATCGCCTGTGATATTCCCGTTTCCGAAGGTGAAAATACCATTATCGTGACTGTGACGGATAACCTCGGAAACCAGGCCGTGAAAGCCCTGAACCTCACGGTCCACCTGAGCATCCCGCCTCCGACTCAATTGATGGCGGTCACAGTATCGGGCAGGGTGACGGACCTGAGAGGTACCCCGGTTCCCGGAGCTCTCGTGAAATTTGAATCGGAACCGTTCGAAGGATTCCCACCCTATAATGTGACAAATATTACCGCCGCGGATGGTAGTTACATTATAAAAAAGGCGAGAGGATTGCACCAGACCATCAGCGTTGAAAAAGAGGGATATCTCCCTACCAGGACTATAGTTATCTTCGAGAGAACGAGAGATGAGCTGGACCTTGAATTAGTGCCGTCACTCCCCTCAGTCCCGGGATTTGACATGCCGGTTTGTTTTGCCGCGTTTCTCGGGGCAATTTTCCTGGGCTGGTTCTGCAGAAAATGAGAGGTCCTGGAAGAGATGTAATTTTTTAACCGGGGCAATTATAATATTTTAAATATCATTTGGATCTTAATTCGACCGTGGAATTAAAATGAAAATCTGGCCTCTCATTTCAGCATTTTTCATAGTAACCCTCGTCTGTGCGCCGGTTCTCGCCATCAGTGCGAGCGAACTGATTTCAAGCCACCGCACGGGCTCGCCTTCTTCCCTCACTATCCCGACAAGAATCCCGTCGGTAACGCCGACCGCTACGCCGCCTCCTCAAGTTACCGTCACACCGTTTCCTACGCGGGATCTTTCGTCGATCTTTGCCATGCCTACATTAAAGCCAACTTCGATTTACGTAAATCCATGGAAAATATACACTTGTCCACAGGACATATTGACGGGAAGACTGTATCGTTCTCTGGGAGAAGGGACGTGCGTATGTTTCGAGAGTTATGAATGTAATTGTGACGATTTTGAAAATAAACCAGGGGAACAGATATGATAGGAATACTATTTATCGTGAAAGACGGCTGCCCGGTGAAATGGGCCGAACATTAATTCAAGATCTGATATACTTCCTCTTTTGAATCATTAGAATGAATTAGTGTGAATTTTCTTCCTCTGTTTTTTTAACCGGGGCAATTATAATATTTTAAATATCATTTAGGTCTAAATTCAGTCGTGGAATTAAAATGAAAATCCGGCCTCTCATTTCGGTATTTTTTATTGTAACACTCGTATGCGCACCGGTCCTTGCCATCAGCGCGGGCGAACTGATTTCAAGCCATCGCACGGGCTCGTCTTCTCTCATCAATATCCCGACAAGAATCCCGTCGGTAACGCCGACCGCTACGCCGGCTCCTCAAGCCACCGTTACACCGCTTCCTACGCGGGATATTTCGTCCATTTTTGATGTATTCAAGAATAAAGGCACCTTCGTCATGCCGACAGCAAAGCCAACCCCAAATTACATCATTAATCAGGGAAAGACGTACACCTGTCCCCCGGACATACCGGTTGGAGAAATGCATCGCACTGTGGCAGGAGTAGACTGTACATGCTTCGTGGGTTTTGAATGTGGTTGTTACGATCCACAGACGGGACTGCCGTACCTGATGGGGGTGGATAGGTTGGGAAGAACCTTTATCGTGAAAGACGGCTGCCCTGCGAGGTGGGCCGAATACTAACATCAGATCCGATATACTTCCCTTTTTGAATTATTTGAATGAATTCGTTGAATTTTCTTCCTCTGTTTTTTTAACCGGGGCAATTATAATATTTTAAATATCATTTGGATCGTAATTCCACCGTGGAATTAAAATGAAAATCTGGCCTTTCATTTCAGTATTTTTTATAGTAACACTCGTCTGTGCGCCGGTCCTTGCCATCAGTGCGAGCGAATTGATTTCAAGCCATCGTACGGGCTCGCCTTCTTCCATCACTATCCCGAAAAGGATCCCGTCTGTAACGGCGACCGCTACGCTGGCTCCTCAAGCCACCGTCACACCGCTTCCCACACAGGATATTTCGTCCATCTTTGATGTATTCAAGAATAAGGGCACCTTCGTCATGCCGACAGCAAAGCCAACCCCAAATTACGCCAATACTCAGGAAAAGACATACACCTGCCCCCCGGACATACCGGTTGGAAAATTGTATCTCACTATGGTGGGTGGATCCTGCATATGCTTCGTGGGTTATGAGTGTAATTGTGATGATGATAAGTATCCCGTGGGTAGGGATATGCTAGGAAGACTGTTTACAGTGAAAGACGGCTGCCCGGTGAAATGGGCCGAATATTAATATCAGATCTGATATACTTCCTCTTTTGAATCATTAGAATGAATTAGTGTGAATTTTCTTCCTCTATTTTTTTAACCCGGGCAATTATAATAATTTAAATATCATTTGGGTCGTAATTCCATCGTGGAATTAAAATGAAAATCTGGCCTCTCATTTCAGCATTTTTCATATTAACACTCGTCTGTGCGCCGGTCCTCGCCATCAGCGCGAGCGAACTGATTTCAAGCCATCGCACGGGCTCGCCTTCTTCCATCACTATCCCGACAAGAATCCCGTCGGTCACACCGACCGCTATGCCGACACCCCAGGTTATCGTTACACCGCTTCCTACGAGGAATATGTCGTCCGTCTTTGATTCGTTCTCGGATAAGAGCACCTTCTTCACCCCCATAAAAAAACCAAGAATAACTGCAACGCCAACGATTGAACCGTTGAATATTCTTTCCTGCCCTCCCTCAAGCCCCATCGGTGAACTGCACCATTGTTTGTGCACGTGTGATGGCCCCGAATGTATTAATCCTAATACGGGGTGGCCCTACCCGATGGGAGGAGATATGGCAGGAAGATTATTCTATGTGAAAGAAGGCTGCCCTGCGAAATGGGCGGAATAAATTCCAGTTATTGAACTAGGGACATCATATATATTTTAATAATATAAAATTTATGAGAATACAAGTGAAAGATCATGTTCGGGGGAAAAACCAGATTGGGAAAATTTCTTTTTATCGGTGCAATATTAACGTTTGCGATGTCTTTTTCGATTGCTTCTGTGTTGGCGGATACATCAATAGCAGATCCCAACGTCCACCAAAATTGGGAGCCGTATCCAGTCATGATCCCTCAACATATCCCTATATCTATGCCTGATTCAGGTAGTTCCGTGAATGAACCGGTTATCGTATACCCGACTCCCACGCCGACCCAGACACCTGTACAATCGGTTCCTGATCAAAATGCCTCGTCGGGATGGCAAATAATTCCTATCGGAGATGGTCGATATATCTATATTCATCCGCCGTACGAACACATCCCCCTGGTGGACCCCAATACCCCCCCTGCGAAACCGGTGACGACCCTCACCCCACCAATACCCACCCCCCTATCCACACCTCCTGCAGATATCCCGAATCCCGGCGTGATTCTTCCGTCAAACCCCATACCTGTCGTTACATCTTCCCAATCATTATTCTCCAGCCTGATCTCGAGGATCTCTTCATCCCCGGTCACGGTCCCGGTCCCGGCCCAATCGGAGGGTCCTTCCGCGTCAGCGGGTCCGATGCTTGCGGAGGCCGCTCGGCAGGGCTCCGGCCCGGACCCGTTCTTTTACGTCGATTACGTAGTCCCGAACCGGCGCTGATGATTCTCTCGCGTAGTGAGGAGCACGAAGAAGATTTGAACCGAGGGATCTTTCACCTGTCACCTGTATAAGCTGCTCTCACCCGTCAGCTCCGGGCACCATTCATAAGGGTAGACTTTATCATTCCCATTGACGATTAGCCCAAAAGAGTGCTAAGTCTCGATGAGGAGAATGAGAAATGTCTTCATTGTCCGATACTATTGCGTCCTTCGGGACATCAGAACGGATACTGGCAATCCTGTTCGGGTTAGGATTCGTCATCGGCTTCCTCCTGACTCCGCTCGGATTCGAGACCCGTATGAATGAAATCCGGACCCTCGCATTCGGAGTGTTCTTCATTGTCGTAGGGTTGCTGCTCCCGCTTGCAGGGCTCGCGATGCTGCTGGTCCGGAGATCGAAACTCGCCGGTGTCCTGGCGATAATCGATGCAGCGTTCCTTTTCCTCGTCGCCCCCGCCGACCAGGCGAAATTTTTCTTCACGGTCCCCCCGCCGCCCGCCGTTACGGCCGGCGAGTTCATCCTGATCTTCGTGGGGATCGGGTACATGCTCTACGGACAAAGGGTGTATCTCGGGAACGGGACATCCCGGGAGGCCCCGCGATCTCCCTGATTCGGTCACATTTTCTCTATTTACACGGCCCTTGTGGTGAAATTTCGTGCCGCCGACCCCATTACTGAGTAACCCGGAATCTGGTCCTCCGGACCGGCTCGTTCACTGGAGCGTGTTCCCCGCAGGACGAGACCTAATCGTTTTCATGGGACATGCGAATCGGGATCGGACGAGACCTTATCGTTTTCAGGGGACGGGCGAATCGGGATCGGACGAGGCCTTATCGTTTCATCGGACAGGCGAATCGGGATCGGACGAGATTCGCGAGAATACCTGGCCAGGTTGTTCTTTGATCGAGAAGGTGTCCCGCAGGGGATCGTAGACTATAGTAAGAGTGCGCCGGATCGCGAGGGCAGTGACCTCGCCGTACCCGATATGAGCCCCCTCAGTCGTGAAGGTATAAAGTCCGCCCGGCTCCCATTGCCCGTAATACTGGAACGAATATTTCGGGTGGATATCCCCGGTGTCTGACCAGGCGCTGAACGTTCCATTTCCCCAGAAGCGGTAGAACACCGTCGAATCCGACTGGTGTGAGATCCAGGCACCCACGATGGGATCTCCCTGCGATGGTGCCGAAGTGGGAACGTGCGGGATAGTGCTGCACCCTGCGAAGAGGAGTGCACCGGACAGGAGGAAGACCAGGATCACCGGGATATTTCGATGCATTCTCATCCGGAGTGTGGGTTCGGGGAGAGATATAGATATCCGCTCTTCCGGCGCGATGATTCCTCGATCGGCCCTTCCTTTGGGCACGTCAGAAGGAGATGAAAAAAAATTAGGAAAATATTCATTCACGAGGAGAGAAAGAAATCCTCGGCCGTTTACACCGGCAATTGCGAATTCCGTGCAGTCACACACATTCACTCCTCTCCTTCCCCAAAAACCACGTAGATCGATTCATTCGCGTTCATCCCGGGATGAAAGGAACTTAGTCACCGGCGGTCGACCCCCGGGCATTTCGCCAGGAGCGCTGCGAGCGGTCCGGGTTTTGTTACCATCACGTCGTGTCCCGCGTCGATCTCGCCATAGCCCCACCGATCTGCCCTGGCATGTTCGGCAAAAGGCTTCAGCGCCGATGCCATCGGCTCCTGCGTGCAGTGGATGTACGTTTTCGGCAGGCGGTCGGATGCGTGCGTGTGCAGGTCCAGCGTATCGAAGAGGCACTTCATGGGAAAATCGGTCAGGCGCGGGGCCACCCAGGCGACGTCACCGGGGTCGGTCACGCCCCACCGGGCCAGAAATGCCTCTGACGGGGGGAGCCGCCAGCCGTCGCCCATCCGCCCGGACCATTCGAGGTAAAATTTTTGCGTCGCCTTTGTCTGCACGTCGAAGAGGCACTGGCCGTCCCGGGCGAGAAATGCGGCAAGATAGACCAGGCGCCGTATTCGTTCGTGTGCCGACTCGGCGAGCTGGGTGATGACCAGGCCGGCGTAACTGTGACCGACCACGATGACATCCGCGAGGTCCTCGAACTTCAGCACTTCCCCCAGGTCCTCGACGTGGGTAGAGAGCCCCGTCTCCCTGGTGAGGAGGTGCGATCGCTCCCCCATGCCGGTCAGCGTGGGGGAAAAGACCTCGTGTCCTTCCTTTCGGAGGTATTCGGTCAGCCTGCGCCAGCACCAGCCCCCGTGCATCGCTCCGTGGACGAGAAGGAATACCGCCATGAATACCTGTAAAGACGGCCCGGGAAGATATAAGCATGCACTTCTCCTGATCGGGGAAGTGGGCTCGTCAAGCGGCCGTCGCAGGTGAAGATCGCGAGGCGAAATTATGGATACTTATTCCCGGGAAATGGAAAAAAAGAGAGAACTCAAAAATCAAAGATTATTTTCTCTTCTTCTTCCGCGTCTGCAGAGGCGTGGTGAGGAAGAACCCGGCCGACCCGAAGTCACTGAGGTCCACGGTCCGGCCCTCCTCTCCGGGTGAGATTGCCGGGGTGATGAACCGGAAGAACTCGCTCGCGAACTGCTCGTAGCTGAATCCCTCCGCCTCGACCACGAGTTTCCACCTGTTTTCCAGCGAGAGGATCCCCATGAAGGAGATCATGAGGTACATCGAGGTCAGGAACGGGTCGAGATCGGCCCGGATCGTCCCGTCACCGGTGCCCTCCCGGATCGCCTCCATCAGGATCCCGCGACATACCCCGTATCCCTCCCCGATCTCTGCGGTATAGGGATTCTCCGTGGAGAACCGTTCTGACCCGTAGAAGTGGATAAGCCGGAGGTATTCCGGGTATTCCTGGGAAAACTGGTAGTAGGCCTGGCCCATCAGGGCCACCTTGACCAGCCCGGGGACCTGCTGCGCCATGCACTCCCCGAATTTTTCCCGGAGGATCGCAATACCCCGGAGGACGATGGTGGCGTAGAGCGCCTCCTTGTTCTTAAAATACAGGTAGAGGGTGGCCTTGTTCAATTCGACCTCCCGGGCGATGTCGTCCATGGACACCTCCTCATAACTCCTTGAGAAAAAGAGCCGCTCGGCGGCATCGACGATATCGGTCCTTCTCTGCTCCTTCTCCCGTTGTCTCCTGTCGCTTACTGCCATACCGTTCCTCCCGCGATCTTCCGGTCGTCCATTACACGATCCGTGAAATAGGTCCGGGAATCGCCGGCGGACCCGACTCCGGAGAAATTTTCCCGGATGGATCCGGCCGGGCGGTCGGTCCGGTCCTTATGAAAATGACGATTCATGACCGGTTCCCGAGCGCGTTTAACAGCCACGCCATGTTCTTTCCGGTATCGTGTGCACGCCTGATGCCTTCCTCGTCCTTCTGCACGGACCCGACCTCGTGTCCCACCCCGGTCACCGGTTTTCCGGCGACGATCATCCCGGAATAGGCCATGAAATTCATCATCGTGTTCAGGGTGGAAATCGCCCCGGCCCGCCGCATCACGGTTACCGGGACGCCGACCTTTCGCCGGAACAGGTCCCGGTTGACCATCGAGACAAAACCCGCCCGGTCGATGAGGCCTTTCATCTCCGCCGTGACGTCCAGGAAGTACACCGGCGAGCCGAGGATGATCCCGTCCGCCTCCCCCATTTTATCAATGCAGGCGTTGACGATATCGTCGTCGAACACGCAGTGCCCGTCCAGGTTCTCCATGCACTGCATGCAGGCGGTGCATCCCCGTGCCACGTTTCCGCCCAGGTTCACTTCCTCGGTGTCGACCCCTTCGTTCCCGAGCTCTTCCAGGACATGCCGTATCAGGAGGGCCGTGTTTCCCTCCCTCCGCGGGCTGCCGTTGATCGCGATCACTTTTGTCATTTTAATCCCTCGTTCCTGTTTTTCCTTTAAGGCAATTTGCAGGGTGTAATTTTTTTATCGGCTCTTCCGTTCCCCGCACCGAAGATTTCGGTATTTTCCCACAATCCTCAGTGTGGTTCGGTTCTTAGTCCATTCCCGCCGGACAATACTCCGATTCATTCCGTTCACTGCACCCGCAGGGTTTCGGTATTTTCCCGCAATTTCAGTGTGGTCTGTTCGCAGCCATTCCCGGTCGGGCACAATCCGGCTCTTTTGTTCCCTGCACCCGGCAGGGAGGTGACGGGTTCCAGGTCGCCTGCCCCGGACCGGGAAAGAGTGCGGGAAATGGTTTCAGATCTCCCGCCGGATCCAGGCCTCGATGAGCGCCCGCGAGATGCTCGTCTTCGAGGGGATGGAGGGGAGGTTCTCGCGGGAATACCAGCGGGCCTCCTCGATCTCCTGGTGGTCCACCCGGATCTCTCCTCCGGCATAGTCTGCGACAAATCCGATCATGAGCGAATCGGGAAACGGCCAGGGTTCGCTCCCGAAGTACCGGATGTTTCGCACCGTGATGCCGACCTCCTCGCCGACCTCGCGGCGGACGGTCTGCTCCAGGTTCTCGCCGGGCTCGTTGAAGCCGGCGATGACCGAGTAGAACCCCGGCGGGGAGCGAGGAGAACGGGCAAGCAGGATCTCTTCTCCCTTCTTCACCAGCACGATGATGGCGGGGGAGATCCGGGGGTAGATGATCCGGCCGCAGGCCGTGCAGGCTCGTGCCCGCTCGGTGGTGAGCGGGCGGGTGTCCGCCCCGCACCTTCCGCAGAAGGCCGTCGTCCTGTCGAAGTCGAGCATCCGGACGGCGTAGGCGGCAATTGCCATGTCGCCCTCCGGGACCTTCCCGTCCAGTTCCCTGACCGGTGATGCATGCCATCCGTCCGGCAGCACTTCTCCGGCAGGGAACTCGGCCGCATAGTACACCAGGTCGTCGCGGGTGCCGAGGTACACCGGTTCGCCGCACGCCAGCCCGGCCGGGAGCGGGTCCGGTGCAAGAACGGTGCCGGGCCCCGGGGTGTCCCGGTGGAGCACTGAGGCTCCCTGGACCAGGACCCAGCGTTTCCGTGCGGGTGGCAGGTCTTCCGGTTCCGGGTAGACCGGCAGGAGCGGACGGACCGCGTAGAAAGGGCGGTGTTCCATCAGCGCTCCCCGGCCGGTTTCAGGAACATTCTCCCGTCCGCCGTCATGAATGAACTTCTCATAGCGGCATCTTTCCCTTGCATGGAGGAGAAGATCTCCCGGCTGCCGCCTTGAATGAATCCCACATAAGAAGCATCTTTTCCCTGTACGTATGTGAAGATTTCTTGGTTTGGAGCCATGAATGACCCCCACATAAGAAACAGCGCTTCCTGGCAGATTTCCGCGGGAATATCCAGGCCGCCGCCTTGAATGAATCCCTCATAAGAAGCATTCGGGCTCCTTTCGTTCGGGGTAGAGCGTGTGGAGACGCAATTGGGCGTCCTTCACCAGCCCGGGTTTCATCGTCCTCGCGTGTTCGGGACAGTGCTTGATGCAGGCGCAGCAAGAAATGCATGTACCAATATCGATCACCACGCTGTCAGCCGGGTCAATGGCACCAACGGGGCAACCCGCCGCACAGGTACCGCACTGGGTGCACGCCTCGCTCACCGCGATGAAATCGACATTCCACAGCGTCGGGTCTCCCCGGTACGGGTGGCAGCCGGGAATATCCGCCCTGGGGATCCGGTCGACGGAGGGGATGGCGTCGATTTTTTCCCGGATCTTCCGCCCGAAGGACTCGGCATGACGAACATCGGACGCATCCGGACGGCCCTGGGCAGTCGGGGTCCCGGCGTCGGAGAACGAGTGCTCCCCGATGTATGCCCCGCCGGCGACCGGTATGCACCCGCACCCGGACACGATATCCTGCAGTTCGACGAGTGCGTCCTCGTACGTCCGGTTGCCGTAGACGACCACGCACACCGCCGGCGTATTCCGGGCTTTTATCGCGTGCAGCCATTTGCCCAGGAGGGCCGGCACCCTTCCCATGTACACCGGCACGCCGATCACCAGCAGCTCACGTTCCGAGGTCTGCAACGGCTCGTTTCTCGCATCCGGCGTGGTAATGTCCATAAATTCAGCCGTGCCGTAATTCATTCCGCGTGCGATACCCCGGACGACCGTTTTTGTCGTCCCCGTAGGTGAGAACCATACCAGTTTCACCGAATCGATCTTCATTCAGGTCCCTCCATCGAGGGCCCGGGAATGTTCCCTGAAATGCCGTTCATTATGGCCTCACTTCACGAGCATGCGGACCCTTACCGGGCCCGTTCCTTGCGCACCATAGTATCACCTTAGGTTATATTATAACTAACGGTTATTTTGTAACTAATAGTTATAACACGGGAACGAAGACGGGATCCACCCGAAACA